>BBBF01000118.1 GCA_001315925.1 Thermocladium modestius JCM 10088 | reverse complement strand
CCCCCAAGTATTCCTGCCGCTCACCATGGCTCTCCCGCTCCCCAGCATCCTGGACACCTCAACCGCGACACCGCGCAGCCCGGTGGGCGCCTCTATTATGATCCTTCCATCGCTGCGCCTCAGCAAGTCCAACACCTCCTCGAGTCCCTCCAATAGAACCCCATTAATCAGCATATGGTCCCTCCTCACCCCTCATGGCATATCCGTTGCTCATCATCGCGCTGAAAAGCAAGTGAGGCTTAATAATGCTTCGGGCATGCTTATTGATTTTTCTCTATCATAATTGATTATAGCCCGCCTCCAAAATAATTTAAAAGGGAATGCAGCCGCATTAGATGGGCCGGGTCCGAGGGGGGGGATCGCCTACCCCTCCCCCTTCCGGGGGGGCCGTAGGTTAAGCGGGGGGGACCGAAACCCTTCCCTGGCGGTGGTGATGGCGCGGCATCGAGGGGGGGTTGCCGGCGATGAAGGCTAGCCCCCTGGAACGTCCATCCCCGGACC
>BBBF01000117.1 GCA_001315925.1 Thermocladium modestius JCM 10088 | reverse complement strand
GCCTCAACGGCCTCCCTGGGCAGGGGGGAGAACCTAACAACGGCGCACCTGGACTGGATGGCTCTATTATCCTAGAGACGTAGTTGGCTATCAGGATGAACCTGGCAGTCCCGCTGTGCACCTCCATCATCCTCCTCAAGGCCTGCTGCGCGTCCCCCCCAGTCATGTTGTCCGCCTCATCCATAACCACGAGGCGGAACGGGGCGCCGCCGCTGGGGGAGGCTCCTCGCGAACTCCCTAACCCTCTCCCTAACGGCCGCGAGCCCCCCCTCTCGTCGCTGGCGTTCAGCTCCAGCGTGTTCTCCCTCCAGGACTCCCCCCCGAACAACCGCCTAGCCACCGCGAGGGCGGCGGTGGTCTTCCCCCCCGTGCCGGGGGGGGCCGTGGAGGAGGAGGTGGGGGGGTATGTTGGGCAGCATCCCCCCCTCGAGGGCCTCCCTCGCCGCCTCCTGGTCCACCATGTCCTCAAGCCTCCCCCCCGGCCTATACTTCTCCACCCAAA
>BBBF01000116.1 GCA_001315925.1 Thermocladium modestius JCM 10088 | reverse complement strand
CTCGACGCTCAGGATGGGCCTCGCCCTCGCATCGATCCGCGGCGGCCTCGTCTTGGATGGGGGGGACCCCACGCTGAGGGCGCGCCCCCTGAAGGAGTTGATCGATGCATTGAGGTCCCTGGGCGCGGAGATAGAGGGCGACTCCCTGCCCGTGAGGGTGAGGGGGGGTGGGTTGAGGGGGGGAGGCAGGGGTGAGGATTAGGGGGGGGACATATCCAGCCAATTCATCTCCTCCCTCATGATTGCCGGCGCGGCCTCCGAGGAGGGCGTCGAGGTGGAGGTGGCCGGCCCCCCCTCGTCTCCCGCCCCCCCTACATACACATGACGGCGGACGCCTTGACGGCCTTCGGGTGCAGGCCCACCGTGGAGGGCGACTTCATAGAGTCCCCCCCACCATGTAATCCACGCCCCCCCTCCCGCCTCGACGTGCCGGGGGGACTACGCCTTGGCTGCCTTCTACGGCGGCGCGGCGGCAGCGTCGGGCGGCTCCGTGACCGTGACCCGCCTCCCGCC
>BBBF01000115.1 GCA_001315925.1 Thermocladium modestius JCM 10088 | reverse complement strand
CCCACCCGTAAAGGGCGGAGGGCTTTCCCCCCCTTGAGGCGAGCCAGCAATTCCAAGGCCCCCCCCATACTTGGATGTATGCATTTATTCAATGGCAAGTACATAGCGCTGTGAACAATAGATTAGACGTGTAGAAAAGCCCAGCCAAGCTTCATTCCAGATCAGCCTAAAGTTAGGACTGGGCTTCATAGTGACCACCTCGTCCCAACGAACTCTATGATATTTACGCTAGAACCTACCCTCAACGGAGAGACCAGGCTTCATGGGTATTGACCACGCGACTAAATGCTCCTCCGCTCAATGGTTAAGAGCATCATCAATGCCCCCCCTCCCCCCCATTCGTTCACTTCACTCTCACTAACTGAGTCCTCCAAGTCGAGATAAAGCCAATGACCTTACTTGTTAAGGTATTGATTCCAGGAAGAGCGGCTATACCCTTATCCTCATGGGAATAATCCCACTACATTCGCAAAGCCAAGAGCCCTCCCTTCACGACAGCAGCGAATTTCGGGG
>BBBF01000114.1 GCA_001315925.1 Thermocladium modestius JCM 10088 | reverse complement strand
CCCCCCCCAAGTATTCCTGCCGCTCACCATGGCTCTCCCGCTCCCCCCCCAGCATCCTGGACACCTCAACCGCGACACCGCGCAGCCCGGTGGGCGCCTCTATTATGATCCTTCCATCGCTGCGCCTCAGCAAGTCCAACACCTCCTCGAGTCCCTCCAATAGAACCCCCCCATTAATCAGCATATGGTCCCTCCTCACCCCCCCTCATGGCATATCCGTTGCTCATCATCGCGCTGAAAAGCAAGTGAGGCTTAATAATGCTTCGGGCATGCTTATTGATTTTTCTCTATCATAATTGATTATAGCCCGCCTCCAAAATAATTTAAAAGGGAATGCAGCCGCATTAGATGGGCCGGGTCCGAGGGGATCGCCTACCCCCCCCTCCCCCCCCTTCCGGGCCGTAGGTTAAGCGGGGACCGAAACCCTTCCCTGGCGGTGGTGATGGCGCGGCATCGAGGGGTTGCCGGCGATGAAGGCTAGCCCCCCCCTGGAACGTCCATCCCCCCCGGACCC
>BBBF01000113.1 GCA_001315925.1 Thermocladium modestius JCM 10088 | reverse complement strand
CCCGCAATCCTTAAAAGCCATTATGATTGAGGCAGCGAAGAGCCCCCCGGTAGCTCAGCCTGGTTGGAGCGCCTGCCTCGTAAGCAGGAGGTCCCGGGTGGCGGGGGATCCGCCCGGGAATTCAAATCCCGGCCGGGGGCTCCACGCATTGATGGCTTGGCATTGCCTTCTGAATTAGATGGAGGCATTAATTATTGGAGGGGGGACTGCCTTGGATGTAAAGGTATTTAAGCTGCTCGTTTATGAGGTTCTCGAACTCGATGTTGGCATCCGATGAGGTTTACGTGCCTGACGTGAGCGTGATAGTCGACGGCAGCCTGAGGGAGGCGGTTATCAGGGGGGGGAGATTAGGGGGGGGAAGATATTGATTCATTCATTGATGGTTAGGTTATTCGAGGAGGAGGAGAGGAAGGGGGGGGTCTTCCATAGGCAAGCTGGGGGGGGATAGAGGAGTTGGAGTACATAAGCGATGCCTTGAATAAGATGGGGGGGGCTCACGACTCCGTGAGGATAGAGTACATAGACACCGTGCCCAG
>BBBF01000112.1 GCA_001315925.1 Thermocladium modestius JCM 10088 | reverse complement strand
CCGGCCGCCCCCCCGCGGGGTGGTTGGATCGACGCAGACGGGCAGGTGGGAGAGCCTCTTGACGGCCGCCACGGCACCCACGTCAAGCGTGAAGCGAAGCGTGTGGTCGAAGGTGCGTATCCCCCCTCTCGCAAAGTATGACGTTCTCGTTCCCCCCCAGCAGCACGTAGTCAGCCGCGGACAGCCACTCCTCCACCGTCTCCCCCCCGAAGCCCCCCCTCTTCAGTATGACGGGCTTATCCGTCTCCCCCCCCAACGCCCTCAACAACTCGAAGTTCTGGGCGTTCCTGGCCCCCCCCACCTGAAACGCGTCCACGTACTTGTAAGCCGCCTCCACCTGCCTCGGATCCGTCACCTCGCTCACGACGGGGAGCCCAAGCTCGCCTCCCACCTTCCTAAGCAGCTCCAGCCCCCCCTCTCCCCCCCCAGTCCCTGGAAGGAGTAGGGACTGGTCCTCGGCTTGAATGCGCCGCCCCCCCTCAACAGCTTCGCGCCGGCAGCCTTAACGGCGGCAGCCGCCGCCCTCAACTGATCCTCCC
>BBBF01000111.1 GCA_001315925.1 Thermocladium modestius JCM 10088 | reverse complement strand
CCCCGCGGGGGGCTCTATGGTTATGCTGTCGTTTGCTTGGGTGACCATCCTCCACCCTCCCCCCCCACGGCGGCCGCCACCGCGTTCACCGGGTTCTCCTCCTCGCCTATCACTGCGTTGGCTCGTAGGTGGTGAAGTGCATGCCGTACCACGCCGTGGACCCGTTGGTGTACGTTATGATGACCTCGATCCCCCCCACCCGCGTGTCCCCCCCGAAGCCCTCAGCGGCCCACCGCCTCGCCACGCCGTATAGGGCGGATAGGGGCACCTCCGCGGCCCCCCCGTTGCTTGACGTGCCGTTCCACGCCTCCACGATGGGGGGGTCAGGGGAGCCGGGCGGGAGAAGGGCGAGCACCTGCACCTCCGCGTTTACGGGCTTGCCGTGCACATACGTCTCCACTGTTAGGCTGGGCGCAAGGCGCCCGACGCTAGCAGCGCCACAGCCAGCGTCGCTATCGCCGCCGCTAGCGCGTACAGCAAGTAGCCCCCCCTGCGCATGGGGGGGTGAGGTCTCGTGATTGCTTATAAGCGTTGATGGAGGTCTGCGGTGCAGACTCGCCTATGGCGTGGAGGC
>BBBF01000110.1 GCA_001315925.1 Thermocladium modestius JCM 10088 | reverse complement strand
GTCCTCCCGCGCGCTCGCCCTCCCCCCCCGCCCCCCCTGTAGTCCCAATTATCCAGGCCGTACTTCAATACGTAGCTCAAATCCGCGTGGCCCGGGCGGGGGCTTGTACCTGAACTCCTCGTAGGGAGCTGATTGAACATCCACGTTCCTGACAAGAATAGCCACGGGGGACCCAGTGGTCCTCCCGGAGAACACGCCGCTCAGTATCTCCGGCTCATCGGGTTCCCGCCTGGATGACACGAACCTCCCCCCCCAGGCCTCCTGAACTGCAGCTCGAACCTCACGTCGTCCTCCGAGAGCGGTAGGCCCGCCGGCACCCCCCCATCCACCACGGCGCCCACTGCCTTCCCGTGCGACTCGCCGAAGGTCGTGACCCTAAGCGCTTTACCGATGGAGTTACCTCCCCCCCCACCGCCCACCACCGCCCTCCTAATGTCCTCGTCCGCCACGCCGACCAATCCCCCCCCGCCCCCCCCAGCCACAGCTCCTCTGACTTTATGGCCTGCCTTATCAACACGTCCAGTCCATCCACGACGGGTAGGCCCGCGGCCCTCGCCGCCCTGCTCAGCCTAGT
>BBBF01000109.1 GCA_001315925.1 Thermocladium modestius JCM 10088 | reverse complement strand
CCCCCCCACGCCTGTCCCTCCTATGGTTACCACTACGTTGGCGCCCATGGATTGAAGAACGGCCACGGCGCCCCCCCTCAGGTAATCCCGATTATTGGGAACCAGCACCGGGCTGTAGACCCGCCCAACATCCCTCAACAGGCCCGCGGCCAAGCTGCCCGATTCGTCCTCGTAACTCCCCCCCTCCTCCAAGTACTTGCGGAACCTGGAATCGCTCACCACTATAATTCCTATTACTGGCTCCACCCTGGGCTGTTCATGGGATGGCTTAAACATTGCCCCCCCACCGCTCCTCCCTCAATTAAAAGCCTTCCCCCCCCTCCCGGGGGCGGGAAATATCGCCAGGCGAAATTTGCGTGATAAAAAGAGGACAAACCTCGCCTCTTTGAGGCGGGAAGAAAGTTTTTAAGCTTCGTCGGCACATCTTTCTTTATGACGTCCTCCCCCCTGATCAATCTTCAGAGGATGGGGGAGCGGGGGCCGATCACCCCCCCAGCAATACCGGGGGAGGGCGTCCACGAAGTCAAACCTTGAGACCTCGGGGAACCCTCGCCCTTTAGGGCGGGGGGGAGGAGGTCAGTT
>BBBF01000108.1 GCA_001315925.1 Thermocladium modestius JCM 10088 | reverse complement strand
GGGGGGGATCGAGGGGGGGGTCGTTAATTGCCCTAGGGGGGGGCACAGACTGCACAGTGACTTAAAAGGTGCCTTAAACGCTCTGAAGAAAGCTGTAGGGAAAGTAGTGAATGCAGTAAATGAACTCCTATCTTTCATAGCAGGCCATAACCGAGCATCGCCCGTTAAAGGGGGGGCGTAACCCCCCAGACCCGGGAAACCCCCACCCTAAAGGGCGGGGGGGAGGAGGTCAGTGGAGCAAAATAATGAGAATATGGAGAGAAATTCTATATGAAAGATCTAATAATATTCTCGCCGACAAAATGTGAGATAAGGAATTAATAATAGACCTTCTCAAAGCGAGGACAGCCATTAACGTCAGAAAGTCGTGAGAGTATCTGAAACGCATGTTCAGAAATCCACGGCTATCTCCCGCGTCTTGGGGGGGGTGGGTATCGCCATCACAAGCTCGGCGTGGGCTAGGTAGTCAAGCCCCTTCTCCGTCAGCTTATTGAAGACGCACCTCCTCCTAGTCCCCGCGCTGCACCTATCCCTATACCTCTCCACCAACCCCGCCTCCTCCAAGGAGCGCAGGACGCTCTCCCATACCCCCACGACCTCAACAATCGAAGCAACTCCCTGGTGTAGGGATCCCT
>BBBF01000107.1 GCA_001315925.1 Thermocladium modestius JCM 10088 | reverse complement strand
GGGAGGGATCCTACACCAGGGAGTTGCTTCGATTGTTGAGGTCGTGGGGGGGGTATGGGGGGGAGAGCGTCCTGCGCTCCTTGGAGGAGGCGGGGGGGTTGGTGGAGAGGTATAGGGATAGGTGCAGCGCGGGGGGGGACTAGGAGGAGGTGCGTCTTCAATAAGCTGACGGAGAAGGGGGGGCTTGACTACCTAGCCCACGCCGAGCTTGTGATGGCGATACCCACCCCCAAGACGCGGGAGATAGCCGTGGATTTCTGAACATGCGTTTCAGATACTCTCACGACTTTCTGACGTTAATGGCTGTCCTCGCTTTGAGAAGGTCTATTATTAATTCCTTATCTCACATTTTGTCGGCGAGAATATTATTAGATCTTTCATATAGAATTTCTCTCCATATTCTCATTATTTTGCTCCACTGACCTCCTCCCCGCCTTTAGGGGGGGTGGGGGGGGTTTCCCGGGTCTGGGGGGGGTTACGCCCCTTTAACGGGCGATGCTCGGTTATGGCCTGCTATGAAAGATAGGAGTTCATTTACTGCATTCACTACTTTCCCTACAGCTTTCTTCAGAGCGTTTAAGGCACCTTTTAAGTCACTGTGCAGTCTGTGCCCCCTAGGGCAATTAACGACCCCTCGATCCC
>BBBF01000106.1 GCA_001315925.1 Thermocladium modestius JCM 10088 | reverse complement strand
GTCCGCCTTCGAGCCCAACATAAGGGACGTGGCTAACTTCCGGGCCGCGGAGTACCTGGGCGGGGGGGCGCGTACGTGGTGCTGGACATCGAGAGGGGGGGGCGCGTTCACCTCCGCCCTGGGCCTCATGGCGTCAATACCGCCCCGGTGGAGGGGGGGGTTGGTGAGGGGGGGCTTCATAATAAACAAGTTCAGGGGGGGGAGGAGGGGGGGTTGCTGGATGGGGGGGCGGTGAGGTGGTTGGAGGAGAGGACGGGGGGGGAGGAGGGTGGTTGGGGGGGTTATTCCATGGATGGACGTCCACAAGCTCTGGCCCGAGGACTCGGAGTCCATGGAGGGCTTCGGGTCGGGGGGGCCGCTTGACGTGGCCGTGATCGCCTACCCATGGATATCCAACTTCAACGAGTTCCAGCCCCTCTCCCTGGAGCCCGACGTGGGGGGGGTGAGGTTCGTGCGGGGGGGAGGGTCGCTGGGGGGGAGCCTGACCTAATCATCCTCCCCCCCGGGTCCAGGAACGTGCCCGCCTCCCTGGAGTGGCTTAGGAGGACGGGGGGGCTTGAGGCCCAGTTGAGGAGGGCCCTGGGCTCCTCCCTCGTCCTGGGGGGTGTGCGGCGGGTTTCAATTGATGGCGGCGAGGATAAGCGATCCCCCCCTAGGCGTGGAGGGCGGGGGGGCACCGGGGGGGCAT
>BBBF01000105.1 GCA_001315925.1 Thermocladium modestius JCM 10088 | reverse complement strand
GGTCGATCCATAACGGGCGCCTTGGACGACGCGACCGCCGCGGCCTGGGGGGGGCATTACCTTCACGGATAACCTAAGCATGAGGTTGGTGAGGCGGGACGAGGCGCCCAGCGTGGCCGTGGTCATATACGTGCCGAGGATCCCAAAGAGGGTCGACGTGAATCGGCTCAGGCTGTTGAGGGCCTACCACGAGTCATTGTTCGAGCTGGCCATGCGTGGGATGTACTGGACGGCCATGTTGATGAATGGCTTGGCGATAGACGCCGCGCTGGGCTACGGCCTGGCTCCCATTGCTTGGGCGGCCCTCTCCATGGGCGCGGTGGCCGCCGGCATAACGGGGGGGAACGGGCCTGCCCTGGCCGCGGTGTTCAGGGACTCCCCGAGGGAGTACTTGAACTGGCTGGGCGAGTTCGATGGATCGGCGATGCTGGTGAGGCCAGTTAACGAGGTGGGTTGAGTGAGGGTCTCCGTTCACCCGTCCCGCGCCTCGGGCTCCGTGGAGGCCCCCGCCGTCAAAGAGTTGGGCGATTCGGTTCGCCTTGATTGCCTCCATGGCGGCGGGCGAGTCAGTGATAGGCAATTACCCGGAGTCGGGGGGGACGCGTTGGCAGCGCTGCGGTTGGTGGGGGGGCCATGGCGTTCGCGGAGCGGAGAGGCGGCTCCGCCGTGGGTGAGGGGGGGCCCGTTGAGGCATGGCGGCGGCGCCGTGG
>BBBF01000104.1 GCA_001315925.1 Thermocladium modestius JCM 10088 | reverse complement strand
CTCCACCAGCTCCTCCCCCTCTTTACTGCCTACTCGACTGCCTCCTTACCCCCCCCATCCTTACCTTTGCCCAACCCCCCCTCCAATCCCCCCCCTCCTCCCCCCCCGCACCCGCACGCTTCAACGCCCTCCGCCGCGCCTCGTCCTCCATAACCATGTAATACGCGTCCTCCCCCCCGTCGCTGTAGTAGGACTTCAACTGATCCGCCACGTGGAACCCCCCCAGGCTCCTGTAAAGGGATTGAGCCACCTCGTTGCTCACCCTAACCTCCAGCACAAGCCTCTCCACGTTGCTCAGGCTGCACATGGATGCGCACATGAGTTGCCGCCCCCCCAACCCCCCCCTCCCCCCCCTATACTCCCTCAGGAGGCCGACGGCCACCACGTGCCCCCCCTGCCCCCCCGGCGCGTCCACGCAGGATATTATATAGCCCACGGGCCTCCCGTCGTCGTAGGCTATGAAGGAGAACCTGGAGCAGCTCCTGCAGAGCCAGGCTATGAAGGACATGGTGTACTGCTCGCTGGGCTTGAATATCAGCCTCTCCAGCTCCTCCACCTTGCCCGCGTCCTCCTCGCCGCACCTGGCCAGGCTAATCATGGAACCACCAGGGCGAAGCCATAGGGTCCAAGCTCAATTCTCCGCACGTCCCTACCCGTAATTAAATCTGTCCCCCCCACCCCCCCCTCCCCCCCCGCCTCCACGGGCGAGTCGAGTGGATTCGCCACCAACTCCG
>BBBF01000103.1 GCA_001315925.1 Thermocladium modestius JCM 10088 | reverse complement strand
GCCTAGCCCTCGTCAACGCATCGCCCAGCAACCTCCTGTACCTATCCGCGTCATTGCAGAACTCCAGGAAGGCATAGGTGCATCGAGGCTCCTCGCTGTCCCTATCGCTCATTAACCGCGGCAGTAACCAGCTTTTTTATTTTTAACCCTCACGAAGAGCGTTACCAAAAATTGGACACGCAAACCACCAACAAGAAAACATCATACAGCTCACCGCCCAATTAGCCCCCCCCGCTCCCGGGGGGATCCCCCCCGATTTCCTCATTGGTTATTGGGGGCGTTGGTCTGGGGGGCTTGGGTGTCTTGCCATTTAAGTTATAAAGAGCGGGGGGGGAGAGGGGGGGGTGGGATGCATTCGGTGCTGGGCTGGGAGTTGGGCGACGACGTGTACGCGGTCGTGGAGTTCAGGGTGAGGGTTAGGGCCGACTCGGTTTACCTGGTGGGCTCATTCACCTCGTGGCACCCAGGCACGGCCCCCCTCTCCAGGGTTGGGGGGGAGGATGAGTGGGTCGGGAGGTTCAGGGTGAGGGAGGGGGGAGGCATTACTACGCATTCATGCTCAACGCGAGGGAGAAGTACGTGGGGGGGGAGTGCGAGAGGACCTCCGTGGACGTGTTCGGCGAGGCCTGCGCCCTCCCCCTCATCAATGGAGTCGAGAGGTACGCCGGGACGGGGGGGTGGCGGTTCCGCGACGGCTTCAACTCGACCCTGCTGGAGAGGGTTAGGACCCTGGGGGAGGCGGTGGAGGGGGGGCATCGCGACCTGGG
>BBBF01000102.1 GCA_001315925.1 Thermocladium modestius JCM 10088 | reverse complement strand
CCCCCCCCACAGGGCCTTTTTCTCTTCATCGATACGAGTAACTCTGACTCATCACGGTCCAGACAATGCTATGCGTATTTTATAAAGATGCGCTGATGAAAGATGGGGCAAACCTCGCCTCTCTGGGGCTGGGGTGTGTTTTCAAGTCATGTTTTGTCGGGGTTTTTTGTTTCTTGCTGGTCGACTCTCTGAGGATGGGGGGCTGGGGCCGACTACCCCCCCCAGCAATGCCAGTAGGGGAGGGGGCCAAGTAGCCCTAAAGGGGCGTAACCCCCCCCAGACCCCCCCGGGGAACCCCCCCCTAAAGGCGGGGAGGAGGTCAATAGCTACGGTCTCCTCTTAAATGAGGTCTCGCATTCTGAGGTCAGTAAGTCATTAAGGCTCATCCTTTATCGCTTGGAGGAGGGGCGGGGAGAAACAGAATTGTTGGATTTACGGAGGGTTAATGGTCATTAACCGCGTTTCAATGATGGAATTGCTCCCGCCACCACCAATGCTGCGCTTATTATCATGACGGCCGAGCTGGCAAATGCGGCGGCGCTTGGGGCTCCCTGCATTAATAGGAGCACTAGAAGAGTGGATAATGGTCCAATGGCTGCATTTATGTTCCATCCAAAGGACACCCCCCCCGCTCCATCTGGCCTCCACAGGGAAGAGGGATGTGAAGTAAAGCGTTTGGGGCGCGGCAGCCAAGCCGAATAATATGCCCATTATCAATGATATCAGGGGAGCCAGCGGATTGAAACTGAACGATAAATTAACCCCCCCCAGCGGGG
>BBBF01000101.1 GCA_001315925.1 Thermocladium modestius JCM 10088 | reverse complement strand
CCCCCCACAGGGCCTTTTTTCTCTTCATCGATACGAGTAACTCTGACTCATCACGGTCCAGACAATGCTATGCGTATTTTATAAAGATGCGCTGATGAAAGATGGGGGGGCAAACCTCGCCTCTCTGGGGGGGGCTGGGGGGGGTGTGTTTTCAAGTCATGTTTTGTCGGGGGGGTTTTTTGTTTCTTGCTGGTCGACTCTCTGAGGATGGGGGGGGCTGGGGGGGCCGACTACCCCAGCAATGCCAGTAGGGGGGGAGGGGGGGGCCAAGTAGCCCTAAAGGGGGGGCGTAACCCCCAGACCCCGGGGGGGAACCCCCCTAAAGGGCGGGGGGGAGGAGGTCAATAGCTACGGTCTCCTCTTAAATGAGGTCTCGCATTCTGAGGTCAGTAAGTCATTAAGGCTCATCCTTTATCGCTTGGAGGAGGGGGGGCGGGGGGGAGAAACAGAATTGTTGGATTTACGGAGGTTAATGGTCATTAACCGCGTTTCAATGATGGAATTGCTCCCGCCACCACCAAGCTGCGCTTATTATCATGACGGCCGAGCTGGCAAATGCGGCGGCGCTTGGGGGGGCTCCCTGCATTAATAGGAGCACTAGAAGAGTGGATAATGGTCCAATGGCTGCATTTATGTTCCATCCAAAGGACACCCCGCTCCATCTGGCCTCCACAGGGAAGAGGGATGTGAAGTAAAGCGTTTGGGGGGGCGCGGCAGCCAAGCCGAATAATATGCCCATTATCAATGATATCAGGGGGGGAGCCAGCGGATTGAAACTGAACGATAAATTAACCCCCAGCGGGGGG
>BBBF01000100.1 GCA_001315925.1 Thermocladium modestius JCM 10088 | reverse complement strand
AGCCTGACCACCCTGGCGTCTCCCCCCCGCGCCTCGGTCAACAGCCTCGGCGTGTCGTGGTTATCAATGAAGTTCCACGAGGAGTGGAGGAAGCTCCTCGGCACCAGCCTCAGCCTCCTCACCTCAGCATCGCTTAACCTGCCCCCCCTCGCCAAGCCATTCACGAACCTATAAACGGCGAAGTTCGTAATGCCGTGCAGGCTGCACACCCACGGATCGGGCTCCCCCCCCACGCCTCGCCAAGAACGTACGCGCCGCTCCTCGCGCGCGTCATGGCCTCGGTGAACTCCCTCAGGAAGCCCGGGGGGGGAATGCCGTGGGCCACGTCGAGCCTCCACCCATCCGCTCCCGCCCTAAGCCAGTACTCCCCCACGTCCAACGCGAACCGCCTAACCGCCTCGTTCCCGTAATTCAGTCTGGGCATCCTCCTGGCCCAGAGGAAGGACTCGTAGTTGAACTGGAAGGGGGGGTCCGGCCTGTCCCCGTATATGAAGAACCAATCATGGAAGGGGGGGCTCCCCCTCCCCCTCTCCACCACGTCCTGGAAGACCGGGTGGGCGGAGGACACGTGATTGAACACGCCGTCCAGGACGACGCGGAGGCCCATGGAGTGAGCCCTGTCCAGGAACTCGAGGAAGCCCGCGTTCCCCCCCCATACTCCTCCCTCACCTTGAAGTAATTCACGATGTCGTATCCATGATAGGAGGGGGACTCCCATATTGGGTTGAGGTACACCGCGTCCGCTATCTCCGCCACGTGGCCCAGCTTATCCCCCCCCAAGTCCCGGAAGTCCCTCATGAAGCTGCTCGGAAACACTTGATAGAAGACCGCCCCCCCCACGGCCCACCCGGGAGGCTCCAGGACGCACCCACCCCCCCCTCCACCCCCCCCTCACCC
>BBBF01000099.1 GCA_001315925.1 Thermocladium modestius JCM 10088 | reverse complement strand
TGAGGAGGTGATAAAGGCGATAGAGGAGGCAAAGCTAACGGAAACAGTAAGGCAGGGAGTGAAGCCCAACCTATACCTAACACCCACCCTACAATAACCCAAACCACGAAAACCACACAAACCCCCCCATCAACTCCAACACTGCCTCCCCCCCAACAAGTAATACAGGTAGTAATTGCTCCCGTTAATCACAACGCCCATGGGCCAACTATACTCAGAGCCGCTGGACGCTCCAAGGCCGGGTCCCCCCCACGAACGACACGTAGAAGCCCCCCCAAACAGAGCTTGAGCCAGCGCCTACCTGCATAACGTAGTCCTGATACACGGTGGACGAGGAACTCCCCCCCAAGTGATTCAGGAGATAGGACGCGGCGAAGCCAAGAAACGGGCCAACCACGCCCGGCGCACCCGCCATCCCAGCCATCAAGTCAGCTAGGACTCCCCCCCCACGTCAACCGCCCAGCCCGGGACGCCGCTTATAGGTAGTCAACGCGCCCTGGAGGTTATAAGCCACGACGCTGGGGGGGGAGATGCTGCTGGGGGGGCTGGGGGGGCGTCGCCGCACTCGGGGGGGACCTCCACTACCTGATTAATCGCTGGGTTGTAGTAGTAGGACTGGGCGTCGAGCACCGTGAACGCCCTTCCAGCCAACCCCTCCCCCCTCAGCAGGGATAGGGTTTTGGTCACGGTGCCGTTCCCCAAGTCAATGTATGGGTACAGGTGGAGGTAGCCGGGGGGGGTGTAGGAGGTGATGTCCAGCACCATGGTGCCGTTCGCCACGTATACGGGCTCGCACTCCTCCCCAGAGGGGGGGCCGGGCTGGAACACGCATGAGTAGAATGTGGGCGCGGCCACGTAACCCCGAGCAGCCAAGAACAACGCACCAGAGCCAGGGACTGAATATAGGTAGCTCGCGGGGGGGG
>BBBF01000098.1 GCA_001315925.1 Thermocladium modestius JCM 10088 | reverse complement strand
TAGCGGTTAAACACCTCAAGCAGGGAGGGGGGAGCCTCCCTCCAACCGCGGGAAGCCCTAACCTCGCCCCCCCGCACCTCCCCCCCATCCAGGCAAACCCTAACCAAAACCACGCCAAACACGAGACAATAAACACAACCAACAATATAAACATAACCACGACACAACACAAACAAAAAAAAAAAGAAAAAGAAAAAAAAAAGAAAAAACAAAAAAGAAAAAACAAAAAAGAAGAGAAAGAAAAAATGAAGTAAAAAAAATTAAAGTAAAGGAGTTGGAGTAGGGGGCGGGTAGGCTCGGCTCGGCGTTGTTTTTCCTTCCCGCCCCCCCCTGGGGTTGTTTGCCTACAGCCTGCTCAGCATGTTGTATAGCTTCTCGGCGTCCCCCCCGCCCCCCCCTCGCATCGCCCTCGGCGAGGGCTAGGGCGAGGGACCTCAACGCGCCAGCAACCGGGCCGTCCACGAGCCAACCAGTTGGGTGGCGGGGGGAGTAGACGATGGCCTGCCCCCCTCTGAGCAAACCACGCCCTCCCCCCCGCCCCCCCTCCCGCTTACCGGCGCGCACTGCCTATACTTCCACCCGAGCGGGATCTCCGCCCTCACATCCCTCACCTCGACGTAAACCACGTACCTACACACCTCTATACGCCCCCCCTCATTGGGATCAACGAAGAGAGGAGGAAGAAGTAATTAGAACCCCCCCGGCCCAACCACCTGAAGAGGCTCCCCCCCGAGTTCAGGGAGTCCCCCCCCGGCTGCCCAGTCATGAAGCACTGGAAATCCTCCCCCCCCGGCCTGAGGTAATCGGACCCAGCCCCCCCATTAAGAGTTGGGCGGGGGAGGAGGCTGAAGACCAAAACGCTTCCTTAAAACCCGCCCCCCCGCCCCCCCCTAGAAGGACGAGGCCTACCCCCCCAATTCCTCCCTTTCTTTTTCTTTTCCTTTTTTCTTTTCCTTTTCTTCTCTGCTCGCTTCACCGCGCGGGGCAGGGCCATACTAGAAAGAAAGAAAGAAAAAACACCCAACCGTTGGGTTGGGCGGG
>BBBF01000097.1 GCA_001315925.1 Thermocladium modestius JCM 10088 | reverse complement strand
GGCCTCCAGCTCCCCCCCCAGCGATTGCCGGCGAGGCGAGACGCTCCAGCATCAACGCGGTCGCCACGGCGCTGTTGCTCTTCAACCCGCTGCCGGGCGGTATTGAGCTCCTCACCTCCACGCAGAGGGGGGCCGAGCCCCCCCAGCGCTTTCCTGGCCTCCTCGGCGAGCGCGAGCACGTACTCATCATCCATGCTCCTCGCCTCGCTCCTGGGGCACTCCCACGCCCTCACGTCGACCGCCAGGTCGACCGCCATGACGGAGCCCACCCCCCCCGCCGGCACCGCGTTAACGATGCTGACCCCCCCCGTATGCCCTAGCCACTGCACATCGCCCTGTACCTGGACCACCCCCCCTCCTCTATGGCCCCCCCCGCCTCCCCCCCCGGCTCCAGCCTCACGGGGCTGACCGCGCCGCTCCTAAGCATGTGGTCCGCCACCACCAAGGCCACCATCGACTCCGCCACGGCCACCCCCCCCTCACCGCGACGGCGGGGGTCGTGCCTGCCCAACACGCTGATCTCCGCGGGCTCCCCCCCGTCCTCAAGTCCACGGTCCTGGATGGTTTTCGTATGGAGCTCGTCGGCTTGAACGCGACCCTAACCACTATGGGCTCCCCCCAACGCTTATCCCCCCCCAAGCATTCCCCCCCCGGCCCTATTGGTCTCCAGCCCCCCCGGCCTTCCTCCCCCCCTCATCACTATGTTATCCTTATGCTCGCTGCCCCCCCCTAACCCCTGGCCGCGGCGAATCCCTGCCCCCCCACCTCGAACCCCCCCATGGCCGCCGGGATGCTCATCAATGCCTTCGCGAGGTCGGCCTTCAACTTATCGAACACGGGCTCCCCCCCGAGGCCGGGGGGCGGGTTCATCACTATGACCTCCGCGACTCCCCCCCCAACTATCCCCCCCTCCTGGAGCGCCTCCTTGATTAGCTCGGCGTACCTCGCTCCGTGGCTGGGTCCGGCGCCTTGAGGGGGGGGAGTACTTGGCGCACGCAGCCTCCTCCCAACTCGGCCTGCGGGAGTCCACGGGGGGGCCGAGGGACGCGAGGTACCCCGCCACCATGGTTCCACGGGCCAGCATGAGCTTCTTAGCGATGGCCCCCCGCCGCGACCCGCGCCACGGTCTCCCGCGCGCTCGCCCTCCCCC
>BBBF01000096.1 GCA_001315925.1 Thermocladium modestius JCM 10088 | reverse complement strand
AGGGTGATTGAGGAGTTGACAGGGCTGGAGGGCAGGTCAGCCGTGTACGGCTCGGGCGAGGCCACCATATCGCTGACCAGCATCACCGCGGTGTCCTCCGACCAACTGGGCGCTGACCTGCGGGGAAGCGGAGTGAGGCTGGAGTTCCAAACCCCCCCACGCTGCTCCAGTACCCCCCCAAGCCGAGCAGGCTGAGGATAAGGGAGAGCGTGCACTCGCTCTACCCAACCCCCCCACCTCCTCATAATGAACCTCGCCCAGAAGTGGGAGATGTACGAAAGCGGGAAGCGGCCCGTGGGCATCCCCCCCGCCTACATCCCCCTTCGAGTTGAGGGAGGTGGATCACGCATAAGGCCCATAACCATTCCCCTCAACGGCGTGGGGGGGGAGAGGGGGGGATTCACCGGCTGGGCCGTGTACCGGCTCGCCGCCGCCAGCCAGGAAAGGCTGGGGGGGAGCTACCTTCGACTGCTCCACATGGCAACGTTCACAGGCGTGGGGGCACTCCACCTCCCTCGGCCTGGGCCAGGTAGCCCTATCCATGCTGAACCACGCGTGACGCCAATTAACGGCGGCGATCCCAGCCCCCCCATCACACTCGTATACTGGATAGGGCCTTGAACCTAGGCCACAGCAGGTTGATAAGCATCAACACGGCGCCCAGGAATAGGAAGGCCCCCCCCTCAACGTGACCGCGCTTATCAGCAATCCCCCCCCACTGCGCCGGACGCGAAAGTGGCCGTCAGGGCGAAAGTGTTGAACGCTCCCTGCGCCCTCGCCATCATGTCCCTCGGGATCGCCTTGAGCATCGCCGCGCTGCTCACCACGTTAACCACCCCCCCAATCCCCCCCACCCCCCCAATCACCGCCGCCGGCGCCACGTCAAGGAAAACATTGCTGGACGCGCCTATCGCGATGGCGGCCAGCCCTATGGAGACCATGCACGCGGTCCAAATCGCCCCCCCACGCTCCCCCCCCTGACCCGGGACGCCGCCGCGGAGCCCGCTATGGACCCCCCCGCCATTATGGTGAAGAGCAGCATGCTCATGTATATGGGCGGCAAGCCGAGCCTCACCTGTATGAGGTCCGTGAACAGCACGCCGGACATGCCGAACACTAGGTTAGCTATTAGCCCGACCACCATTAATTCCCGCAGGAAGGCGCTCTCCCTAACGAACCTAACCCCCTCCCTCACCGAGGCCCCGGCATCCATTGATGAGGCGGAGCCGGGCGGGGGCCCTCACGGCGGCGAGGGGTATCAGGGAGGCGGCCAGCACGGCGGCTAGGACCGCCATGGAGCGGGCGTAGCCCAGGC
>BBBF01000095.1 GCA_001315925.1 Thermocladium modestius JCM 10088 | reverse complement strand
CACTCCCTGCAGTTTATCGTCTTCAACGTTATCGCCGGCCTGCCTCAATCATTGAATCCACGTATTCGTGGAACGCGTTCACCACCTCCATCCCCCCCAACGCGGAGGCAGGAAGAACCCCCCCTCACGTCGTTATCGTACACGTACAGCAGCGCCGCCCTGGGCTTGCCGTAGAGGGAGGCGTACGCGGCTGCCTGCAGCATGTCCTCCATGGGCGGCCCGCTCCCCCCCCTCAGCTTCTTGAACTTGATCTCCACCACGTGATCCCACTCGGGCACGAATAGGTCGGCCCTCCCCCCATCAAGGCGAAGCCGCGGTATTCATGAACGGCCTCCCCCCCCGACTCCCCTGACTCCGAGCCTCGCCTGGATCTCCGATATTAGGGAGTCGTGAAGCGATGAGCCTATGAATTGGGAGAAGACGTCCCTCATGGTGGACCCCCCCCACCTCCTATCCGAGCCCATGAATCCATGCATGGCGGAGCACCTGACGAACATGGCCACGGGCACCTTATTCGAGTCCGGCCTCCGCA
Source organism: Thermocladium modestius JCM 10088 (assembly GCA_001315925.1). GTDB lineage: Archaea > Thermoproteota > Thermoprotei > Thermoproteales > Thermocladiaceae > Thermocladium > Thermocladium modestius. The sequence goes on along the minus strand of BBBF01000095.1, from coordinate 909 downwards.
TCTTGGAGAGGGACTTCAGCGCTATAATTGACTTCACCAACTCATCCGGCCTAACCCCTCCCAGCACCGCTAAGTCCACGCCCAGGGGGATCCTACCCACCACCTCATCCAAGTCATCCACCCCCCCGCGAGGAGGGCCATTAACTCCACGTAGTTGCGCGGATCCGGTCCAGCCGCTCTACGCCACTTTATCCTCACCTGCGCCGCGCCCTGGCGAGGTTAAAAAACAAACCCGGCCCTAACCCCCCCTCCCCAGCACCGCCCTCCTCCAGAAGCCCCCCCCGCACCTCCTCCTCCCACGCCGGCGTCAACTTGTTCACGTCGTCCAGTATCCTGCCGTATATCTCGAGCAGTCGACGCCCGGCCGGCGTCAATTGAGCCCCCCGCCCCCCTCCTCGAGCCGCCGCGCCACCCCCCCCTCACCACGCTGACCCCCCCAAGCCTCCGCTCCATTTTATCAATGTAATTCCACACGAACCTATAAGACATGCCGAGCTCCCTCGCCGCCCTGGATATGGAGCCCGTGCGATCTATGGCGGCCAGTATGTCGTATCCCCCCCCGGCCCGATAACGCTCTGGCCCCCCCCACCTCTATCCAAATCCTGTGCCTAACCCTCACCTCCACCCCCCCCATCCCCCCCCTCCGAGATCAGCGAGCCAACTCCCCCAGCAGGTGGCCCAGGACGGGCTTTATCAATTCATTCACGGCCAGCTTGACAGCGTCGGGGGGGAGCCCGGGAGGCAGAACGCTATGGCGGAATCACCCAGCACGCAGGCACATGCCCTGCTCATCATGCGTGGGGGGACCGAGGCTGGCCTCGCTGCGCCTCCTGAACGTCTCCCCCCGAACCCCCCCTCCACGTCCTTCGTGCACATCTCGGAAACCACGTCAGCCGTCAAGTCCCGCCT
>BBBF01000094.1 GCA_001315925.1 Thermocladium modestius JCM 10088 | reverse complement strand
GGAAGAACTCATTATTCCTGGCTTTAATGATGAGGAGAGCCAGCGAGCAGCACTTGCAATAATACAGTATATAAACAAATACTGGAGTGTTGGTAGAATGAGACTGGTGGATGATCTATATCATTCGACCGGCATACGACGGGAGACTCTGATACGCGTCTTGGATGTATTAAGTAAGCAAGGATATGTGGAGTTGGTGGAGCCCGGAATTGTGAATAGAACTGAAAAAACCCCCCCCACCATTGGAATAAAACTGACCGAATTAATAAAGCGATGACCGAATTAAGGCAGATCCTGAGCATGCATAGATTGGGGGGGAACCATATTTCACAATACGTGTAATAATATGTGTATGAGGTGATTTGATTATTCAGCAAAGACAAAAACTCATCCTAAATAATATATAGATAGAAAGGGAAAATCACTTAAAGGATTCCCACATATTCGCGGGCTAACTCCAAGTATGCCTTGTAATTATTGATTATGCGTAGCTTGGATTCTTCATCTACAGTCTTGATCACTTTGGCGGGAACCCCCCCAACAGCTATGCTATACGGTGGTATTACCATGCCCTCCGTAACGACAGCGCCAGCGCCTATTATGGAGTAATCGCCTATTACCGAATTGTTGAGCAATATGGCTCCCATGCCTATCAAGACATTATTGCCTACCTTAGCGCCATGCACTATGGCTCGATGCCCAATAGTTACTCCACTTCCTATCTGGGTCACGATTCCCTTGTCTGTATGAATCACTGTTAGGTCCTGTATGTTTGAGTTATCTCCAATAACTATGCGATCCTCATCTCCCCCCCTGATCACCACAAATGGCCATAGGCTAACATTATCTCCGATCTCCACATCCCCCCCTATTACATAGGCGCTACTCGGGATGAGCACGTTTTTCCCTATCCTTGGGAGTTTATCTTTATATCTTAATATTGGCATGATGAGGCGCCCGCGACGACCTTAAAAGCATGCCTATGGAGCACTTTATGATCAAGACAAAGGAACTTAAAACAAAGACTTATTAATCACAAGGGCATGATATCACCCATGAAGGTAATAGTTAAATTCTTGGCCACATTTTATGATATAGCAAAGACCTTGAGGACAGAGATTGAGGTACCTGATGACGCTACCATAAGCGATTTGTTAAAAACCATTGATGAAAAGATAAACCCCCCCAGCATTTCGAAGACCTTGCTGGATGGAGATAAGGTCAGGGATGGATATAATATATTAGTTAATGGCAGAGCAATAGAATTCAAGAAGGGACTTCAAACAGAGTTGAGCGATGGAGATGAAGTTGTTCTGCTACCTCCCATAGGTGGCGGCTAAACAATAATTATAAAAATTGAAAACAATCAAAATAAAGGCTATTAATGGCTTCCATCCTTTTATCTGACGTAAGTATCTATTGATTTTATAATTTAACGGAACATAATTATAATTCTCAAAAAGATACTCATCATCTAACTAGTTTAAATACATAAAATATGATTGTTAAAT
>BBBF01000093.1 GCA_001315925.1 Thermocladium modestius JCM 10088 | reverse complement strand
TCGCCCCGCCTCTACCTATACGTTTATAACCACATGGGCGAGCCGGTCTGGTACGTGGTGGACGTATACCTAATCAACGCCTCCTCTCAACCCCCAGTCACCGCCCCGCCTCTCCTCACCTACGAGAGGATTCTCCTCAATAATCAGTCCTGGATTGCCCCCCTCTCTATTCCCTCGGTGGGCGAGCCCGGCTCCTACAAGTTGTTGGCGGAGCTCTGGATGTACAGCCCCAGCAACTTGACGCTCACCTATACTGGGGGGGAGTACGTTCAATTATACTTCAACGCCACGGTGAGTTAACGTGGAGATAAGGGAGTACGTGATGGAGAGGGTGAGGAGGGGGGGCGGTGGGGGGGGTGCGTTGGGGGGGGTGGAGGAGTTGGTGGAGGACGTGGCGAGGGAGTTCCGCATACCCAGGAGCCGCGCGGCGTACGAGGTGTTCATGCTCACCAGGCAGGGAGCCATACAGCTGGACTACCCATACGACGGCGTGGCCCCCCCTACTTCCTAACCACGCAGGGACTCTGGTACTGGAGCATCATCGCGCTCACGGCCGCCTCCCTAGCCTCAATCCTCCTAGTACGGGGAACCCCCCCCTCATCTACCTCAGGTACGCGCTTGGCGCCCTCCTAGTGCTCTTCCTGCCAGGCTACTCCCTGGTGGAGGCCCTCTATCCGAGAGGCGACGAGTTAAGCCCATTGGAGAGGCTGGCCCTATCCATAGGCCTAAGCCTGGCCGTGGAGCCCCCCCTCCTCGGCCTCATCCTCAACTACACCCCCCCTGGGGGGGAATAAGGCTCGACCCAATACTAGCCTCCACCGCCCTCCTAGTAACAGCGCTAACCACGACCGCCGCCGCGAGGAAGGCTTAACCCAAATAACGGCAGGCAAGTGCCCCCCCAACACGCCCAAGAATAAATAATACGTCCCTCTCTCCCCCCCACGCGGCATTCCATCAATAATACGTCGTCTCCATTCCTTCCCCCCCTCTTCTTCTCTTCTCCGACGCTTTGTGGCGTCAGCTTATTATTTTCATTAATTGAATAGCTGCGTAGTAGGCGAACGCCGCCACGAGCGCGGCGGTGACCACGTAATTTACCCGCCTCACCCTCCTCGGCAGCGGGCCGTACGCGGTCACGGTGACCAGGTATATTATGGCCATGATGGAGACGTAGACGCCGGGACTCCCAACGCCCAGGTAAGCAAGGAAGGAGTAGGCAATGCCGTACAACGCGGCCTGGACCACCAAGAGCCCCCCCCTCAACGCCACCTCACACCACCCTGAGGGAGACGCGGAGAGCACCGCCCCCCCCTCTCCTCGCCGCATCCCCCCCCTCTCCTTCTCCTCCCCCCCAGCCACCTCCACGGGCCTCCCCCCCAGCGCCTCCGCCGCGAGCGCCGCCACCATGGAAGCCGTGGGGGGAGCCAAGAACGGCCTCCACCACCGTGCCCCCCCCATACACCGCCCCCCCGCCCTGGAGCCCCCCCAGACGACCACAGTAACGGAGTCCCCCCCTGCGACGAAGCCTCCACCCTCCTCGCCAGCGAGAGGTGATTCACTAGGCAATTGGAGAGGGTGGAGCCCAAGTCCCCCCCCGACACGGCCCCCCCGGCTCCATGCACGCCTCCACCGCCTTAGAGCCCATGGTGGCCAGCCTAAGGCCGATTCCAGAGGGCCCCCCCGGCCCGTACCTAACCACGAACCCCCCCGCGGGAAGCTTGCCACTGAAGCCGCCCCCCCACACCCCCCCCTCCCCCCCTCCCTGGGGTATCAAGGCGCAGGGCCTGGAGTCCTCAGTCAACGCGGAGGGTATGTACACCGCCCTCCCCCCCACAGCCCCCCCAACCGCCTCCAGCAGGAGTGCCAAG
>BBBF01000092.1 GCA_001315925.1 Thermocladium modestius JCM 10088 | reverse complement strand
CCCCCCCTCCCTGGCGTACGCCAAGTCAATCACCGCGGGGCCCCCCCCACGGCCAGGCGCTGGGTCCAGGGGATCCTCGTCCACGTACATGCCGAGCGGGGTCGCGTTTATGACTAGATCCACGCGGGCCGCCGCGGACCCCCCCCTCTCAGCGAACCCAATCGCCTCGACGGCAATGCCCAGGGACCGAGCGAGCGCCTCCATCGCCTCCCCCCCTCTCCCTGCTCCTATCCGCCACCACGACGGAGGAGCACCTGCCCCCCCTCAACGCGAAGAGGGCCGCCCGCGCGGCGCCGCCCGCGCCGATTATCAACGCGGAGCCGCACTTGATGCCGCGCTCATCGATTAGCTCGGCTATGGCTGGCGCGTCAGTGTTGTGCCCCCCCACCGCCTCCCCCCCGTTCCTCACCGCCACGGCGTTGACGGCCCCCCCTATTAGCTTGGCCTCCTCATCCACCGAGTCCAGGTAATCAATTACGGCGGCCTTGTACGGTATGGTCACGTTAAACCCATTCAGGGCCTCCCTGGCCACCTCCACGGCGTGCATCAACCTCTTGGGGCTGACCTGCAGGGGGACGTAGAACGCCTCCAGCCCCCCCAGCCTTGAGTATATGAAGTTATGAATGGCCGGGGACAAGCTCGAGGACACGGGGGGGTTCCCCCCCATCAACGCGTGGACAAGCACCTAATCACCTCCCTCCTCACCTCATCCACGCCCAGCTCGGCGAGCTCCCATGACCCCCCCACGGACTTGACGAGTGGGATGGATATGAACCCGCCCCCCCTCCTCTTCTTGTCGGCGAACACCAGCTCCGCCGCCGCTGAGGGATTCACCCGCGGCTCACCGCAAAGCCCCCCCAGCGATCGGCACAGGGCCAGGTATCTCTCCAGCGCGGCTGGGTCCGTTACGCCCAGCTTCACCCCCCCCATCTCCAGCTCGCACTTCATGCCCACGGCGACCGCCTCCCCCCCGTGAGTCAACGAGAAGTTGGACGCCCCCCCTCCACCGCGTGCCCCCCCACAGTGTGCCCGAAGTTAAGCACGACGCGCCTACCCGCCTCCTCCCTCTCGTCCTCCTCCACCACCCTCGCCTTCAGCTCCGCGGACCTAGCCACCACGCGCCACAACGCCTCGCGGGACCGGGAGAGGAGGAGGGGGGGCGGAGGACTCCAGGAAGCTGAACAGGCCCGCGTCCAGCGTGATGCCGTACTTAACCACCTCGGCGAGCCCCCCCGACGCGTAGTTCCTGGCATCCAGAGCCTCGGCCAGCGATGGATCGATCAACACGAGGCGGGGGGGCTGGTGGAAGGAGCCTATCACGTTCTTGACCCGCCCGTGATCCACGCCCGTCTTCCCCCCCCTATCGATGCATCAACCATGGCGAGCAGCGTGGTGGGCACGTTCACGTAATCCACGCCCCCCCTCTTGTATATGGAGGCGGCGAAGCCGGCCGTGTCGAGGAGGGAGCCGCCGCCTATGGCTATCAAGGCATCCCACCTATCCGCGCCCAGCCTCAACAGTTCCTCCACTATGAAGAGCGCCGTCTCCAGCTTCTTGGCGTTCTCCCCCCCGTCATCGACGAGCGTGGCCGAGCCGCGGAAAACCCCCCCGGAGAGGCTCCTCGCCATGAAGGGGGAACCGCCTATCCCCCCCAACGCCCAGCCTCCCCCCCGCCGCGTCGACCACGGCATCAACGCTCCTCTCCAAGCGCCCTATCACTATCCTGGAGGAGCCGCACCGCCCCCCCCTCAGGTCGATCTCGATGCCCTGAATACCGCGGTCACCTTCCGCATGAAGTCGAGGAACATGGATGGAGTCAATTGCTGCTCCGAGTCCGACAGGGCGCGGCCCGGGTCCGGGTGCACCTCCACCAGCAGCATGTCCGCGCCGGCGGCCACC
>BBBF01000091.1 GCA_001315925.1 Thermocladium modestius JCM 10088 | reverse complement strand
CGCGTAGGTACCAGCAATGAAGTTTGAAGGCGCGAATCGCGAATCAGCGAGCCAATCCAGGGAAACCCTTAAGGACGAGGAGGTCAAGTCACGCGTCCAGCACATCCAATTGAACCAGCTTGGCCCCCCCGACCCCCCCAAGCACGCCGCTTATGGATGGCGACACGCCTATACCATCCACTAGGCCCTCAACGCTGACGCCGCCCTCCCCCCCCTCAACAACAGCTCCGCCACGCGCCCACCCAGCGATTTGAGCCTCATGAACTTGATTAGCTTAGACCGCCTGCCCTGCTTGACTCGCCTGCCCTCCATGAACTCCGACACGGATCTGAGGGAGTCCTCGCTCGGGGGTTCCCTGAACAACACCAACCCCCCCTATAGGTCCTCTCCCTGTCTATCTCCCCCCCTTCAACTCCTCCACGTCGCTCCTAGACGCCCTCGAGAGCTCCATAAGCTCGAGGAACCCAATTAAGCCGAGGCCCGGTATGGATCGGGACCGCGGAGAGTTTAGTTGAAGCACCATCCGCTCCTCCCCCAAAACCCTGGCATCGCCGTCCCTCAACGGGGGGGAGTGAATTATGGCTGACTTAGCCCCCCCCGCCGCTGCCGCCACCTCCCCCCCCAGCGGCATGGGCCCCCCCCTAAGCAGCTTCCTGTAGTGGCCAGCGGCGTACACCGGCATAACCAGCAGCGACACGGAGACGCTGGGGGGGAGGGACACCACGGCCACCACGTCCGGCGACCTGCTGAACTCCTTGCCCGTCAACGCCTGAACCCTCTTTCCTATCAATCTATTCAATTCCCTCTTTATAGACTCGGAGCTAGTCGTGGCCGCCTCCATGGACAGCCTGAAATCCGCCTCAAGCACTTGCCTGGGAAGCGTCGTGCCCACCTGGAACGAGGAGAACTCAACGCCGCAGGCCTCCATGGCCGAAGCCACGGCCCGTGCCGCCTCATCCACCAGCCTAAACAACCCACCGCAGACGGGGGGGCACTCGGCCCTCCCCCCACGTTCTCCCTCATCCTATCCATTAAGAACCGCGCGCTGGGCCCGTGGCCCGACTCAGCGAGCCTCCGCAGCATCGAAGCCGCCGACGCGTCGCCCAGCCTAACCCTGCCCACCATCTCCATGTGAATCAAGTCCTTAATAGACCTCCCCCCCTCTCCCAATTCTCCAACCCATAACCACTCAACGCGAACAACCTGCCCAGGCAGTGATCGCAGAGCGGGTACCTCCGCAAGACCTCCATGGACTTATCGATCACATCCATTAAATCCAAGCAGGGAGCGACGGCATTTAAACCTTGGGCTCCAGCCGAGCCTCCTCTATAGAGAACGACCAGGAGAACTCGCCCAGCCTAACCGGGAACCCCCCCTCACCCACAACCTACTTGAGTAGAGAGGGGCATCCACCACAAGCGTTTCCGCCTCGCCCCCCCCTCAAAGGCCGGATTAAAGCCGAACCTGTTGGAGAGGGATATCAACTCCTCCACGTCGCCCACGCCCAAAACCCTCCCCCCCAGGAAGCGGGGAGGTATTCCAAGGGTCGTTATGGATATTATCATGAATCGAAACCCATTCCTCACCAACCACCTCAAGTAACTGGCCTGATCCTTCCTCCAAAGAGGGCTGTACACCCTCAAGCCCAGAGCCTCAGCGGCCGCGTTTATCCTAACTCGCTGAAAATCGCTGAGCAACGCCCCCCCAGTCACCACGCCATCAACCCCCCCCAGCCCTCTCCATTAACCCCCCCCTAACCAAGGCCCCCTCCTCATCCTCGCCCACCCCCACCTCCACCACCCTGACGGGCACCCCCAAGGGCACCGCCAAGCAGTGGAGCCACGTGCATCGGGACGTGAAACAAAGGCGAGTCCACGCGGGACGGCTTAAACGTGATGAGGCAATCAACCTGAAAACCATGAAGAACCGCCCAGTGAAACGCGAAGACGGAGTCCTTA
>BBBF01000090.1 GCA_001315925.1 Thermocladium modestius JCM 10088 | reverse complement strand
TAGAAGGAGCGAGGCTTGCCCTATCTTTTATCGTTAATTTTGAGGGGGGGGAATTGGGTTTGGGGGGGGTTTCTCGCCTTGTATGGGGGGGAGCGTTTTTGGTCTTGTCTTGGGGGGGCGCAATGCTTTAATGCTTCCTCGCCCTCATTGCTTGATGGTTAGGGCCTTGGTCATCGGCGCCGCGGTCGCCGTCGTCGTCATAGCCATCACGGCCGCCCTACTCCTGCACCCAGCCTCCAAGCCGCAAATAAACCTCATGAGCATCAACGCCCCATACGTTTTCCTGAGACCTGAGGGTAATGGTCAATACGATTTACTCTACTATGGCCCACACGGTGATCTACACGACCTGGGGGGGACATACAACGCGTCAAGCAGTGTATTGAATCAAGCAGTTAATGTCATTAACTCATTTAATCAGCAAAACATGGGGGGGACAATCATCAATGGCCAACAATACATACCACTAAGCTACGAGGTAGTTATAGGAAACTCAAGCGGAGTTATCCAAATACCAATACAGGGAAACACGATACTGTTGGATAAAGTCAACCCAGGATACTGGACGGTGCTGGTAAGCGACCAAAATGATTTAACAAAACTAGCATACGCATTGGATGTAGGGTATAAAGAAGCAGCAACAGTATCGGGAACCTCAAACCTCTGGTACCAACAAGGAGTAGGAACAGTACTACAGGAAACAATGAACCTACAACACTATGCACAAAATCCATACTTTACAGGTGGATATATAGTAATAATGAATAACAATACGATAATTCCTTGGGGTGTTTTTGATAGCACTACCCAATATAGCTATGGAGGGTATCTAAAATTTTTAATGCAAGCTGGCGCTCCCTATTATGGATAATTTTTAAGGTATAATTAGTATATATGGCACTCCAAAGGTGGTGATTATCCAATTCAGATACATGTATCCATATCCTCCGCCAGATCCAGTAGAAATAAATAAATAGGGTTGACTCTGGTAGATAAGAGTATTTTCTATTAGATTTAAAATATATGGTAAATTGGGATATTTTTCCTTATATCCAAATGTTCCATCAATCCATCCAGGATAGATATTATTAAGCACTCCTTCATAAGTTATTTCTTGATAATTATTTAATGCTCTATTTCCTTCAGCTTCAAATGCAGTTTCGTATGCGTTTTGGTAGCTTGTCGCTAAATATTTTGATGGTGGTGTTGGTTGTAGTGCATTTGCTTCGCATTTTGAGCATCCAAACAATCCACAATTACATGGATAATCAATAGTGCTCATTGGTAAATTATCATTGTAAATATTTCCATTAACCATGAAGTAGACATCTAAATTATTACTTTGATCTGGGGGAAAACCAATAATATGTATAAAATACTCCATAATACATGTAATTTTTATTATTTTGTTGATCAAATGGGGGTGAACGGGATATAATCGCTACTAGTTGCATAATTATTGTTTGTCCCAAATAAATATTCCAATGAACCCCCCCACTCCATCCAGATCCTGCATAATAATAGCTCGAAGATATGCTTGATGAACAAACATCCCCCCCATTCGTTTCCGAAAAATTAATTAAAACAATGTAACTATTCTGAATAAAGCCCGCATCCAGACCAGCAGTACCGCAATAATACATAAATGGTATCCCAACATAATATCCAGTTGAATAACCAGGAGCTACATTCGCATTACCAAGTGATCCTGTTATCCAGCCATACTCAAACATCGCGACGGGATAATTTAAGGGTATGGGGGCGGCTCCACCAACGCTAAGATATTGATGCCCCCCCATCCATTTGAACACCCCCCCCACTTACGTGGGAAGTCGCCGCGGCGCCTCCAAAAAGGGATTAGAGCCGCCAAGGTTATAGCATCAAGGAATCAGAGAAGTAATCAAACGCGCCCAATACGTCTCCATCACTTAACAATTAGTTGCATTGCGTTTCAATTCAAGGCTTAAACGCTCGGGGGGG
>BBBF01000089.1 GCA_001315925.1 Thermocladium modestius JCM 10088 | reverse complement strand
ATTTTCATCTAGCCTCTCCTTCTCCAGCTTCACCAATTCTTTAAAGTCCTCCCTGAGGCTCTTCAATTCGTTGAGGATGGAATCCAGCCCCCCCAGCAGCCCGGCTACCGCCATCCTAAACGTCTCATCCTCCCTAAGCAGCTTTATGAACTCGTCCCTGAGAGACACAGTAGATTACGGCATGGTAATGTATTTAAACCTTCCCCCCCGATGTACTCGCCCAGCCTCGATTAAATCATGGACTCAGCCTCATGCGACTCAATGGGAGTCAATTAAACCCAACGAATGCCTCATCAGAACTTCCCTCCTTAGCTTTCAATTATCTTATAGTTTCTGAGTCCCTCCTCGCAAGGGCCAGGTCGCCCAGACTCAAAGCATGATTGCATTTATTATGCTTTAACCCATGCCGTTCTCATAAGCGTTACCAATAATTGGACACGCAATTCATTCAATCATATCGGCATATCATACCAACAAGAAAGGAGGAGCCGTCGCTTCTCGATGGGAAAAAGAGGCAATCGCCTTTTGGTCGGGGAGGGAGGTCAGCTATCATTGCCTTGCCGTCCAGAAGTCCATGTTCCTCATTATGGGATCCGCTATTCTGTATCCGTCAGCGGTTTTCTCAATGATGTTTCCCTCCACCAATGCATTGAGGGCGTTGGTTATCGTCCTGTCGTCCAGCCTCCTTCCCAGTATTATCTCCGCCCCCCCCTCTTTATTCCACTCCACCTAGACTCTCGCTTGGCGGCCTCAAGCACGGCTAGGTGTAGATCAGCGTCCCTGCCCTCAAGGAAGTGAGCTAATTCGGACCTGATTATCTTCTCCCCCCCCTCCTCGACCGCCCGCTTCAACGCATCCCCCAGCTCCAGCCCCCTCACTCCGTGGTAGTTCCCAAAGAGCGTTAGCCAGCCAACCACTCCATCCAATCGCTCCACCACCTCCTCGTGGTTCTTGAACGAGATGCCCAGCTCCTCGAATCCCCTGCTCAGGAAGGCGGTTGATTGATCACCGTGAAGGGCCTCAGCCTGACCTCGACTGGGGGCCTTCCGTAGAGGGGGGGGAGTCCGGGCCGGAGTCCAGGAGCATCTTCATCAATCCCATGTATGATCCCGTGAAGATGAACCTAACCCTAGGGTTACTGGCGAACACGTTGCCCAGAACCCGGAGCAGGTGGGGAGTCGCCGGCGCCAGCTCCTGCACCTCATCCATCGCTATCACTGCGTTTTCATTAATGCCTAGGAGGAAACCCAGTAGGTTGCTCCTATCCGCTCTCCGCCTCAGGTCGACCTGGAAGGGGGCCAAGGGACAGATTTATCGAGGCGTCAATCCCTCCCAATGCGCCTCTCCAAGCCTCCTCCAGCCGCTGCAATAATCCCCCCCTCAGTGACTTTATCCCCCCCATGAGATTTACGTAGATGGACCTGAACCCCTCTCTTCCCAGCTCGCTCAGCGCCACCCTAACCAAGCTGGTCTTGCCCATCATCCTCTGCCCCGCCACGATAACCCAATTCCCGGCGACTATCTGGGCCTTGATGAATTCCAGCTCAGCGTCTCTCCCGAACAATTCCCTCCTATCCACCTTAGCGATAGGCCGAATAACATACCCCCCCCTTCAGCAGCTGAAGCCCCCCCTACAGTTAAAAACCTGAGCCCCCCCTCACGGCATCCCTCAACCATGCCCCCCCAATCTCTATAACCACAGGGCAAAGCGCACACCCCCTTCAGTAACTGAACCCCCTAGCGCACCGACCGCCTAACACACTGCTTCCGCTCTCCACGCTTCATCGCTGCGTGTACGGTCTTTATTGAGTGGAGCTGCGTTGGAAATGCGTTACCAATAATTGGACACGCAGTAGGCAAGGAAAACACCCAACCAAATCAATTCACAATACCCGATACGCAAGCCTGTCACTTAGCTATTCATTGCCTCCCATATGGCTGCATTCATCTGTTGTTATGAATGGTTGGGCATTAGCGTAATGTTTATATATTCGTTACCAAAAATTGGACACGCATGCAAAGAAACAAAATCACATCAACAACGCGACTCCTCAACGCCATACGTCAATTCAACTCACAAACGGGG
>BBBF01000088.1 GCA_001315925.1 Thermocladium modestius JCM 10088 | reverse complement strand
GACTTCGAGGTGGTGTACGCGGCGGAGAAGGTGGTGAGCAGGAGCAGGGCGCAGCTCGTCGAGCCCGTGGAGCTCGAGTTCAGGGGGGGGTACGAGATACACAGGGGGGGGAGGGTGTCGTACGGCTCCGCCCGGCCCTCCTCCCTAATAGTGGAGAGGAACGGGTCGCGCGTGGAGGTGTTGGACGGGGGGGTTTGGGATGAGGCGTTGGGCGTCGCTGGGACGCACCTGCACGGCGCTCTCGGGACCCGGGGTTCAGGGAGTTGGTGCTGAACGAGGCGCGGAGGAGGGGGGGGTTGCCGCAGCGGAGGAGCGGCGGGGGGGGTTGATCGACGCCCTACTGGCGGGGGGGTGGACGAGGTGGCGAGGGTCGTGCGGGACCGCCTGGACCTGGATTGGGATTAATGGACGGAGCTCGGAGTGGAGGAGGGATTTGATGCCGTGTTAGCATTAATTTGCCGCGCAATTAAGCGTAGCGGGTCGTCTAGCTTGATCGCGGCAACCACGTAATTCCATCCAGCTCAAGACCGTCATTCGCGCCTAACCGTGCCTTAACTTATAGCCTTAAGGGCTAGTCCCTTCATTAACGGGTCAATGCGTGCCCTCGCGTGGGAGGGAGCTTTATCCCGTTCTTCTTCATGTATTAATCCAATGTGATGTCAGGTATTTGGCCGGGATCTGGGAATATAGTCACTATCGTGAAGCACTTCCTCGTTTTGGCAATGATTATGCGCAGCGTTTTACCCCCCCTATGCTCCACAATAGCTCTCCTACGTTCTAGCTCCCTGTCCTTAAGCCTATCCGGCACATCCTCTCGCGCGGCGTTTTCATATATAATGAGTGCCTTATTTTTTATTACGTCGAGGATTCCATGTCCAACATACTTGACAAAGTTAAACGATAAGCCTCGCCCCTTCTAGGGGGGCGGGGGGGATAGTTTTTAAGTACTGAAACGTTAAAGCATAATGGAGCGTGTCCCCCGCATGGGGGGGATGCCCGATAAGGCTCCACATATCCCCCCCGAGTCCCTAAGAACCGCGGGTCGAGGGCTCCCCTCGGTGAGGGATAGGGGGGGTAATGGGTTGAAGGCCCAGCCAGTGGTTCACCGCTGGACGAGCGGAGCGGGGGGGTGCTTTACGCACCCACTAGCTGTGAAGCGATGAGGGTGAAGGCGGTGCACCACGAACCAATGAACCGCCCAGAGGGAACCCCCACCCTCAAGGCGGGGGGGAGGAGGTCAGACTCCATCCTATTACCGGGTTCATTGCTATACATGGTTCACCGAAGGGTGTTATTGCATCGGCTATCATGACGGCTATGGGCTCTACAAAGATGTCGAATACCCTTCCCTCAACCTTTATTGTTGCATGTGCTAATTTTATGATATTGAAAGGTACAGGCCTATAGGGGATATTGCCTATACATGCTCCAACCACTTGCTGTGGCTGGCTTTTGAACCTTGAAGCTGTATAGATGCCGACCACCGTTATATTGTAGCCGTCGCCCACCCTAGCCGCTTTAACGCCCATAATTCTATACATTATCTCTATGTTACCTGCCGCCTCGACCTCGCCGGGCTGGCTCTCAAGCACCTCCACCTCAAGCGGAGTCACCATACCTCCACACCGGCTCTACTCAACGCGTTGATGACCTCCCCCCCATAATCCCCCCCATCCCACTTCACCACCTCCAGGTCAACGCCCCCCCACACGCCGTTCTCGTCGGCGAAGATGGCAAAGTGACCACTGCCTTCTACAACGTACTTTGGCTCCCCCCCATCCCTAAGCCTCATAGAGACGATCTCCACCGACGTATCGTAGTGAGCCGTGAACGCCGCTGCAATGGATGGAGCCGGAGACTCTTGATTTGACACTAAATCGTTGCTGTATGCATTGCTCACCCACATGCTCACGTTGTTAAAGCTCATCGTCGGTTTTTAAACTTGTTGAGGAACGGCACTTGCCCGGTTCATTCCCTGGAGGGCATCGTGAAGTGAGGAGTCCCTGGGGGGGGTTGGGGGGGTGGAGCTGGGTTTTTCCTCATGATGGGCGGCCTCCTCGTGCAGCTAAGCTTAAAATGGGCATTGTCCGCGTCTCTTCGTGGATTTGCTTGGCTTGGCCTTCATAGGGGTCTTCCTGGCCGCCCTGGGCGTCGGTAGGCTGGTTCCCCCCCGCGCTTCCCCCCCCTTCTTCGCGCGGGCCATGCTTCCCATAGTCGTGGTGCTGGTCTTCACCATAAGCATGTGGGGCGGGAACTCGATTAGGACTGTGAGGGGAGCCGCCTCGCTGCTCGCCTACTCGGCCGCGTACGCCGTCTCCACGATGTTCCTGGGCTACTCCATGGGGCTTGGGCTGGGCGGG
>BBBF01000087.1 GCA_001315925.1 Thermocladium modestius JCM 10088 | reverse complement strand
ATTCGCCGTAGGGCGGGTCGGGATCCGGCACGCGGCGAAGTGGGTCAGGCCCGGGAGGGAGCAGCCCTAAGTCGCGGTGGGCGTGTTCAGGGGGGGTCCACTGGCTTGATGCTGGGCGCTCCGCCGGCGCCGCGCCTAGCCGCTGCTTGGGAGGGGGGGGTTGGGCCCATTCGACTCCGAACGAAGAAAAGCAATTAATCGGCAACCCGGAGGGAGAGTGGCCATGGAGTTAGGCAATTATCCCGTCTATCCACCAACCGATCCGGAGTTCGAGAAACCGCCCAAAAAGGATAGATATGATGTAGTGATAATAGGCGCTGGAGGGGGGGAGGTTATCATGGTTCATTCGAGCTAAGCAAGGGCGGGTTGAGGGCATTGATGATAGACGATAAGGGCAATCTAGGCGGCTCCTGCCTATATGAGGGGGGGTGCATTCCCTCCAAGGCCGTTAGGATGGGCATACACCTCCTCAATAACCTGAGGAACATGTTGACCGCTGTTGGGAACAATGATATAAATGGAGTTAGATTGACGTGGGAGAACTTGCTGGACAACAAGGACTGGGTGCAGGAACTTCGATACCACCAACACGTAAGGGAGGTTAAAGAGCATGCCCCGCTTGAGCTCGTCAAGGGCATTGCAACTATACTGGACAATAATAAGGTAAAAATAAGCGGAGCGGGCTGGAGCAAGGAAGTAGAGGCTGGGCGATTATTGGTGGCCACAGGTTCGATTCCCATCAAGCTACCAATACCGGGCAGCGATTTATCCATTGGAAGCATGGAGCTCTTCGGATACAAGACCGGCCACAGGAAGCTGCCGGGCAGCGTCGTGGTGATCGGGGGGGGAGGCTATATAGGGGGGGTGGAGGTCGCGTTCATGCTGAGTCGCCTCGGGGTTAAGGTAACCATCGTGGAGATGCTGCCCAGGATACTGAATGGGTGGAGCAATGACGTCGTGACCGAGATAGAGCGGAGCCTCGAGAGGAGCGGGGTGACCGTATTGACTAATTCTAAAGTAGCGGCAATACGGGAGGACGGCGGCGAGAAGCTGGTTGAGTACGATTCCCCCCCGAGCGGGAGGAGAACCATTAAGGGAGGGGGGGAGGTCATCATGGCGGTGGGCAGGAAGCCATACGTGGAGGGATTGGATGGGTTGGGAATAGTTGAGAAGGGGGGGCGGGTAAGCGTTGAGTCCACCATGATGACCAAGTTACCCAATGTATATGCGGCTGGCGACGTCACGGGCCAATACATGCTGTTCCACGCCGCAGTTAAGGAATCAACCATAGCTGCATGGAACATGCTGCACGGCACGCCCATATACGAGGTTAACTTCAACTCCATTCCAGTCACAATATTCAGCGAGCCGGAGGCGGCGGTCGTTGGGTTGACTGAGGACGTAGCCAAGGCCAGGGGGAGTGCCCTACGTCACGGTGAAGTACCCGCTTGAGGACGACGCGTACGCCCAGATATTGAGGGCTAGGGAGGGGTGGCTTAAGTTAATAATAGAGAGGGACACTCAAAGGATCATAGGCGGCGAAATAGTGGGCGAGGACGCGTCGCTGATAATAAACGAGGTGGCCTTGGCCGTCGCCACCAATGCGCGCGTGAAGGACCTATCGCTGCTAGCCCATGCCCACCCAACAATATTCGAATCGGTGGATAGGGCTGCTATACGTTTCAAGCTGTGAGGGATGAACGTGGATGAGCGGCTCAGGGCAGTTCTATTGGATAGGCGGTTAATGGCCGTCATGATTCACCTAAAGAGGGCCAACGTTGATTATGGGAAATCCATAATGAAGGACACCAAGATCCCGCTCCCTGACGTCATATCAATACTGGATGAGCTTGAGAGGAGGGGGGGATTGGTTGAGAGAATAGACAAGCCGGTGCTTAAGAATACCTATGCTAAATTCAAGAGGAAGCACGAGGTGAGGAAGCACCACGTTTACTACACGCTGAGCCGAGACGGGGAGCTGATTCTAAGGCGCGTGGAGCGGGAGCTCCCCCCCAACCTATACGCGGAATTAATAGTGGATGATGAGGAGTTGAGGAGTTCCTGGACTAAGTTCATAAATGGAACCGCGGGCCCAAGCGATGTCTCCAGGCTGGAGAGAGCTGGATTGGTAATCAATGGATCCCTGAGCGGCGTGGGAGTTAAGGTTAAGGACCTACTCAACAGCAAAGCGAAATGACGCGGGCCCGACGCAAAGCCTTAAAAATCGTGGCCAACTAAAGGAGGGCAGTGATGACCTAAAAAAGTCGGTAATTGGTGACGAGTTTGCCGAGTGCTGATCAAACGTTTAAAGCTTGTTGCTGATCTCCACTCCCTACTAGGCAGGGCTGGATGTTATTCCTGACCTCCT
>BBBF01000086.1 GCA_001315925.1 Thermocladium modestius JCM 10088 | reverse complement strand
AGGACTGCCCTCCTCAACGCCTCCAGCGCTTCCCACTGCGCGCGGGTGGGGGATGCGTCTGGGTTAGCCCTCTTCACGGCCAGGAACGCCTCCTCCAGACTCAACCCCCCCCTCCTCATTAGGTAGCCAGTCAATACGGTGGGGGGGCTCCTCCCGACCCCCCCGGCTCTGCAGTGAACCACCACCCCCCCGCCGCGCTGCGTCGCTCTATCCATCCACTCCAGCAGGGAGATGAAGTCGCCCAGCGGCGGCGCTTGATTGTCTCGAACCGGGACGTGCAGCACCTCAATGCCAAGCCTCCCCCGCGTCCTCCACGTACTGCCTCAGGGGGGGTACCCGTCCTCCTCCATCTCCCACTCCTCCAGCACCGCCACGGCGGCGGTTATCCCCCCCTCTCCCCCCCGCCACCGCCTCAAGTCCCTCATCCCCCCCTGGGGAGCGCATGAGCCGGCCACCCCCCTCAGCCACGAAGTAGGGACACCTGCTCGGCACTAGGCACCACCGCCTCTCGGGGGGGTGAATGGCTCGCCCCCCTACCTTATTGAAATCCTCCGCTGCCATGAGGAGGCCCCCTACGCTCTGGTTTTAAACTTAAAAAAGCACGTCGGGTGGGTGACTTAATGGTTAAGGAATCATTATACAGCGCAAGGACGGGCGAGGAGAGGAGGTTCGTGTGCTGCGAGTGGTGGTGCGAGGGTTACTGGCTTAGCTGGGCGAGTTGAATCAATGCGAGGGAGAGAGCGGGGGGGGAGCCCCCCCAGGGTTCCCTTCCTCATGAGGTTGAGGGCGGTGAGGAGGATGGCGTCGCCGGGCAGGTTCCCCCCCAGGAATAAGTGGATAATCAGGTTCTGGGGGGATGGCGAGCAACATGGCCAGGCAAATGAATCACTTGGGCGTGGAGTCGCTTCCGGAACCGCCGAGGGCGGCCGTGAAGGAGGTGGCGGGGGGACGCTTGGTGGTGGGCGGCGGGCTGGCGGGGGGGCTCTCCGTGGCGGGTGAGCTGGCCAAGCTGGGCTTCAGGGTAACAGTGGTGGAGGCTTCAAGGCCCTTGGGGGGGGCCGCCACGCGCTGGACTCGGGGGGGAAGCTGGTGGATGGAAAGGTGCCGGCCGAGTTGATCCGGGACTTGGCGGGGGGGAGGCTGGAGGGGGGGGACCCCAACGTCACCATCCTGACGGGCGCGGCGTTCGATGGAAGGCTGGAGGACGCCGTGATAGCGCACTCGCTGGACGGCTCTACAGTGTTCAAGTTGAGGCATAGGTACGTCGTGTTCGCCACCGGATCCCGCGAGGTCCCCCCCATAGTCTACCCCCCCGGAAACGCCTCCGTCACCACATTCACGGGGTGGACTTACCTAACGCTCCTCAAGTCCGGCGCGTTGAAGCACAAGTCCGTGGCGGTCTACGGCTCCGACGATTGGGGAGTGAGGGTGGCGCACGCCATTAAGTCGGCCGGCGTAAGCGTCTCGCTGCTGGACAACTCGGTGCAGGTGAGGAGCGACGCGTACAGGGACTTGGCGAGGGAGCTCAACGTGGAGACCTCGGTCAACCTCACCAGGGAGAAGCTGGTCGGGATGGGGGGGTGGACGCGCTTGTGGCGGCGGCCAGGGTGCCGGCGATAGAAGCCGTGGTTCAGTGGGGGGGAGGCGAGGCTTACTACGAGCACGAGCTGGGCGGCATGATTCCCAGGCACTCCTGGAGCGGGGGGGAGGTGATGGGCACCACGGACGCCTACGTGGTTGGGGGGGAGGCGGGCGGCTTGATCCCGGTGCACTTGATACCTCTCCAGGCGAAGGCGGTGGCGGCCGGCATAGCCTTCAAGGAGGGGGGGAGGATCGGGGGGGAGGCGGACCTGGATAAGGCCATCGCCGAGTTCAGGACGGCCATAAACGTGGCGTCGCCGAAGCAGTTCAACGCGTTCCAGAGGCTGGATAAGGGGGGGTTGCACGAGATAGGCCTATTCGTGGAGCCCAACGTGATAAACGTGCCCCCAGTGGGGGGGAAGCGAGATGAACCTGGAGGACGCCGAGGAGGAGTTGATATGCCCCTGCGAGGACGTGAGCCTGGGCGACTTGCTGGAGGACGTGAAGGCGTTGACCGGGGGGGTTAAGGAGATCAAGGTGACCGTGCTCCACGAGGAGACGCTGGAGGCAAGGAACTTCCGCCCGCCCTCCATGGAGAAGATAAAGCGAACCACGGGGGGGCTGGGCACGGGGGGGCGTGCCAGGGGGGGAAGCTGTGCATGATGACGGCCACCCTAATACTGGCGAGGATATTCCAGAAGAAGCCCAGGGAGGTGGGGATCTTCAAGCAGAGGTTCCCACTGCATCCAATCCCAATGGGAGTCGCGGGTGATGCGAGTGAGTGAGGAGGGACGCGGTCTCCAGTCCTTCGTGGGGGGGACGTCGTGGTGGTG
>BBBF01000085.1 GCA_001315925.1 Thermocladium modestius JCM 10088 | reverse complement strand
GGGATGACTGGGGGGGGAGATGTGGGGTAATGGGCTTGGGGCACCGCCTAAGCGGCCTAGCCGAAGTGGGCTGGAAGGCCCCCCCACCGAAGAGGGTGACAGTCCCGTAGGTTAAAGGCCGTCGGCGGATTCCCAAGTTCCGGAGTACCATGCCTTGGTTTTGGCATGGGAAGTCGGGGGCCACTGGCCTCCAAGGCTAAATACGTCCCGAGACCGATAGCGTACAAGTACCGTGAGGGAACGCTGAAAAGCACCCCCGGAAGGGGGGGGTGAAAAGAGCCTGAAACCAGGCGGTTAAAGGAGGGGGGGCGGCCTCAAAGGATTCCTCGGTCCGAAGGAAACCAAGGCAACTTGGGAGTACGAGGGCTGGGGGGGCCGGGGGGGTCGCTCCTTACGTCTAGAAACACGGGCCAGGGAGTGCACGCTCGTGGCGAGTTTAAGGGGGGGGTTAAGCCCCGTAAGGCGCAGGGAAACCGACTTGCCCGCAGCCGAGCAATCGGCGAGGGGGGGCGGGGGGGTCTTAATGGGCCTGGAGCCACGGGCGGGCGACCCGAAACCGAGCGATCTATCCCGGGGGGCAGGGCGAAGCGGGGGGGTGAAAGCCCCCGTGGAGGCCCGAAGGGGGGGTTCTGACGTGCAAATCGTTCCTCTGACCCTGGGATAGGGGGGGCAAAAGACCAATCAAGCTCGGTGATAGCTGGTTCCCCCGAAGTGGATCTAAGTCCAGCCTCCCCCCCAGAGGATGCCCGTGGGGGGTAGAGCACCGATCTAGGGCGCAGGGGGGGCCGAAAGGCCCCCCCGGCTCCGGGTCGAACTTCGAACTCACGGGCTCCGTAGAAGGGGGGAGACGGGTTTCCCGGGGGTAAGCTTGGGAACCGAGAGGGGGGAACAACCCAGACCGGGGGGGTTAAGGCCCCCCCTAAGCGCGGGCTAAGTGCTAATCCGGAAGGGAGTCTTCCGCCGAAGACGGCGGGGCCGTAGGCCCAGCAGCAGCCATCGGCTAAGAAGTGCGTAACAGCTTACCCGCTGAGGCGGGAGGCCCTTAAGATGTGCGGGGGGGCTTAAGCCCGCCGCCGAGACCCCGGGCCGTGGATTATTGAATCCACGAGCGGTAGGGGGGGGCGTGGCCATGGGCTAGAAGCCGGGCCGTGAGGTCCGGTGGACCCGTGGCCAATGCGGATCCTGGCAGTAGTAGCAGCGTCTAGAGGGGGGGTTAAATGCCCCTCCGCCGGTTGGGCAAGGGTTCCATGGCAACGTCAATCAGCCATGGGTTAGCCGGTCCTAAGGCAGAGCCCACAGGCATCTGCCGAAAGGGAAACGGGTTAATAATCCCGTGCCGTGGGGGGGATAGTTTTGCGGCAACGCGTGCCCTGCTTCCGACGCCTCCGGATACGGCGAGCGGGACCGCCGTCCCGTTTAACCGCCGAAGACCGGGGAGCGGCGTAATGCCGAGAACCGGTTGAATGCGGGAATAGCCGGGCCTTGAGCCTGGTTCGCCCGATTCCGGGGGCCCATGAAAAGGAAGCAGGGAACGAGTCCCCCCCACGCCCGTACCGAGAACCGACACAGGTGCCCTGGGCTAGAAACCCAAGGCGGCTCGGGTGACCCTGGGTTAGGGAACTCGGCAAATTGGCCCCGTAACTTCGGGAGAAGGGGGGGTGCCTGCGGTCCTTGGCTTAAACCAGGGATCGCAGGTCGCAGTGGCCAGGGGGGGACCTGACTGTTTAACAAAAACATAGGTCCCCCCCGCGAGCCCGTAAGGGTGAGTACGGGGGGGGCTGAATCCTGGCCACTGGCGGTACGTTAAACCCGGGTACAACCGGGCTAAGCGCCGCTGAAGGCCGGGGGGGGTAACTCTGACCCTCTTAAGGTAGCCAAATGCCTTGCCGGGTAAGTTCCGGCGTGCATGAATGGATCAACGAGGTCCCCCCCACTGTCCCAACCCAGGTCCCGGCGAACCTGCCTCCAGGTGAACAGTCCTGGGACCCCCGATGGGGGGGCGAGAAGACCCTATGGAGCTTCACTGCAGCCTGTCGTTGGGGGGGTGGGGGGGGAGGGAATGCATAGCGTAGGTAGGAGCATTGAAGCGCGGTCTCCGGGCCGCGCGGATGCGGCAATGAAACACTACCCATTTCCTCCTCTGCCCCTAACCTCCCCCCCGTGGGGGACAGCGGCAGGTGGGCAGTTCGGCTGGGGGGGCGGCACACCTCTGAAAAGATATCAGAGGTGCCCTAAGCTCGGCTCAGGTGGGTTAGAAACCCGCCGTGGAGGGTAAGGCCAAAAGCCGGGCTGACTGTACCCTCGATTGCTCGGGGTGCAGGCGGGAAACCGGGGGGGCTTAACGAACGCTCATACCCCCCCTCCGGTGGGGGGGGTTGGGCATGTCGGAAAAGTTACCCTAGGAGTAACCGGCTCGTCGCGGGTGAGAGTTCCCATCGACCCCCCCGCGGTTTGGTACCCAGACGTCGTCTCTTCCCATCCTGGGAGTGCAGCAGCTCCCAAGGGTGCGGCTGCCCGCCGATCAAAGGGGAACGTGAGATGGGTTCAGACCGTCGTGAGACAGGTCGGTCTCTACCTGTC
>BBBF01000084.1 GCA_001315925.1 Thermocladium modestius JCM 10088 | reverse complement strand
GGGAAGCTGTTGGCGCTCGTGGCGATCCTCACGGCGATAACCATGATGAGGAACGCGTTCGTGCAGGGAACCAACGGCTTCATATCCATATACCTCAACCAGTACCTCAACGTGGGGGGGCTGGGCAGCATTGGCGCCACGATGGCCGTGGTGCTGTCCTCCGCCATAATAGGCCAACCCCCTCCTGGCTGGCTCAGCGATAGGGCGGGGGGGAGGAGGCTAATGGCCGCGATCACGTCGGTGGGGGCCTCCCTCTCATTCATTGGCCTGGTCTACACCAAGAACCTGGGCCTGGCCTTCCTCTTCGAGTTCTTCGCCCTCAGCAACTTCCCCGTGATCCTATCCATAGTGGGCGACTATTCCCCCAGAACCAGGTCGGCAGCGCGAACAGCATCGTGTGGAACGTGGGGGGGATCACGGGCGGCAACGTGATAGGGCCGGCCCTGGCTGGCCTCCTCTCAACGTACGTTGGCCTGGTGAGCGGGCTGGAGATGATGGCGGCGCTGGGCCTCGCCTCCGGGGTAATGTGGGTGGCCGTGCCGAGGCCCCCCAAGAGGAGGAGAGTTCCCCCCCTCTTCATGTGACCCCCCCTTCCCCCCCCTCCCCCCCCGCGCCGGAACAGTCAACCCGACCCCCCCAGCGTCTCGGCCACGTCAGCCATTAGGGAGGACACGTGCTCGTAATCCCTCAACCGCCTAGCCTTGGCGAACCTGGCCTTCAAGGATGGATTCAGCGCCAACACGCTCCTCGCTATTACCTTGAGCAGCGTCATGCCCTCGCTATTCAACAATCCATTCGAGTAGTACGGGGAGTATGGATCCATCAATTCCCGGACGTACCTCGACACCGCATCATCCATTGAATCCCCCCCAGGAAGGCGCGGGGTAAAATCCTTTCCCACCGGTTAAGCGAGGAGCCATCACGGGAGGCGGGTCACGCCTTGATCCCCCCCACGTACTCGAACACCGTGCCGAGCCCCCCCTCGACGTCCACCTAACCGTCCTGAACCTGGACTCCATCAACTCCCTCAACTTTGAGTTGGGGGGGCATCGAGTCGTATATGGTGTTTATCTCCCTGAAGTACGACGCATTGCGCCTCCCCGCCACCAGGAAGGCGAGGAAGGGGGGGATCACGTACAGGGTGTACAAGTGGCCCAGCCAACCCATCACAGCGCCGTCGGGGGGGTGGCCTATGTTTATGCTGCCCAGAACTCCTCCCGGCCTCAACACCCTCCACAATGCATTCACGGCCGTGGCCAGGTCGTGGGAGGCGTGGAGGGAGAAGCCCATGATGACCGCGTCCACCGATGAGTCCCTCAGCGGGGGGGCTCCTCGAACGAAGCCACGACCCTATCCAAGTCGCGGGGGGGCCATCCTTATCATGTCGATGGATTGATCGATCAAGAGCAAGTCAACGTCCCTCCTCATGGAGAGGAGGAGAACGCTCATGGTGCCGGGCCCCCCCGCCCCCCCGCGTCGAGCACCCTGGACCCGGGGGGCACCATCCTGGCCACCTCCCTGGCCATCGACCTGCGCCAACCATCTATTAAGAACAGCGTCACCACCCTGCTCGTCCTATCATAGACGCCGGCTATCTTCCCGTAAATGGGGGGGTAGAGACGGCGCCACCTATAGCCAATGCCCATCACGAAGCCCCCCCGCCCACCGATCCTTTATATTTTACCTCAAGCCCCCCCGCATGAATTCGACGAGCCCCCCCCAAGCACTCCCCCCCCAGCGATAATTGCCCAGCGGCCGTGGCTCCCCCCCAACGCTGCAGTACAGCAACGCGGAGCCAAGCATGGCCAGGGCCGCGCGGGCCGCCTTGCTTCCCAGCACCATTGCAGCCACGCGAGTCCCACCTACCCGGCCCCCCGCCGGCCATTAGGAGGAGGCGGGAGAGGAGGGGGGGCACGTCGCCCTCCCCCAGCCGCCGCCTTATATATGGGGGGGTAGCCGAGCGACGAGGCTCGAGCGTAATCCCCGCCCAGGACGCGCCAGGAGGCGCGGCGACCCAGCACGTGCCTGGACGCTATGACTCCCCCCCCGGGCCCCCCCAGGGGGGGGTGCCTGGAGAGGAACTCCATCTCCGCGTCAACCATGAAGCCCAGCCCCAGGGCCCTCTCCAGCAACGCCGCCTTCTCCTCCTCAGCCAGGGGGGGGTGGACGCCGCCCTCGCGGGGGGGGTCCCTTATGGTGACCACGGCGGGGGGGAGCCCCCTGCTCTCCATTATGGCCTCCAAATGCCCGCTCCTCAAGTAATCCAGCCTCAACTCCATTAAGTCGCACCCATCCACCGCCTCCACGGGGGGGTGGGAGGGGGGGCTCCTCACCGGCACTGGGCAGACTATTAACGGTGCATCCACACCCCCCCAACACCCAGGGAAGCCAAGTCCCTCCAATAGCTCGGGTTGCTCTTGGCGACGCACTCCGCCCCCCCATCCACGTCGGCCCCCCCACGCTGCCCCCCCCAGCATCCCGCCCAGCATGGCTATCCTGTGATCCCCCCCGCCGCACGCCACGAAGCCCCCCCTGCGAGGCGGGGGCCGGCCTCACCTCCAGGTAATCCGCGCCGCTCGAGACCACGGCGCCGAACGCGCGGAGGGCCTCGGCCACGGTCACCAACCTATTGCTCTCCTTGAAGGCCAAGTGGCCCAGCCCCCCCGTCAACCTAGCCCCCCCTCCCCCCCCAACCGCGGCCACCCCCCCGGCCAGGACGGGGGCCAGGTCCCGGGGCGTCGTCCAGCCTAAGCTCAACGAAGCCGCTGGGCCTCCCCCCCTCGACCACCCACCCAGCCCCCCCAGTGATCCTGCTGCTCACCCCCCCCATGGAGCCCATGTGCTCCACCACCACCGAGTCGCCGCG
>BBBF01000083.1 GCA_001315925.1 Thermocladium modestius JCM 10088 | reverse complement strand
AATGGGGAGACGCAGAAACCCTGCTCGCAGCCACGTAAAGCCTTTAAAAACATGAGGAAGAGCCAGAAGCATGCCGGAGAAAATAGTCATAATAGGGGGGGCTGGGGCGGCGGGCGCATCGGCGGCAGCCAGGGCCAGGAAGCTCAAGCCCGAGGCCGAGATAACGATGATAGATAAGGGATCCTTCATAACCCACGCCCCCCCGTGCGGCATACCGTATTACGTGGAGGGGACCGTCAAAGACGCCGAGGAGTTGGCCGTTTACAAGCCCGAGGAGTTCGCTAAGGACCGCGGCATAACTGTGCTGACCAACACTGAGGCAACCTCAATAGATATCGATAAGAGGAGCGTCAAAATCAAGGGATTAACGGGAGAGGCGAGCCTTTCATGGGATAAACTGATCATAGCCACCGGGGGGGCCAAGCCGATTATCCCCCCCAAAATGCCTGGAACGGAATTGAGGGGCGTGTTAACGGTTAGGTTGCCTCATGAAGCGCCAATCCTGCGGCAGGAGATGGAGAAGGCTGGAACCATAGCTGTGGTGGGGGGAGGATACATTGGATTGGAGATGGCTGAGGCGGCCAGGGCTTTGGGCAAGCGAGTCACCATATTCGAGATGGCGGACCACGTCTTCCCGACGACCTTCGATGGCGACATGGCCCAAATAGTCCATGAGGAGCTCCGCAGAAACGGCGTGGAGCTGAGGCTGAGAGAGAAGGTGGTGGAGCTGAGGGGGGGCGGTGGGGGGGGAGAGGTGAGGGGGGGCGTGGTCACCGAGGCCGGCACGTACGAGGCGGACAGGGTACTGCTGGCAGTGGGGGGGTGAGACCGGACTCCGAGATAGCGGCGGAGGCGGGCATTAAGCTAACGGAGTCGCGGGCCATCGACGTTAATGAGTACATGGAGGCCAACGTGGAGGGGGGGTCTACGCCGCGGGGGGGATGCCGTGGAGACGTGGAACGCGGTGACCGGTAGGAGGACGTACATAGCCCTAGCACCCCCAGCCAATAAGATGGGGGGCAGGTGGCTGGAGCTAACGCCGCCAAGGGCCGCGTCCTCAAGTTCCCCGGCGCGCTGGGCACGGCCATAACCAAGGTGTTCGGGCTGTACGTGGCCAGGACTGGGTTGACGGAGGATCAGGCGAGGGCGGAGGGATTCAAGCGATCGCCGCCACAATAACCTCCAGGACCACCGCCCACTACTACCCAGGGGGGGTACCAAGTTAACCATAAAGATGGTGGCTGATGAGGTCAGCCATAGGGTGCTCGGGGGGGTGCAAGTGATTGGAAGCGAGAAGGTGGTGGCCGGGTACGTGGACACGGCGGCTGCATTGATATGGAAGTCCGCCACTATAGAGGACGTCTTCTTCTCGGATCTGAGCTACGCGCCCCCCCCACCGCGCCTGTCTGGCATGGATTAATAACCGCGGCCCGCGTCCTCTCCAAGGGAGTGCTTTAGCGGGTAAGGTTAATATTGGGGGGCGGCGCGTCCTCCATGGACATGGATGAGGAGGTCCCCTACAAGAGATTGATTGAGTTGGTGAACGCGGATCCGGCGTACTCCATGGTAGAGGATGGAATCCGCGTTGAAATCATATTCAATCCTCCATCAAGGGGGGGCGAGGCCATGGGGGGGGTTGGGGGGGGAGGACGAGGAGGAGAGGCCGGTTCTGCGAATAGTGGGAGAGAGAAGGGGGGGGCGACGTCGTGGTGCTAAGGGAGGCGTGGGTGGAGGATGCTATGGGGGGGGAGCGGCGGAGGATGGACCTCTCGGAGCTGGAGCTGTGGATACAGTCCTTGACGAATCGATGACGGTCTCACCCACAACCATGATCTCCACGCCGTGGCCCAGGTAGGACTCCAGAACATTCTTGAACAAATCCAGCGCGGCCTCGGGCCTCAGTAGGGGCGCCTTGATCTCGGCCCCCCCGCTTGCGAACTTATGCCCCCCCCGCCCCCCCCAGCTTGGTGGCTACTTGAGTGCAGTCGTACCTCGACTCCCTATCGGCCCCCCCACAGTACAGTCTGAACTTCCTCCTGCCCAGCCTAGCCACCACGTTGACGAACACGGCCCCCCCCTGTGCTGGAGCTCAATCGTCAATTGCCTGTAGGAGATACCCACGTCCCGGGGGAAGTATAGGGCCAGCTCCTCCTTGATGGGTATGGAGTCCGCTATCTTGAGCATCCTCTCCTTCATCTTCATGGCTCTCCCTATCCATTCCTGCGCCCTACCATCCAACAACAAACCCTTCACCCCCCCTCCCTGGAGAGCAGGTGGGCCAGGTAGAGCCGGCCCAAGTAATCGCTTCCCTTCACGGCCAAATCCACCAACTCGGCCTCCTTGGTGGTTATGTTGGCCGTGTCCGTCTGTATGGCTACGTTAACCAACTCCTGAACCACCTCGTCTCCCTCCAGGCCCAGGGCCTTCATAGCCATCAAGGCAGAGCAGGGCGCATCGATGTCGTAATACTCGTGCACGGCGCACGGCTTGTTGGTCCTGTGATGATCCGCCCGTATCAATGCCTTGCCGGGGGGCACGGGAGGTCCGCGACGAATGTCCAATTTATGCTCCTGATTATGCGGGAGGACTGCACGTCCCTGGGCGCGGCGAAGACCACGACGCCGGAGGGGGGGTACTTCCTTAGAAATATGGCGGCGCTCGTCAAGCCATCGGCGTCCCCCCACGTCGCACAAAGCCATTGGTCTCCCCTCGATCAATCCCTTGGCAATGTAGAGAAGCCTATATATACCGTTCATTTCCCTATATCCTCAACGCCGCTATTTAAGCCTTAGCGCGGTTCCTCCTAACCACGGTGAAGACCCAGTAACCCAACGCTATAATCATGAGAAGGGATATGCCCGCGCTTATCAAGGCATCGCGGTAGTAGTGATTTGGGTATCCATCCTTATAGGCCAGGTAGGCCCCCCCCTTGAAGCCTAAGTAGGCGAATCCTATCATGGCCGCCAAGACTATCACTGCAATCACCGTCACTACAATGGCCTCAACCGCTTCCCTATTCATACCACCCTCGATTCCCTCACGTTTAAAAACATTGAGGCAAGCCGACTCCTCAAAGTAACGGCTCGGCCAAATAAGGGTTAAACACTTTGCTGGGAGGGATGCTGCGACTAAAGATTTAATAATAACCGCGCGAGGCAAGAGCCATGGATGCAATGGGGGGGCCGTGATCGCCGTGTCCGCGGCCTTAGTGATCGTTGGCATGCTGCTCATCATCGTGGATACCATTAAGGGCTCCGGAAGGAGGGAAAAC
>BBBF01000082.1 GCA_001315925.1 Thermocladium modestius JCM 10088 | reverse complement strand
AAACAAAACACTGACCTAAAAACACACCCCCCCCAGAGAGGCGAGGCTTGCCCACTCCTTTATCAAAGAAGTATGGCGAGTCCACCCCCCCTCCTCCCCCCCTTCAAGGCGAGATCAGGGTGAACTAAGAGTTGGAATGTGGCTGCGCCAAGGGGGGGCATGCTTTTAAATTGGCTCGTTTCTTGGAAGCCATGAAGCCCATAACAACTGGGGATGCTCCGAGACCCATAGGTCCATACTCCCAAGCTATTGAATCGGGAAACCTGGTTTCGTGAGCGGGCAAATACCGCTGGATCCCAAGACGGGCGAGTTAGTGGCTGGGGGGAATAAAGGAACAAACCAAGCGGGTCATAGAGAACATAAGGGCGATACTTAGGGCGGCTGGGTTGGACTTAAACAACGTGGTCTACTCAATAGTATTCCTGAGGGATTTGAGCACGTTCAATGACTTTAATGAGGTGTACTCGACGTACTTTAATGAATCCAAGCCGGCGAGGACCACGGTTGAGGTAAGTAATTTGCCGCGGGAGGCTTTGATAGAGATGACAGTTATAGCATCGCGGATTTAATGGGAGTGGCACGCGGTTCGGTTTATTCCATGAATTGAACTGCTGCTCATTATGAATGTATATACCTACATATTATAGGAAAGGATATATATGCCGGGCATCCAGCCCCCCCTCTCATGGTTACCGTGAACGAGGTATTCGAAATGACGCGGGATGCGTTGGAATTAATAAAATCGGCTCAGAGGCGGCGGTTGATCTATAGGACGCCCCCCCTGGTCAAGTCCGATACCATATCAAATGCGACAGGCGCTCAAGTATTCCTGAAGCTGGAGGCGCTTCAGAAAACGGGCTCGTTTAAGGCTAGGGGGGGTGCCTATAATGCCATAACTAGGCTGAGCAGGGAGGGCGTGAAGCACGTTGTGACGGCATCGGCGGGCAACCACGCGCAAGGAGTGGCATATGTGGCTTCCCTTTACGGCATTAAGTCCACGATAGTTATGCCGCAACTCACGCCTTGGATAAAGATAAGCAGGACGAAACGGTACGGGGGGGCCGACATAATATTGCATGGCGAATCGTATGCGGAGGCGGAGGCGAAAGCCATGGAAATATCCAAGGAATTGAACGCGACTTACGTCCATGCATATAACGATCCCCTAATAGTGGCTGGGCAAGGGACGATAGGTTGGGAGATATTGGAGGACCTGGATGAGGTAGATGCAGTGGTGGTCCCCATAGGTGGGGGGGGCGGCTTGATCTCTGGCATAGCTACCGTAATAAAGAAGAAGAGGCCCGGCGTCAAGGTAATAGGGGGGGTGCAAAGCGAGGGGGGGGCACCCAGCGCGTACCTCTCGTTGAGGGAGGGGGGGAAGATCATGGGAGTGACGAGCGTGGATACCATAGCGGAGGGAATAGCAGTTAAAAGAATAGGGGGGGATCTGACTTTCAACATAATGAGGGAGGTGGTGGATGACGTGGTGCTGGTCAGCGATAACGACATAGTTAATGCCATATTGATGATAGGAGAGGCCACCAAGGTTATAGCGGAGGGAGCTGGAGCTGCGTCGGTGGCCGCATTGCTGAGCGGCAAAGTCAACGTTAAGGGCAACGTGGTTGCGCTGGTGAGCGGTGGTAACATAGATATGCCGATGCTTACCAAGGTGATCTACAAGGCATTAGCCAAGGCCAACAGGATAATAAAGATAAGGGGCTTAATACCGGACAGGCCCGGCACTCTATCCATAGTGACGGGAAAGATGGGGGAGCTGGGCATAAACATAATAGACGTGTTCCACGAGAGGTTCAACCCGGAGATAAAGCCCAACTACGTGGAGGTCAGCTTCGTGATAGAGGTGCCTCCCGACGCCAAGGCAGTGGACGATGTATTGACGGAGCTGGGGGGGAAATTGGGCTATAAATTCTGGACCGAGAGATTCTAGGCTGCCAGTGAAATCCCCCCCCATAACCACCCGCTCAATTCACTAAGTTTCACATCACTTTATTTTCCCCCCCAACGCAAGCATTGCGGCGACGAATGCTACCGCCGCGATTGCGGATATTACGTATTCATAGGATTGGGATATCGGTAATACCCCGCCAAGCCGAAGGCCGCTGATAAGCATCCTGGTGGCTAGGTATGCGAACACCGAGATGAGGATTGCCTTTAATGTGGAGCCCCTTACCTTAGGGAGAAGAGACGCTCCTGCCTGCGCGCCCATGACGGTGCCCAACACTGCTAGGAACGCTATGAATGGCTGAACGTAGCCGAACACCCAGTACAAGGAACCACTGGTGGCGGCCGTGACGCCCACTATGAAATTGCTTGTGGCCGTGGCTGCGCTGAGGGAGAGTCCAAGCGACCAATAAAGGGCTACCAGATTAATCGGTCCCCCGCCTATCCCGAGCAGGCCAGAAAGGAGCCCGCCCATCAACATTATGCCCATGGATGTTAATCTGCTGGAGAGCGACTGGACCAGGCTGGCACTGGATCTACTATTGACTAGGTAAATCGATGAGAACATCACGGCGCTGAGCGCTATATGGAGTATGTATTCCAATCCATGGCTTAGCACGTAATAACAGGATATGGATCCCATTATTGCGCCTAGCGTGGACGCCGCCGACAGCTCTATGGCTAATCGTTGATTGACGAGGCTCCTCCGCATTAGGCGGCTACATGCCGTGCAAGACGTGGCCAGCGCGGAGAATAAGCCCACCCCCCCCGACGCGTAATTAATTGGTATTCCATATATGACCAGAATGGGGATCAATATGGTTGCACCGCCGAGCCCAAGCAATGCCCCCCCTATCAATCCAGCGGCTATCCCGCAGAGTATCAGTGTTATCGAAATGATCCATATTAACATGGGTCCTGCCAGTAGCCATGGAATAAATCCATTGCTGACGATGTCAAATCCTTGCCAGAAATGATAATAATTATTTTAATAAATTCAGCATTAATGAATGCGGGTCCCTCCATTTATGGGCTGAGATGCCACAGATGTAGCGACGTAAATTCACATAATGCATATAAAACAATAGAATATGATATCTCGCCAATGCTTGGTGATTTCCTATATCTGAAGAAACAACGCATCAATAGTATGCAAAGACATCCGTTAAGGCGATTAGGATATAATTCGCCTGGCAAACTTGATTCATTGTTTTAACAAGAAAGAGAGAGGAGGGGCACTGCGCGCCTCCAGACCACTACGTCAATGAGGAACCAAGCCGGGCACCACTAGCAGCGCTATTAATAGGTTCACCAGCGTTATCACGGCAAATAGGGTGTACCACTTATCTCGCTCCAATGAGAATCTAACAACATTTATCAGGACCATTGCTATGGGCATTATTATCAATAAAACCAAGCCCAGCAACATAAATGAGATTCCATCCCACTCCTGCAAGCCAGCAATTATGGTCTTGATGCTTATTGAGGCCGTGTTTACCCTGGATGATGGATCAGCTACATCCATCAACGAATGGCCCAGCCCACCGCCGTGAAGCACAACTAATGCCAGGCCCAACCCCCCCATTACGGCCACGCTCAAAAATATTCCAATGCGGAGCAGATTCGACGTGATCCCCCCCTCGAATCTCTCCTCAATGCTGCTGCCCTTCGTTAATTGAGCCGTATATATGGGAGGCAGTTCCTCATCGACCGGTCTCCTCGCCATTAAGTAGTACAGCGATGATATCATGACTGCCGAGAACATTAGGGAAATGAACGTCTTGTCAAGGGATGAGATCGGCATCAACCCCCCCTCCCTTCCAAGCCCGCGGAGAAGCATCCTGAAGCCAGGTAGGACAGTATTGCAACGAACACCCACCTTATCTGCTTGTTGGTTATCCTCATCAATATACGAGTCCCGGCTTGC
>BBBF01000081.1 GCA_001315925.1 Thermocladium modestius JCM 10088 | reverse complement strand
CGCCAACACGCCCATGACTGCCACCGAGGCGCCCAGAATGGTCAGGGGAATGGATCGCGTTATCAACAACCCAATGACGGCCAACCCCCCCACCCCCCCCACCACTGCAAGGGACGGACCGAGATCTCCACTCATCGCCGACCACACAGGCACGGTTTAATTAATTTGACGTTAACCACACAACCCAAGCCACGCCTTAAACACGCCATGGCCATGCCTCAACATTAGGCCTAGAAGCAAGCACTCAGAGGAGGATGGGAGGGGGGGATGAAGGCAACGTGAAGGGCGATTAAAACTTCAAATCCCAAAAAGAGCTTGCCACGCCCATCAATGAATGAAAGCGGAGGGCGATCAAGGATGATAATTAGCGCTAAGTGGAGGGAATTCATCGTATTGGCATGTTTGTGTTGGGCGTGGTTGATGGTTGTATTGATTGCGTGTCCAATTTTTGGTAACGCTCCCATAAATCCCCACGGAAATGAGAGAGAACGATAAACTCAACAACCCTCCCCCCCTCCCCCCCTCTCTCCCATTACCTTCCCTCCGCCCAAGTATGTTGTTCAAGGGACGGTGGTTATGCCGGCGAGGTCGGGCCGTGGCCTCAAGACGCCTCGCTGAGCCGCTTCAGCCTGGCGCGCATGACGGCGTAGCTTAGGGCGGCGAGGATCGCCGCGTACGCCGCGGCTATCATGAGTAGCTCGCTGATTGGGGGGGCAGTGACCACTGCAGTGCCGCTCTCTCCCATGAGCCTCACGTAGGCGCTCCACGCGCTTTTGGAGGTGAGTTCCCCGTAGTATATGGGCCACAGGAAGATCAGGTAGGGCTCGCTCCATGGGTAGTACTTGGGCAGGTAGTAAGAGGCCAGGGAGAGCCCCAGCACCGCGATTATTGCGTTCACGTACAGGGAAGCCGACCTACCCGCCGCCGCGGTATCCACCAGGACTATTACCAGGCCGTAATCTATTATGGACAATGCCCAGTAAATCATCAACTCAATGGGGGTGGGCGGCCCGAACCCCCCCGTACCGATCCAGGAGGGAGAAGTAAGTCATCAATTGAGCGGTTGATGCCAGGAACGCCGTGACTGCGAGGGAAACAATGGCCTTCCCAGCGATGAATCCCCCCCCACCCCCCCGTTCCTGAGCAGGCTAGTCAAGAACGTGAACCTATCCATGGATAAGTCATCCGACACGACGCCCGCCAAGTAACCCACCATGAAGAGAAGCGAGAAGAAGTAGAGGTTAAACCCGGCAACCAGGGGGGGAGCGGTCGAGCCGTAATGAGCAACTACCAGTGGGTTCATGAAGACCAGCCACAGCGCGGCTATCGCCGCCGCGTAGAGGGCCAGTAGGGCAACCCCCCCCTCCCCCCCAGCTTGAACCACGCAGTGAAGCACAGCCGCGCCCTCCCCCGCAGTCCCCTAATGGAGCTGCTCATGGCCTTCATCGCCCATCAACCTAGACCAGCTTAATCAATAAATAGATGACGAACGGGGGGGCCAGCAACGCCTTCACGTTATTTATCCTCCTATATAGATAGAAGACCAATGCATAGTAGCCCGCATTAATTGCCACCTGGTACAGCATCACCATGACGTTCAACGCGCCCAGGGCCTGGATCGCGGCGAAGAAGGCGCACGCCTTGAGGGGCCCCCCCGCCAACCTGGGGAGCCGCTTTACGAATAAAGCGAACTCCAGGTAAGGAACAGCGGTTGAATCCAAGACGTAGTACAGATCCATGAACGCGTTATCCGCTCGTGCCGTGGGGGGGACCCAAACTATGTAATTGCTCCCGAACAGCCTCTCCTCCAGCATCAACGCCACGAACGAGTACGCGAGGACCGATGCAGTGAATAGGGCAGTGTCCACCATCCTCAACGAGTCGATCAGCCCCCTCTCATCCCTCGAGTATTTATTGGAGGTGATCCTGTCGAAGATGAAAACCAGGGCGGCGATTATGAACGTGTAGGACAACAGCGCGAACGCGTAGATAGGCATCACCCCGCCCATGAAGGAATTATACGCCACGTACAACGCGGTGTCGGCAGTTATGAAGATGGCCGCCAACTCAAGCAGGACAGTGTTTGGATTAATGGGCTTGGACACTCATCATCACCTCACGGAAACGGGTTGGGAAGCGCGTTGAGGGGGGGCTTCCTGTCCCGGAAGATGGGGGGGTTGTTTGGGTTGATGTAATTATATGGATGGAACGGTATCAACTTCGTGGATAGCGATTTATAGACAATCGCCTCGCCCCCCTGAACATTGATGGAGTAACATCCACGATTACGGGGGTCCTCCCCCCCACCTCCTCGGAGAACGTGAGCCTGAGGGGGCTGCAGGTCATACGAGCCCCCCCGCGTCCTCCGCAACTCCTCTCCTATGAACTCCGAGAAGCTCGCCTGATCGTAACTCACGGTCTTCTCCACATCGAATGTCTCCCTGAATATGGACTTGAACTTGCTTAGGTTCAGTCTATCCATGGCGTAGTAGATGTACCCCCCCAAGTCATACGCGTCCAGGCTAGCGCTGTTAATCAAACCCGACGTCTCAACTTCATCCCCAGCCTCATTAGACCTAAAGCTGTGGAAACCGAACAATAACTCCTCCACGGACCGCAGCACGCCCGCATCAACGCTTAGGTCGGCCGCCGACCCTATGCTGAGGAACGGCAACGCGTGCTCCTGCACCAAGATGGAGATGGCCGCCGTCACCCTGCCGTACTTGTTGAAGATGCCGACATGTATTGAGGAATCCTTAAACCATTCACGTACTTGATCACCTCATCCGGCCTCCTATTGAACAACCACCAATCCATCGCCACGTCTCTCTCAAGCAACTCCAGGAGGGACCTGGCTGCGGCGTACTCCCTATCGAAGCCCGCGGCGGTTCCGTTGCTGGTGGTCCTAACGTCGTACTTCCCAGCACCCTGCCCACCCCCCCTGTTCCCAGCACGTCATCCATCACGGTCAATGGAACGAAGGAAACCATGAAGAGGGGAACCAGCACCCTTCGGCCGGAGACCAAGCGCTCCCCCCCTCCACCCACGGAACATCTGCATCCCACAGCGCCGACTCGTCCTCCCTGGACAACTCCCTGGAGGACAGGAACCCCCCCTCCTCAATAAGTCAATGAAGTCGTAGTAATCCACCCCCCCTCTCCTAGATAGTTGGGACGGGCTGTGCACCTGCACCTTCTCCTCATCTATGAAAATCATGGCCGCCCTCTCGAAGAACTCCCCCCCACCGTCTTATTCACGGCCCTCTGCACGGTGAATCCCCCCCGGCGCGAACTTGAAGTACTTGTCCGGTATGGAGTAGCGGCCCGCGCGGTCCCTATAGTAGAACCAGAATATCTTCCTGAGGCCCCCCCTCATCGATATGTAGCTGGAGGCTATGGCGGTGCATATGCCGTGAAACGAGTAATCCGACACCAACAGCGTGAGGCCTCCCATCAACGAGTCGCGGTTGGCCATCAAGTCCCTCTCCAAGTCCCAATCGCTTCTAGTCGTCCTTATCCTCACCGCTCCCCCCCACCCCCCCCTCCCTCACCACGCTCTCCATCAATGCATGCCCTGAACCACACGTGCCGCAGAACGGGGACCTAAGCAGCTTGGATAACCTCATGTTCAACGTGACTGAGTTTATGGATAACACCTTAGCCGTGAGCAGCCCCCCCTCCCCCCCGGTGTTGAGGAGGTGCAGCGCGTCGTAGACGGCGAACCCCCCAACGCCATGAATAGCAACGCATTGTTGAGGTGCATGGGGGGGGACGCCACGTCCAAGCCATCGCCGCCGGCGAACCTGAGCTCCTCGCTTCCGCCTATCACCAATTGCCCCCCAGGAAATCCTCAACGCACCCGGTGCGCCTCGGGATTGTGTCGAACAGGAAAACCTCATTGCCGCCAATCACAATGTAGATTATGAAAACGCCACCCCTATCGATTACTTGCCTAGTCAACCTAACCATGCCCCCTCAAGTGGTTGAGGCCGCCCAGCATGACGAC
>BBBF01000080.1 GCA_001315925.1 Thermocladium modestius JCM 10088 | reverse complement strand
ATGCAGCATTATTTATTTGCTTATAAATATAAATTGCATATTGATAAATAATCGATGATAACCTTCGGTATGCATAAATAAAAATCGTCGAATTTATTTATAACATCTACCTTAGTCACCCCCCCGATGTCAACCTCATGCATAACTAAACATAATTCGATCTCTTCCCCCCCTTTCTGGCCAACAGAGAATTCCCAGGCCTAGTGAGTTATGCCCCCCCCTTGATGGATGCCGCCCTATTGCCAAGAACCCATGTAGATCTGAATTGAAAAGATGACCCTAATACTTAGGATGGTTGGGGGGAACGGCATTATATGAGAACTTCATCTCAAGATTGAATCATTTCATTTTATCCGTTAGTTAAATAATGACTCTTTGTTCTTATGAGCACATGCAAGAGCAAATGCAGATTCCCCCCCGGAGAAGGAAGCCACAATTGTATATGATGCCTCTAAGGCTGAGAATGCAATACGGGAGTTAATGGAGAGGATGGCATTGGCATCTGGGTCGGCTAATATATCCAGAGAACCCGCCGCGGATGTGGTGGAGGAACCCGATAGAGTTATTATACTATTTGATGTGCCTGGCATACCCAAGGAACGATTAAAGATAGTGGTTGGATCCAATTACGTGGAGGTGAGGACGGACCCAATGCCTCTTCCTCAGTCTAAGTTCGTCCATTTAGAGAGAATGGCCAATTACAGGCTACAGAGAAAGATAGAGTTCCCATTTAAGCTTAAAATAGACGAAGCTAAGGCATATCTTAAGGACGGGGGGGTACTACAAATAACTATTCCTAAAATTGGGGGGGAGAACGCAACAGAGACTGAGTTAACAGTTGAGTAGTATACGTAAACTAAGCAATATTAAATATAGTCCGGTCTCGGATATCATTCAAGCATATACATTTAGGTCTCAATATTTCTTATGTTACTTCCAATAATAGATGACAGAATAAAGTATTTATAGGGTAATAGATATAGGAACAGTGATCTATTGTGAAGTATGAGCCAGAAACCCGAAGGTGCAATTAACAGGAGGGGCTACCTTAATAGTATCCCTTCCAAAGGAGTGGACGAGGGCAACCGACCTCAAACCAGGCGACGAGGTGCTAGTGATGCCTCAACCCGATCTATCCTTGCTGGTTGTTCCTAAAAAAATCGATAAGATGACGGCATTCGAGGCAACGCTCAACGTCCAAGATGATCTATCCAATAAGGATCACTTGGAGAGGATACTCTTGTCATATTACCTAGCAGGCTACGACGTGTTCAAGCTTAACTTCGACGTATCCACCACAACGCTGAAGAAGGAAATAAAGGACTTGGTCAGGCGAAAGCTGACGGGCGTCGAGGTGACGGAGGAGGGCAGAAATAGCCTAGTCATGCAGAACTTAATAGATATTCCTGACGTCAAGATAAACGACATAGTGCTCAAGATAGTTAGGGCATTGGCTGGAATGCTCGAGGACGTGAGGACTGCCTTGGACACAGCCGATAAATCCATACTCAACGACATAATAGAGCGAGACAATGAAGTGGATAAGTTCTACTGGCTTCTCAATAGGCTCTTGAAAAGAATGGTGGTCAGCAAGCATTCCATGAGCCTATCGGGCCTGAAGGATCCCAGAAACCTATTGGAATACGCGACAATCAATAAATCCCTAGAGAGAGCCGCTGATCACGTAGTTGAAATATCCTATGAATTGCTTAACATGGGCTCGGCATACCTAATAGGAATACCGAAGGATGTTAGGAATAAATTGGGCGAAATGACCGTGTTGGATCATAAATTGCTAGACTCCATTTCCAAAGCATTCATTGACTCCATAACCTTGGAGGAGGTGAATCGGATAATAGACTTAGCCAAGTCCGAGTCCAAATCATCAATTCCAAACATAATGAACGATATAACCAAGATAGAGATAGATCCATCGCTATCCGCTAGCATAAGGACCATAATAAACAGTCTCTCCAGGATAGGAGAGTACATATCCGATATAGGAGAGGCTGTGATTAACTTAACAATAGAAAGGCCTAGTTAAGCTGAAATGATGCGTATTGGAAGGACAAAAACTGGAGCGAGCTTCGACTTGCTGAACTCAATGGCATTTACTATCCTTCTAACGTAATACGCTGGTTATTATGTCCTCGAAAAACACATGCTTCACCGCCCTGCGCATTATCGTGAACCCCCCCCAGCCTTCGCGGCAGTCTCTACGAGACTCATGGACTCGGAGGAGTACGTTATAACCGTGAACTCAACGTTCAGATCCTTTACTTGCCTTAAAAAGACATCTATTAAATCATTTCTGAGATAATTTATGTAAATGGATGCATCCATCCAATCCACGTCGCCTGACCTACGGGCCCCCCCAACAAATATGGTAGATTGAATATTACAAGGTCAACCTTCATGGGTCTGAGGGAAGATAATAGATCCGACCGTATCGAGTCTATGGAGTCCGACGCTAAACTTGTTAGACGGGCTGCATGAGGATTTATATCTATTCCAATTAATGCCTTATATCTACAATTAATTTTCACCATTTCCTCGACCAATTGACCTATCACGTAGCCGCTGCCGCTGCCCACCTCCACCAAGCTGATCTCACCTTTCTTCTCGCAAATGCTCCTTAAAATTGATAGGGAGACATCTAGGGTCTGCGCAGAATCATCTGATGGAGGATATACGAATTCCATTCAGGTCCCAAGCCTAGAGGGGGGGAGACATGACTAGGAAGTAAGCTATAACGTTTGGGACAAACATGATGAATATGTATATCGTGAAGACAACCTCAAGGGATAGACTGGTCTCCAGCGACACGAGGGTAGATAATAGGGATATCGAGGTGACCGTCGATAGGTAGCCAATCGTGTATATTACGGCAGCGATCACAGGGTCATACATGAAACCCAAGGCATATGCAAGCGAGTATACCGTTGATGCCGATAAGAGCGGTATCAGCGATGCCAATGAGTAGGTTACCCAATACAATACATGATGCATGGGCATCATTATCTTAAGGATTATCACATTTGCTAAAACAAAGGAAATAATGGATACTATAGTGATGTATTGGGGGGGAAGCATCGCATCGGTGGTTGGCAGTAGGAAGAGCAATTTAACGCCGCTCATATACATTATTGCGGTGCTTATCGATAATATCAAGATCGAATATAGCAAGAGAATCTTGGCCTCCACTTGATGAAGATAAACCCCCCCTATTGGTCTTAGGGAGATGTAATTAATGAACTTGTGAAGGGAACCCAGGGCTTATCCTCATCTATGTTCATATCCTTAAGGGCATTGACGACGTTACGTCCCCCCCTATCCGTTAATATGACTTGGGAACCTATTTTTGCTACCAAACCTTGTAGTCTCATTGTCTCTATATCGTATAGTAAAATGGATAGGGGTAAATTTAACTCCTTTTCTAGTTCCACCAGGGATTTGGCGGAGGCGTAGATAGATTTCAATATCTTCAACCTGCGGGGGGGCCTAGATACTATGAATCGCAAGTAAGTGGAGTCACTCGTGAAGGATTTATCCATCAATCAACCACCACGGACGCTCATTGAGAACCAGGGCAGTAAACAGCATGATCCACTTTAATTCACCAAGCAATCGATCCATAAACATCATAGCTCA
The DNA here is from genome assembly GCA_001315925.1 of Thermocladium modestius JCM 10088. Taxonomy (GTDB): domain Archaea; phylum Thermoproteota; class Thermoprotei; order Thermoproteales; family Thermocladiaceae; genus Thermocladium; species Thermocladium modestius. Next base: position 469 of record BBBF01000080.1, on the reverse strand, counting down.
CCTTAAGATGGTTAGCCATTATTTAAGCGTTTTGTCCAAAGAAGGGGGGGGACGGCAACAATAGATAAACAAAACATGAGATGCTTATTCGAGGAGGGATTTAGGTAAGCTTATAAATGTTTTTGACGATATAATTGCCCAAGGTATACAATGAATATAGATGAAATAAAGAGCTGGATAAGTTCGTTGCTTGCCAAAGAGCAGAAGGTATTTCTAAACAGGTTATTGGAGGAGGCCGAAGCCAGGGGGGGAATAGGAAGGATTGCTCTCTTCATGGCAATTAACTCCATAATACAAGAAGATAAAGACATAGTAGCCATGAACCCAGTTGAAATAGGAAGAATAAAACTGGGTAAAGAAGAGATAAGGATCTCGCTGCCCCCCAAGAAATAGAACTGAAGCGAAACACTCGACAAAGACGTCGCTCACCTAAGGGGGGGATCAATATAATAGAGGCCTTATATGAAGA
>BBBF01000079.1 GCA_001315925.1 Thermocladium modestius JCM 10088 | reverse complement strand
GGGTTGGGCGGGGGGGAGGTGGGGGGGCGTGGGGGGGCGTTGGGGGGGTCGGTTGGGGGGGGTTGAGGGGGGGGTTAAGGCGGTGGGGGGGCTCGCCGTGGCCGGCTCCCTCCTGGCCGGGCTGGTCCTCTCCCCCATTCTCCGGGTCCCTCTCAGGGCGTCCCTCGCGGTGGCGTTGGGCTTTGGGTGGTACACGTTCGATGGACCCGCCGTGGCGGCGTACGCCGGTCCTTATCTGGGCGTCATGGCGTTCCTCGCCAACTTCCTCAGGGAGCAGTTGACGTTCGCCGTGGTCCCCCCCTCCTGCCAGGGAACCCCCCCGCGGCGCTGATCAGCATGGGGGGGGAGCCACCACCATGGACGACACGCTCCCACTCTACGCCGCAGTACTGGGGGGGAGGGAGTACTCCATCCCGGCAATGGTGAACGGCCTCATCCTAACCCTAATAGTGCCCGTGGTGATACCCCTCATACTGGCGGCGTAGAGAGGTGCTAGGGTGGGATAAGTGGGAGGGCTTATGTCTCGCTTGGCTTGATAATGGCGCGATTATTTGTCTCCCCCCCTCTCCTCCCTTTCCTCTCTGGTGGTGAAGGGGTCTCGTTCCTGTTTGCATTGATTTAAGGATGCTCTCAGCGTATTGTTTAATTCTCGAGGGAGTTTTGGGTAACTTTAAATAAGCCAATTGGATTGAGTTCGTGAATGAGGCCCACTGCCAAGCCTAGAGGAGTCCAGGGTGATGGGGATAATCCTGAACTACGCCCAGACCCTGGTGAACTACGGCTTGGCGGTTGCTACGTGATTGTCCTCACCAGGTACGTCCCAATAGAGCAGTACGGCTACTACAACGCAATAGTCTCTTTTGTAGCAATAATAAGTCTCTTCTTTCCCACGCTGGGCGTGGACAACGCCATAGCCAGGGAGGCGGCGGGGACCCACGCGAGGGGGGGCGGGGGGGACGTGATTCCCTACTACTCCGCGTTGGCGTCATTGACGATGTTCTTGTCCATAATGTACGCAGTCGCGTTGATTTTCTTGGCCCCCATTCTCCGCTATCATGGGGGGGTTCCATCATATCTGGTTCCCATAGTTTACTTGTTAGCGGCGGGGGGGATAATAATTAACGTGTTGGTTGGCCCAATGGGCTTCTACCTATGGTCGACGCAAAGAACTGCGACGCAGGGATTGGGGTCTACAATAGGTTCCCTCACATATAGATTGGCCCAAATAGCGTTGATACTGGCGATGCGAAACGTATATGCAATAGCCATCGCCTCCCTCCTCGGAAACTTGGCTACGTTGATATTTTTCCTAGTTCATGTACGAGTGGCTCCTAGGGTAATTGAGGGGGTTCAGATTATTGAGGGGGGAGATTGAGGAGCTTCTTCAACTCCGGCTTCCAGTACTGGATAGCCTCGTACCTGGGCTCCCTATCCGGCAATATCCTCTCCTACCTTGTATTTCTATTCCTAGGCCCCCCCACTCCATCGGCTTTATTCGGCATCTCTGTGGTTATGACGGGGGCGGTGGGCGGATTCAGCGCAGCGGTGGGCAACGTGTTCGGCTCCTCCGCCTCCCACGCCTGGGGAATGGGGGGGCTGGACGTGGGGGGAAATGGCCAAGAGGTACGCGCTGTCCGCCGTGGCCGCCGCCTCTTTGCTGTCCTCCCTCGCCGTGCTGCTGGCCCCCCCCTCCTAGTGCCCTCGGCGTATTGGTGGGAAACTACGTCGCCGCGCTCCCATACGCAATGCTATTCATGGGCACAGCGTCTCTCTCCTCGCTGGACTCGGTCTACATGACCTACTACTGGGTGGAGGGGGGGGAGGGGGGGGTGGTTGGCGGTGGAGCGCACGGCGGTGGGCGCCGTAATCACAATCGCGATATACGTCGCCGCGGCCGGCAGGCTTGGGCTTTACGCCGCCGTCCTATCCTCGTACGTCGGCATGGCCGTCACGTCCATCCTCTACTGGATAAACAATAGGCCCTGGGGCGCCAGGATGGTGTCGACCATAGTTGTCTCCCTCGCCGTGCCCGCGTCCGCTGCCATAACTTACGCGTTGGGTATGTGGCCCGCGCCGCAGGCATTAGCCGTACTGCTCCTAATCCTATTCCTGTTAGCCGTGAAGCCCCCCCTGGACTGGGACTCCCTCGGCCAATTCCCGCCCCCCCTCCTAAGACCCATAGTCAAGCACTTCGCAAGGCGAGGTTAAGGAAGGGAAGTTAACCACCCCCCCTCTCCCCCCCCATCCCCCCCTCTCCCAGCACTCGGCGTCAGACGGCGATGCAGTCCACGTCCCTTGGAGGCGGGCGGCAGGCGTGCCTCAACCAAGCCCGCTCCCCCCTAGAATTACCCCCCCGGCCCCCCCGTGCAGCGCGGAGCACGGCTGCCTACGGGCAATTACCAGATCCGCGAGGAGCCCCCCCGCCGCGCCAAGCGCTCCCCCCCTAACCGCCTTATGTTCATCGCCTCGATCTCCCCCCCATGATGGAGTCCATGGCCTCCACGTAGTTGCCGGGGAAACCTCGCGCTCCCCCCCCTCTCCCCCCCCTCCTCCCTATCAATATCACTCTCACCCCCCCGGGCTCCTCACGAGCAGCGCAGCCACGGCGGAGGCGAGGGCCGCTCCCAACCTATCAACCGCCTCCCCCATCCGACGCGTAGGCCAGCACTGATATCACGGGGTTAACCTCGGGGGGCCTCCATCAGCTTGACGACGTACTTGTCCAGCTTGAGGGACTTCTTCCAGTGAATCCTCCTAACGGGGGTCCCCCCCGCCACGTACTCCCTCACCTCAACCACGTCCCCCCCCGCCCCCCCCGCCACGGAGGCCCTCCTCAACAACCGCTCCCCCCCAACCTCCACGGCCCGCCTAGCCCTGGGCGTGACGATTATGGGCGGGTGAGGCGCTCGCCTCGAAGCGCTGACCAGCCCGTCCCCGCTCCTCAACTCCAAGAGAAGCATGGGTCTCTTCACCCCCCCGCCGAGCCCGTACCTCGCCTCCGCCCCCCCAACGGAGTCGCCGCCGACGTCAACGCCCACCCGCTCCAGCCTCACCTCGCTTGGGGGCGTGGATAACGGCCCTAACGCCCCCCCTCAATCGAGGCCTTGAGGATATGGTCAAGACATAACTCACTCTCCTGCCCGCCACGGTCCTCAACTTCCTATCCGCCTCCACCGCTATCCTGGCGGTGACCATCCTTCCCCCCCACTCCACGAGGGCCTTGAGGGAGACGTAGGCGGCGGGGGGGATGAGGAGGGAAATGAATGGGGGGGCAACCCCCCCGGCCAGGGGGGGGAGTGCTAGGACGAGGGCGATTGAGGGGGGGGAGCCACGTAGGCCCACCAGGGGGGGCGTGGGTTAAGGCGGAGGGACGCCTCGAGGAGGGGGGGCAGGAAGGCTAGGGCTAGGGCAGCGTCGTACGGGGGGGGAGGGACGGCGGCGATGGCGGCCAAGTGAGCCAGGGACTGGACAGCGTCGTGTCCTCTCCCTCTAGGGATGAACTCCGCGGCGAGGGCGATGGCGGATAGGGCGTACACGGCGGGGGGGTGGCCCAGCCCCCAGCGCGACGTATAGGGCGGGGGGGAATGCCTTTCTAGCGAGCCTAGCTGCGTGGATCCACTTCATTGCTCCCGCACCGCCACTGTTGGGGCCGGGACCTCGTTGAGGGCGTCCTCAACCACCTGATTGGGGCTCACGTCCTCCTCGTACTCCTCCCTGAGGACGACGCGGTGGGGGAAGAGCGAGCCTTGCGGCCTCCTTCACGTCGTCCGGCACCACGTAGCCCCCCCGCCCGTTCAGGAAGGCGAGCGACCTCGCCAGCCTATACATGCTTATGGGTGCCCTGGTGCTTAGCCTGACCCCCCCACTCTCCTATCCCCCCCCTCACCCTCTCCACCACGTCGAAGATGTAGTTCAGCACCGAGTCATCAACGTACACCCCCCCCTAGCCGCCTCCATTAACTTCCCCGCCTCCTCCGGCTTCAGGGAGAGGGGGGGTTGGGGGGGCTTTTCCAGCGAGTCCTCTATCTCGTCCGCCTTCCTCACAACTGCCTCCTCGTACTCCCTGGGCACGTGGTTCACCTCTATGGCTGCGGCGAACCTGTCCAGCACAGCTATGGGTAGCCTGGAGGTGAAGCCCAGCTCCTCCTCCGTCCTATTCATGGTGGCGACGACCATGTGGGGGGGGTAGGGGGGGAGGGGGGG
>BBBF01000078.1 GCA_001315925.1 Thermocladium modestius JCM 10088 | reverse complement strand
AGAGCCTCAAATTCTGGACACGTAGTATATTATGCATATACCAATTAGGTCTAGAACGCATAGGACCAGGAAGGGGGGGAGGTCCACCACCCTCGTGGCCAGGGAGCCGGACAATTCGGCCTCCAACACGAACATGGTGATGCTGTGCGCGAGCAGTATTAGCGAGAGAGCGGCTAAGGCGAAGCTTAATGGGGCCTTTAGCTTGAATATGTGGAAGTAGTTCCTAACTATCAGGCCCGACATTATTGCTTGGCAGCCTATTAGGACCGTGTCCACTGCCAGATCTATTAATCCCATCCAGCGTCTATTCCAAGCTTTCCCGCCAATTTAATAATTTTGGCCCAATTGGCGTCAACGACCTCAGTCGTGTAGTACGGGGATCCATACTTATTGCCCAGCCTCTTGATCAATCCGCTCTTCTCAAGTATGTTCAAGTGATACATCACAGTCTTATAGCCCAGGCCCAGCAGCTTTGATATTTGGTTGGGGTTCATGGGGTTCCTCTTTATCTCTATTAATATCCTCAGCCTCGTTGGACCGCCCTTGGAGCCCCCCCCAACAGCCAATAAAGATTGACGTAGGCTCCCTCTCCTCACCGGAGCTGGGCGAGGAGATGGCTTGCCCCCCCACCGCATCCGTCTTGGTATTAAATATGCTGTTAAACGACATTGTGGTAGATGAATAAACGTAAATACTATTTAATCTTTGCGTTGAGTTGAGCAAAATATGAACACTAGTTCCCCATAATTTCGGGGAAGCATTCACGTAATTTTACCATGAATTATTTGTTTTTCTTTAACAAGTTAATTTAAAAAATCAGTAGACGCCATCGGCGTTAACCTTCATCGATCGCCCATCCAAAACATTGCCCCCCCCGCTCCCTTGGGCGGCCTGCGGTCCAATGACCATAAAGCTTTATAGAGAAGCATGGAATCCCCCCCCGCGCATGAGCGTGCTGCAATTCGAGGCGGATGATTTGAACGTGCGGTGCGACATGAATTACGGCAATTACTCCATGAACGGCTTGAATTACGTGCCCTGCGAGTACCGAGGCCGCGGCGTTGGGCGCGCCGTCCCGTACCTGTTGAGGTACCTGGGCCTGCGGGAGGAGGATGAGGGGGGTAAGATGAGCGAGTCCAGGTTTGGGAGAGTCATGGTGAAGTCAAACGGGATGATGAAGTCACCCTCTGGGTGAGCGTGGACGTGATGAGGAGGGGATACTCCACCGGCGAGGTTGTAAGGCAGGTGGCCTACGTCACGCGAGGGATTCTTCTCTGCCTAGGATGAGCAGGGGCTCTCCCTTCTTGGCTGTAACCATGCGGCAAGTTATGGCTAGCTTGGACATTGCTCTCTTCAAGGCTATCTTGGCGTGGTTCACGTTCTTCTCCTCGACCTCCACGTAGAAGAGCACGTCGCCCCCCTCTTTATCTGGACCGCCCTACCCGTGGGCACTCCAAATGATTGCCTCATCCCCCCTCCTGTAGACGATCGGCTCCAGCCATGGCTAACATCTTGTTCTCCCTGATCACATGGTGGGGGGGTACTTGTTCAGCTTCAAGTAGAAGTTCTGATCAGTCAAAGTAGCGGAGAGGTACTTATACGCCATCTGCCTAGCCGCCTCCAGCGAGTTAACCCTTATCTGGCCGGAGGCTAGGGGGGGGAAGAGGGCAACCACGTGGGTGAACCTCTCCCTCTCCTTGGGCTTCGTGGCCCCCCCATCTCGAACTTAGGTATTTGAGCATAAGGCGCTCCGTGTATGTACTTGGTCCTCGTGTAGGGCCGCTCCAGCTTCCTATAGCATCTTCCCGGTCTTAATGGCATGGCTCACCGCGTTCGGGACGGGTTTATATGGATTACTTAATTGACCCCCCCTCCCGCTCCGAAGGTCGATCGCCGTTCTCATCACCATCCCCCCCGGAATCGGGGGGGTCGAGCGGGATAGCGGGCGGGGAATAATTTTTAAGGCAATGCCCCCCCTCCAAGGCCTTCAGTGATTTCCATCTGGAGGGCAATGGTAATTTCTCGGTAACTCCATGGAGCGTGACGGGTAAGGTGGATTACCTCAGGCTGGCGAAGGAGTTCGGGGGGGTTCAATTAATAACCGATGAGGACTTGGGCAGGTTGAGGGAGCTGGCAGGGGGGGACGTCCACCCATTGCTGAGGCGCGGTTACTTCTACGCCCACAGGGACCTGAATCAAATAATAGAGCGGCAGGCAGGGGGGGTGGGCGGTGGGCCCTCTACGCGGGCCGCGGCCCAAGCGGGGACCTTCACATAGGCCACCTAATTCCCTGGATGCTGGCTAAGTGGTTCGTGGATAGATTCGGCGTGGAGTTCTTCTTCGAGTTAACGGATGACGAGAAGTTCCTTGTTAAGGAGGGGTACTCGCTGGAGGACACGAACAGGTTGGCATACGAGAACGCGCTTGACTTGATAGCGCTGGGCTTCGACCCGAAGCACCTCCACTTGATAATAGATACGGAGGATATATCGCTGCTATACGGCATAGCGGTGAGGATAGGGAAGCACTTAACCCTATCCACTCTGAAGCACACCTTCGGTTTCACCGACTCCACTAACGTGGGCGCGGCGTTCTTCCCGACCCTGGAGATAGCCATGGCGTTCCTGCCCTCCCGAGTAAGCGGGGGCCGAGGTGCCGGTCCTAATACCGACCGCCATAGATCAAGACCCGTACTTCAGGCTAGGCCGCGACGTGGCCCCCCCGCTGCTGGGCTACCCCAAGCCGGCCACCATATACAGCAAGTTCCTCCCCCCCGGCTTGACAGGCGAGGATAAGATGAGCGCGTCCAACCCGGAGTCATCGATATACATCACGGACGACGATAAAGCGGTGAGGCGGAAGGTAATGAACGCCTTCACGGGGGGGGACAGGCCACGGTGAGGAACAGAGGAGACTGGGGGGTAACCCCCCCGATGCGTGCCCCCCCGTCTATAAGTACCACCTGCTCTTCCAGGACAGCGACGAGACTGTGAGGAGGATATACGATGACTGCAGGGGAGGCAGGCTCCTATGCGGGGAGTGCAAGTTAATGCTGCACGAGAGGCTGAGCAAGTTCATGGTTCAACACAGGGAGGCGAGGGAGAAGGCCAGGGAGAGGATCGGCGAGTATAGAATAGCAGCTAAGCTCTCCTGACCTTTATTAAGTGCTCCCCCCCTCCCTGTCCTGCATGCCGTACGTCAACACGACGTTCTCCCCCCCCTAGTTATCAAGCCCATCCCCCCCCAGGAAGTTGGAGAACGCCTCCTCCAACCCCCCCCTCCCCCCCGTAATCCCTCGCCTTCACCACGATAGCCTCCACGCCCCCCCACATCATGCGCAACTGCCTAGCCACCTCCTCGCTTGGCGTGGCGGCCAGGATGGGCACTCCAGGCCTGAACCTGGACACCCTCACCGCGGTCAACCCGCTCTTGGTGAAGATCACTATCTTGGACCCCCCCATGTCGCTGGCCAGCTTGGCGACTCCCTGCGCGAACCTCATCCTCTCATCGAAGAGGGCCAGGTCAACCGGGGGGGCGTGGGGGGGCTCTCCTCCTCGTACTTCGCCGCGATCCTCTCCAGCCACTTGACGGCCTCCACTGGGTACTTGCCGACGGCCGTTTCATCGGTCAACAGCAGGGCATCCACTCCCTGCTTGACCGCTGTCATTATGTCCACCACCTCGGCCCTGGTCGGGGGGACGGGATTCATGGTCATCGACGTCAACAGTTGGGTAGCAACCATGACCGGCTTCCCCCCCGCCGCAGCGATTCATCTATTATCCTCTGCTGAATCACCGGCACCTCCTCCAGGTCAAACGTCATGCCCAAGTCCCCCCCCGCGCTACCATTACGTAATCGGCGGCGTCGATTATGGCATCCAAGTTGTCCAGGGCTGACTTGCTTTCCATCTTGGCTATCAGCTTGGCGCTCCCGCCGAGCTCCTTCAAGGCCCTCCGCACGTCCTCCAAATCCCTCCCGCTCCTCACGTGGCTGACCCCCCCAACGAATTCGAACCCCCCCGCCTCCACCGCTATCGACAGCGCTGCCTTGTCATGGTCATCCAGGACCGGGAGGGGGGTAATCCTTGCCCTTCACGTCTATTGATTTATTGCTTCCAATGGAGCCGCTCGATTGAGCCACTGCCCTGGCCCAGTCATCTCCCCCCCTGGCCTCCACCACTAGCTTGAGCCTGCCGTCATTCATGACCAACCACATCCCCCCCACATCTATGGAGGAGAAGAACTCCCTAACGGGGACGGCACTGATCCCGACCCCCCCTCCGTGCCCAACTTAAATTGAACCACGTCCCCCCCCGCCGCCACCCTGAGATCCTGCCGCAGCACGCCCCGTCCTGACCCCCCCGGGCCTCG
>BBBF01000077.1 GCA_001315925.1 Thermocladium modestius JCM 10088 | reverse complement strand
AACAAACAAGAGAGTTGAAGCTATACACGATGGGCTGTCAAACCAAATAGCTGAAACAAATAAGAGGATTGGGGGGGCGATACATGATGGACTATTAAACCAATTGGCGGAGACTAACAGAAAAATAGAATCTGTACGCGATGAATTGCTGAAACAAATAGCTGAAACAAACAAAAGAATAGATGACACAAACAAAAGAATAGAAATAATGCACGACGGGCTATCAGTCCAAATAGCGGAAACCAATAAAAGAATAGAGGCCATACACGATGAGGTACTGAGACAAATAGAAGACACAAACAAGAAAATGGACGGCCTAAGAAACGAACTAAATGGAAAAATAGAAAACACAAACGATAAAATTGAATTAGTGCGCAATGAATTATCAAGCCAAATAGCGGAAACCAACAAGAAGGTGGATGAGCTTGGCAACAGAATCGGCGAGAGAATGGATAGGCTATACGACTTGCTGGGAAGGATTTATGACACATTGATCAGTACGGAGAAGAAGCACTAAAACCCGACCCCCCCTTTCCCGCCTTGAGCGGCAGGCTTATAGTTCATTATCAAAGCCTCCGTTTGTCCCTACACTTTCATTTCGATCATTTTATGTTCATTCATGATCGAGTGTAGGGACTTGGCCCTCAGCCACCTACCAAGTTTAACGGTAGGTGGGTCATGGGCCCCCCCGTCGAGGGCAACGGCACGGCCCTCCCATCTCCGGCCTTCCTTACTAGGTTGTATAGTGCGACGACATCCCTGTGCCACAATTCACCACCCTTCTCGCACTTACCCACCCTTTGGGCAGAGCCACATTGGGTGAGTAAGTGATCCTGCAGTTGTGGATTGGGCAGGTTGAGGAGGTGTAGGCTGGGTTAACTGGGATTACTGGAACACCGTACTCCCTAGCCTTCTCAATGATAGCATTCTTCATTGAGGAGAAGGCTGAGCGGTAAATCCTCAACCTAAGCTGGGGATCCCTAATGCCCTTAATCATCTTCTCCGGTGTATTCCTAGGCAGATTCTCAAGGACTATGGCGCTTCTACCTTCTAATGCAGCCTTGACGATTAGATTAGCCAACTTCCACCTAATATCAGCCTTCCTATCCCCCCCCTCCCTCAGCCTCCTCAACCCACTCCTAACATCCCTATCCTTAGTTGACCTACCAGTGGTGATTGCCCTCCTCCTATACTCATAGCCCAGAGTAATTTTCTTGATATTAGTCTCTAAAAGGATTGGATTTCCATCAACTAATACAGAGACTGAATTCTCGTTGAGATCAACTGGAATAAATGCTTTAGGCTCGTAAGGTTTAGGCTCATCCTTCCTAAAGACGATGTAGAGTTCCACCACGTTGCCCTTCAACGATTTAAACCTAGCCTCGCTCGCAATTGTCCAACCGCCATTATAATACTTCCAGAAGAGCTTAGGGAGGGTCGGCGAAATGAAGACTTTACCCCCCCTCTTTATTGAGATAGAGATAGAGTCTAAGCTGAATTTCCACAAGTGATCATCTAAATGGACAGTCACTTTCTTTATCGTTGGTTTATCAGTAAAAGCCCTACCCTTCCTCTTCATTTTCTCGAAACTGCTCAACCTCTCGCTCGCGTCTTCGCACGCCGTGTAGATGTAATGCGAAGGTAAGTCCTTGTGCTTCTCCCTCTCAGTCATGTAGACCCCCCCAGCCCTAATCCTAGTGAAGGAGGTAGTCCTGTTCGCAAGCCCATAACTCACAGCGTCCTCTAGAACCTCCCTGTACTCCTCCTCAACTTCCTTAAGTGCCGAGTACGTAGCGTAGTCAACCCTAACCCTTAACTTCACCGTCCTATCCATTTAACTCACCCATCAACTTTTTTACACCCTGAACGAGCAGTGTTTTCTTATGGCTCCTCATACCGTAAATTTTCCCGGCGAACGAGGTTATAATCGAGATTAAGTCCTCCACGAGTTCTTGTGTAGCCTCCTTGGGTTCTTCTCCGAAAACCACCTCAATCCTAACCCCCATTGTGGAGAAGAACTCCTCTAAGTACTCAAAGCCGAACCTCGTCAACCTATCCTTGTAGGTTATTAATACGACGTCAATACTCCTCCCTTCAACTAGTTTGAAGAGCTTCAGTAAACCTTTCCTTTGCGTGTTCAACCCACTCGCAACGTCTTTCAAGACCTCGACCACTTTGTAACCTTTAGCCATCGTATAGTTTGTCAGATAGTTTATTTGCCTCTCCAAATCCTCTCTTTGGTCAGTCGATGAAACCCTTGCATAGATCACTGCCCTCGTCTCCTCCCTCCCCCCCTCCAAGTACTTCTTAACCTCACTGTAAGGTATCCTATACTTCCCGCCCTCGGTCGTTACCGCCCTAATCTTCCCCCCCTCCCTGATCCAGCGAAGGAGCGTTGAGTACGAAATACCGAGTAGTTGGCAAGCCTCCTTAGGCCTCAGTAGTCTCTCCACAAAAATAATTGATAATAAATGAATATAAAAAGATTTCTATTAACGTGAAAAAGGATTCAGCCCCCCCGTAACTGAGGAGGAGAGGGAAGGGGAGCCGTTAATTATTATTTGATCGATCCAGGGCGTGAATTCGCATCGCTGGAATGATTGCTCATTGATAGGCATAGCTCCCCCCCGCCGCGGGGGATTCATTGATCATGCGGATTCAGTGGTCTCCTTGAAGATCTGCGTCAGCCTCTCCATTGTCTTGGCCATGGTATGCATTGTGGCCACCTGCCTCCCATTGCTTCCCATGGCGTCCCCCCCGTCCCCCATCAATGCTTGAAGCATCTTGGCCGCCAAGTCACCCTCATCGTTGGCCCTAAACACGAAGCCGTTGACCCCCCCGTCCACCACGAGCTCCGAGGACCCGGCCCCCCCGCTGCTCACCACCACGGGCCTCCCGTGGAGCCACGCCTCCAGCGTGGTTATCCCGAAGCCTCCAGTTGGGAGGGGAGAACCACGAGGCGGGAGGCCTCGTAAAGCGCGGCGAGGCTCCTATCATCGACGAACCCCCCCAGCATCTTCACCCTATCCCCCCCAGCCCCCCCAACTCGCGCACCAACGCGGTCAGCTTCCCCCCCTCCACTCCGCGCCCTTGCCGTGACCCAGGCCGGAGCTGGTGAAGCTTCCATTCCCAACCAACACCAAAACCGCGTCCCGCCTCCTCTTGGCGACCTCGGCGAACGCCTTATCGCCACGTCCTGCCTCTTTATGGGGTCCATCCTGGCCACCACCAGCACTACCTCCTTCCCCCCCTCCAGCCCGTACCTGCTCACCGCCTCCCCCCCAACGGCTCCGGGGGGGCACCGAGTGCTGCGCCTCATCCACCCAGGGATAGACCTGGAACGCCCTGCCGTGGTACCCCATCCTGGTCAGCCCCCCCTCCATCTCCCTCCTCGTGCTCACTATTAGGGAATCGGCCACCTCCATGTTCTTCACAATGAACCTGGCTATGCTGGGCTGCATCAGGGAGGGGGGATGAAGGGTATGTGCACTGATAGACAACGGGGGGGCCGAGGGGGGGCCTATGATGTTGCTGACCAGCATCAATTGGAAGTCGTGGACCCAGTAGACGTCGGTGTCGTTGAGGAACGCCATCAATTTCTCCGCCACCGCCCAATTGAACGACGCGAAGGCCTCGTACTCCGCCCTATCCAACTCCATCCTCGAAATGCCGTGAATCTCGTTCCAGAGGGCCTCCTTGAAGTTGGTGTAGAGGGGCACCTTCTCGCTGGGCATGTACACGCTGTGATTCTCTATCCCGCTCGCCACGAAGCACGGCGGCGCGCTTGGATTGAAGGACACCCACCTCACGGAGCTGAATTCACCGCTCCTTATAAGCGAGGAAACCATGGGTCCAACCATGGCCGTCACGCCCCCCCGGGCTCTTCTGGTAATCCTCCGCATCCATGGCCTCCACGTCCACGCAGTCAGCCTCACCGTACTTGATCAGCAGCTCCTCCATGGACAACTTAAACCTAACCAGGGGAGTTTGAGTTGATACGACAGCCCTAATTCCCATTGCCTAAACCCGCACCCATTAAAAATAAACTTTTCCAACCAATATGCCCCCCCGACACGCTCCTCAATCCAGGCCTCCCCCCCCTCCACCTCCTTCCGTCCCCCCCCGCTCTCCCGAGTTCACCGTTCCCCCCCGCCGGTCAAGGACCTCAGGCCGGCATTAATCCGCACAAGTCATCTATGTTCGCCCACCCCCTCGCCTTGCCGCCCACCGCCACGGTGATCAGCCCCCCCAACTCGCCCGCCCCACATGTCGTTATCCTCGTCCCCAACCATCACGGCCTCCCCCGGCGAGCAGGCGAGCCTCCTCAACGCCCTCCTGAATATGTATGGGTGCGGCTTCCTCCTCAGCTCCCTGTCGCTGCTGATAACCGGGATCCTCGGGTACCCGTACCTCCTCAGGAAGCCCGTTATGAATTCCCTGTTGGTGACGTTGGACACTATGGCCACCCGAAGCCCAGCGGAGAGAAGACCCCTCACCACCTCCAGGGAGCATGGGGGGGTGGGAACGGAGTTGTCTATGAATGACTTGGTTATGATCCTCCTAACCACGTCCGCCCTGCACCCCCCCGTGTAGTGCTCAATCAACGCGGCCTCCGCGTCTATGTTTATCTCCACCATGCTGGCCCTCCTCAATATATTGGTGCACCGCCTCACCTCGTCGTAGCGATTGGAGAGGCCCGCGACCCCCCCGCACAGCTCCACCCCCCCAAGCCTCTCCACCTCCCCCCCAGGAAGGCGGCCTCGTCCCCCCCGAACCTAGCCACGGTGCCCCCCCAGAAGTCAAGCAGGACGCACCTCACGGCGACCAAT
>BBBF01000076.1 GCA_001315925.1 Thermocladium modestius JCM 10088 | reverse complement strand
CTCCACACAGCCCTCACTGAGTTGAGGACGTCCGACGTGAACCCGACGAGGAAGGCCGCCGCGTACGATGCAGCGACGACGCCTATAGCCGGCCCCGCCTCCACGGCCAGCGACAGCGGGATCAAGGCAGCGGCCCTAACCGCCGAGGCGGCCGCGGCGATGAGCTTCCTCCGCCGCAGCCTATCCACCGCCGCCCCCCACGAAGAAGCTGGCCATTAATGGGAGGGACAGCATGCCATCCCCCCAACCCGCCAGGACGGGGGGGGAGCCCGTGAAGTGGAGCAGTATCCAGATGATCATTAAGTCGAAGGCGGACACGCCAAGCCTCGACAAGCCCATCTCAGCCACGAGGAACTTGAAGCTACTATCCACTCCTCCCCCCCGCCTCCCTTCAACGCCTTTAAACTCTTCCATCCCTGCACATTGCCTCCACCCGCCTCCTCATTCGATTCATTGCCTTGAAGGCGGGGGGGCTGGAGTGATTCCTCAACCCCCCCCACTCATGCTGGGCGGTATGTGGAGGAGCTCGTGGAGCACGACCCAAGCCCTCCCAGCGCAGTCCAGATGATCGAATCGCTCAGCGATGACCTCCACCACGTAGAGGACGCCGGGGGGGTTCAGGACGAATCGCCATTGGGACGGCGTGCCCAGCGTCCTGGCCACGGCGCGGCTCCGCGACCCGCGGCTCCTGATGAACGCCACCCTCCCCCAGGTCCAGGCCGAGCCCGAACTCCTCATTCAACTTAACCGCCACTGCGGCCACGTCCAGCGCAGCCTCGAAGCGAAGCATGGAGAATCAATCGTTAGCCCCCCTCCTTTTATCCATTGTGACGAGGAAGGCCCGGGCCGGTGGGTGGGGGGGTGGGGAGGGGGGGAGCAATGCATAATTTTCTGGGCCAGCGGAGCGACGCGTGAGGTTGTGGTCCATACACCGGAGTACCTGGACGCCAGGGGGGGATTGCTGGGGGGGCTGTGGAGGGAGGCGTTGCTGGCTCAAAGCGTGCTGCTGAATGAAAGCGTAGGGACAAATGGGTACAGGAACCACCCCCAATTGATCAGGTTCAAGGAATCGAGGGACCCCCCCATTCTTTCAATTGGAACCTACCTTCACCACGTTCACGCCGAGGGGGGGAAAGGAGGGGGGGGTACAGGTTCGACAAGTCAAGGATAGAGAGGTACGACGAGGGATTGAGACTGCCCGTGAAGAGAGGGCAAGTGGATTACGAGTTCAACCACCTACTGGGAAAGTTACGGGAGAGGGACAGGGGGGAAGTATGAGCAACTAAAGGGCATGAAAAACATCAAGCCCCCCCACCCCCCCCTGTTCTACATAGTGGAGGGAGGAATAGAGAAATGGGAAAAAACCAAGCATTAACGGAAGTAATCCCCCCTCCCTTCCCCCCCTCCCTCCTCCCATTTCGCGTTCAGTCGGGATTGATTTTTGCTTCGTTTTGGTGGAGGGAAATGTTTAAATATGCGTGACCAATTTTTGGACACGCAGTAATCTTACCAACCCCCCCCACTAGTTGCCAGCGCGTTACCAGAAATTGGACACGCTATAGGTAACGTCCCCCCCTCCCCCCCGCAATAATCGTTATTAATCTCGGCGTGCCTGGCCCGTCATGTCCATAGTTGTGACTGGGGGCGCCGGCTTCATTGGTTCCCACGCGGTCGACGCCTTGCTGGACATGGGCTTCTCGGTCAAGGTGCTGGACAACTTCAGCAGCGGCAGGATGGAGAACCTGACCCACCGCTCCGGGGGGGATCCGAGGCTTTCAATAGTGAAGATGGACTTGAAGGATGGCTCGGCCCTCCCCGAGGCGTTGAGAGGGGGGGCGTCCGCCGTATTCCACTTCGCCGCCAACCCGGAGGTGAGGGTGAGCACCACAAACCCCGACGTGCACTTCAGGGAGAACGTGGTGGCCACGTTCAACTTGCTGGAGGCAATGAGGCGCGCAGACGTGGGGGGGGAGCTGGTCTTCGCCTCCTCCAGCAGCGTGTACGGCGAGCCGGAGCGGATACCGGTGGGTGAGGACGCGCCGATTCGCCCCCCCGTCTCCGTGTACGCGCGAGCAAGGCGTCCGGCGAGAACTTGATCCACGCCTACTCCAGGCTGTACGGGATCAAGGCGGTTGCGATGAGGTACGCCAACGTGGCTGGCCCAAGGCTGAGGCATGGCGTGGTGCCCGACCTCATGTTGAAGCTCGCCAAGAACCCGAGGCAGTTGGAGATACTGGGCGACGGCACGCAGGTGAGGAGCTACATATACGTGGGCGACGCGGTGGAGGCCACCGTGTTGGCGTGGCGGCGCGGCGGGTCGGGCTTCGAGGCCTTCAATGTTGGCTCGGAGGACTGGGTCACGGTCAACGACATAGCCAAGCTCATAGTGGAGTCCCTCGGCCTGGAGGGTAGGGTGGAGTTCACCTACAAGCCCCTCCTGCACGGCGTGGGGGGGTGGCCCGGCGACGTTAAGAGGATAGCCCTCAGCATCGATAAGCTTAAGGCGCTGGGCTTCAAGCCCAGGCACAACAGCGTGGAGTCCCTTCGATTAACTATAGAAGCGCTCCGCGGGGGGGAGCTGGGGCTGGCCCGGGGAGGGCATGGCTCGGCATAAAGGTTTATAACTGGTCCCCGCCCGCCTCCCTATGGTTGATGAACCCAGCTACGAGGTGTCGTTTGGATTGAGGCAAGTGGCGGCCGTGCTGGACGGCTCCAAGGCGTCGCTGCGGGCATTGTCCGTGCTGAAGGACTTCGCCCAGAGATACGGCTCCAGGCTGGTGTTGATATACAACGGTGGGGACGAGGAGTTCGTCTCCATGGTGAGGGAGTCCCTGGAGAGGAGCGGCGTGAATTACTCCCTGGAGAGGGCGGAGGACCCCATGGATTACCTGAGGAGGAAGGCCCCCCCCGACCTCATCCTGATACCGCTGGAGGGACGCACGGGCCCGGACGCGCTTGAGGCTGCTGGACCCATACTGGCCGCGCTGGCGTACACGGAGTCAAGCATAATGGTGCTGAGGTACTAGGCCCCCCGATTCTATTCTTCACATACCATTGATGGCGTTTGCGGCCACCTTTAACGCCCTCAACTTGGCCAGGGACACCTCGTAGGCATCCTCACGCTGCCCGTCTCAGTCCTGAGGGAGCCGAAGCCGCAGTCGGGCTTCAAGGCGAACACCCTCTCCCTCCCCCCCACCTTATCCATTATCTTGCCGGCCAGCCGCGTTATGGAGCCAGCGTCCTCCACCTCCGCTCTCCTGGAGGACACCACCCCCCCACGGCGAGCCTCTTGTCCCCCCCAATCAAGTCGAGGGAGAGGTAGCCCACGTTCTCCGGCGAGTCGGCGTACTCATTATCGAGCAGGTTAACCCTCTCCAACCTACCCAGTATCCCGAACACCTTTGGATTCAGCCTCCCGCACACGTGGATCCCCCCCCTAAGCCTCACGCCCACCCCCCCGGCGTACGCCTCGTCCACCACTTGAACTACCTCGTCGTCGGAGTAATTGAACAAATTGCGCCTGGCCCCCCCCACCATTGTTCCTATTATGGGCTCGTCCACGTTGACGTAATTCACCCCCCCCAGCTCCTCTAAGCGCCTCAACACGGCGTTCACGTACCTAGCCATGAAGTGAACCGCCTCCCTATCCCCCCCCAGCGCGGAGTCCATTATGTTCGTGGTGCCGGGCCTCTTGAAGGTGAAGCTGGAGAGAGTGAATGGCCCCCCCGTAACGCAAGCCCTCAACCCCCCCCTCCCCCCCCGCCGCTCAACTCCCTCCACTCCTCGAGGGACTCCATTATGGGTTGAACAGCCTCGTCCACGTTGGGCATCCTCAGCTCCCCCCCGTCAAGACGAACCTCCCCCCCCACGACCTCCAACCCCCCCCGCTCCTCGCCAGGGGGGCGAGGAACATGTCTATGAAATTGATCAATTGAGGGTAGTTGGGCCAGTCAATGCCTATCCCCCCCGCCACGTCCCTCAACACCCTCCTCACGTTATCCCTGCTGTGCGGAGGGGGGAAGGAACCCGTGTAAGTTGTCAATACCTCCTCCACGCGGCCGAATTGGGGCAAGACTTATTAAGCTTTCCTGGATTGAGGATCGATGAGCGGCAAGAAGAGGAGCGGCAAGTCTAGGAGGAACCGCAAGTTCTTCATAATAGCGTTGCTGGCGATAGTGGTGGCGGAGGTGGGCTATATATCCGCCATGCTGCTGCCGGCGCTGGAGTCGAGGCCTACGGCTGTGCAGCAGGGATTCAACTCCCTAGCGCTTATGGAGGAGACGCTCATAAACATATCCTCCACGCAGCCCACCCTGGTCAACCCGGCCCCCCCCATACATAAATAGGACCACGCTCATATTCGTCACCATCCCAACCACCAGCGGGTGCTTCGCCCCCCCAGTCACCACGCTGAACTCCCTGGCCAAGAGCGGGTACGGAGTTATACTGGTTCTCATGAACCCCCCCTACGGCCTACAGCCAATACTGGGGGGGAAGCCAGTTAGTGACGTCCCTAAGCAACATGCAGCTCTCCTGCGGCGCCTCCCCGAGCAGCGGCGTGCTTCTCGCCTCCGCCTACTGGGTCACGCCCACCGCCAATCAACTCCCCATAGGCTTGGTGAACGCTACTCAACCCCCCCTCGTGAAGATAAACATCAACGACCTCAACCCCTACATGCCGCTGGCCATAGCGTCCTACGGCAACGGGACAGTGAAGGGAGTCGTGTATGGCCCACAGGCGTTGAACGGCACAGTAGTGCAGAAGCTCGTCGAGAACTAGCCGGGGGGGCAGGTTGGGAAGCCCCTTACAGAGCCAGCTCCGTGCACTTGGGCGGCTCCCCCCCTCCCCCCCCACGACGGCCTCCAGCGACTCCAGGTCCCTTATGGAGCATAGAAACACCCTAGCCCCCCCCGCCTCCACAATGCCCCCCCAAGCGTGCCTCAGCTTGCCCGAGAG
>BBBF01000075.1 GCA_001315925.1 Thermocladium modestius JCM 10088 | reverse complement strand
GTGGTGAAGGGGGGGAAGGCAATGGGTGCAAGCGACCTAGACATAGCCTTGGTGGTCAGGGGGGGAGGGGGGGGTGGAGGGAGGGGGGGGAGCTTCTCTTGAAGATACACTCTCTGCTGCCCGATGAAATCTCCGAAATCATTGATCTATCCATAATACGCGAGGAGGAGGAGCAGGAGTTCCTGAAGTTCGCTGGCGAGTACGTCATAATATCAATCGTTTAACCTAGCCGAACGCGGTATCTGACCTCCTCCCCGCCCTAAAGGGCGAGGGTTCTCTGGGGGGGTCTTGGGGGGGTTACGTCCCTTTAGGGCTACTCGGCCCCCTCCCCCTACTGGTATTGCTGGGGGGGTGCGTCGGCCCCCACTCCCCATCCTCAAAGAATTAACCGAGAGAGGGGGGGTCGAAAACCCCCCCCACAAACTCCTCACTTAAAAAACCTAACCCCCCCGCCTCAAAGAGGCGAGGATTATCCTCTTTTTTATCATGCTCTACATCAAGGAGTGACCGCCCACCAGTGGGGGGGGGGGTAAGCGATCCTGTGCATTTATCTAAAGCGCCTCTGACGGCTGGCACTTAGGGCGTGAATTACTGATTCCGTTTCCTATCGGATTCGCCCGTGGTCTCTGGGGGGGCACTACTTTATTTGCTGGCCCTTATACATAGCGATGGCTCCATGCTGGATTAGGTAAGCCATTATGTCTCTCTTCTTTTTCGCAGCAGCATAGGTCAACGGCGTGGTTCCTGTTTCGTCCATTGCATTAACATCGGCCCCCCCCGCCTCCACCAAGAACTTTACCGTGTCTAGATTGGCCTCCAGCGCTGAGAATAATGGGGTTTTTCTATAGCAACCGATTATGTTTGGGTCGTGATGAATGTCCATTAGGAATTTGAGGAAATTAATATGCCCGAACATAGCGGCGGAATGATAGGGGGTTATCAAGTTATCCCCCCCGCTCTCATCTACCCGCGCTCCATATTGAATCAGTATTTTTCCTATCTCTATGTTCCCTTTAGAGCCGGCGGCGGTTAGGGGGTTAATGTAGCATCTGCTGGAATCATTGGATGCCGCGGTGATCATGACGTCGGCCCCCGAGTCTAGGAGTAACTTAACTAGAGTGGGGGGGTCCTGCTTCATGACTGCGATGATAAGGGGGGGAGGAGGCGAGCCTTCCTTTGAATTAACATCGGCCCCCCCGTACCTTATAAGCGTCCTTATTACGTCGTAGTTAACGTTTTTTGAAGCTGCTAGCTGCAATGGAGTGAAGATTTTATTGAAGTCCGAACCTACCGGCGTGTTAAGCATGTTGGGGGGGTTTGCGCCGTTTTGAAGGAGAATCTCAACTATCTGGCGTGGCCGGCATTTACTGCCCAGTGCAATGGGGGGGTAAGTCCATACCAACGCTGGTTTACGTCTATTCCCCTCGCCAGGATCTCCTTGACCTTGGATACGTCATTCGCTTTTATCGCAGCGATTAACGCCTCATATTCCCTAGCCATCATATAATAAACTTCTGCTTATTACATTAAAAAATTTGGTACAATGGTATTTTATGCATTCATTATATTCCATTTTAATAATCAATAGTGGTTTCCTAGGGATGTGCGCGCCTAAGAGAGGACTCCCACCCATTAATTGCCTTGATGGCGGTGGATGCAGGAAGCCACGGTAATTCCCCCCCATGCTTTTCGTTGGGGGGAAGTTTTATTTACAATATTTTGAAATTCATGAATTCATAACTTGCTGAGAATCTTTATAAACTATTAATTGAATGATACTATAATGAGTATAGATATCACGTGCCCAAAATGCGGTTACGTAAACCAGGAGGGGGGGTCCTCCAAGCCCTCACATTGTAAGCTATGCGGTTTCAACTTCAGCTATTCCGACAAGTTCCCCTCCGAGGAGGAGGTGCTCTTCGAAATACCAATAAGCATGTGGATCTCAAATCACTACGGCCCGATCCTGATAACCGGCGAGAGATTCATAGCATTTGAGGAGGCGAGAATCTTCAACGTTTACCTGGCCTATAGCATTACTAAATTAATAGCCATGAATCTAATCGAGAGGTCGCTCGAGGGCATATATAGGCTGAAAGACCAAGCGATCACGGTCAATAAACCATTAAAACAAATCGCTTCCAAGCTAGTGGATTATCCGAAAACCAAGCGATCCCTTTATTACCTAGAAGCAAGTCAAGTGAAAATAGAGAAAAGAAAGATAAAGTTAGGGAAAGCTTGGTTTTACGCTACGCATGTGGGTATAAAGACTAAGGGATTAATCGGACACCCCCCCACAATAAATCACATGTTTTACCTCCTCGACGATAACCAAACCCTAGAAATCATCAAGAATATTCCATTCCTTTCTAACGTTAACATAGTTCAAGGATAGGATCCCGGAATTGCAAGCTCGCCGAATCATAGTAATTATATGGTCACCAACAAGGCCAAGGCCACTTCATGATCCCCCCCTGTCAACCCCAATACGCGCAAATCGATCAACGCATCAAATGAGGGGACAGACAATACACAATGCCACCGCCAGCGATTCATAACCACCACGAATCGCTTGAAGCCCTACCCAACCGTCTAAACAAGCGTGGGGGGGGTCATTAATTCAAGCGAATAAAAATAAAAAACCAACCAAGGGCATCAATACATGAGCGTGTATTTTGAGGGCCTCGTCGAGGATAGGCTATACCTATTCGCCTTCTCATCAACGTCGTTCATGATGAAGGACATAACTGAGGAGAGGAGATTCAAGCGGAGACTCATCCTCAGCATAGTAGTGGGCCTAGTCCTGGTAATAGCGGCCGCCGCCTACGTCCTGGCCCTCTACGCGCTTAACAAGGGCCCCCTCCGCGCCCAGTCCATTGGAGCAGGACGGGCCCCTCCTCGGCTCCATAGGCGCGATGGCAGCTCTAGTCTTCTACTCCCTATCCAAGAGACCCAATGTGGATTACTCCGCCCCCGGACTACGAGACCAGCTATAGGTACGTGAGAGTGATCGGCTACCCCAATGACGGATTGCTCAGCATAAGCATAGACACGTCGCAGGGCACGTACGAGTACCAGGTCAAGGTGGGGAAGAGGGCGTTGGGGATAATAAGGGAACTGGCGGAGAACCCCCCCACCTGGAGGACGAGGGTCTACTCATACTAAGCCGCAACCAACCGATGAGGAACACACCCTCCCACCTCCTCACCTCCCAATCTTCACCTTCAAGATGGAAAGCCCTGCTAAACCTTTTAATTGGGGGGGACACCTTAGCCATACGTGGATGCGTTAAAGCTATTGAGGGAATTGGTGGAGATCGACACAACCATTAACCCAAGCGAGGGCAAGTACCCCCCCAACCCAGCCGCGCTGGACCTTGTCAGGGAGCAGCGTCGTCCCTCGGCCTCTCCTGCCAAGTCATTAGCCAGGGCGGGCTGAGGCACTTGATCGCCCGGGCCGGCGATGCCCCCCGTCGCCCTCTTCATGGCTCACCTGGACACGGTGCCGTTCGATAGGGGGGGTGAGTGGAGGCATGATCCCTCAAGCTCACCGTGGAGGGGGGGCAGGGCCTTCGGGAGGGGGGGCGCCTTGACGATAAGGGAAACGTGGCTGCCCTCCTGGCCGCGGTCGAGGAGGCGGGGGGGTTGGCGAGGGGGGGATTGCCCTCGCCGTCACCATGGATGAGGAGGCGGGGGGGAGGAGGCGCGAGGCTGGTGAGGGACTCCATGAGGGGGGGAAACCCCCCCCGCGGTGGTTGGTTAACGCGGATGGGAACGGCATGGTGGTGATAAACAGGAGGCGCGGCGTCTTCGAGGCTACGATCAGGGTGCCGGAGAGCAAGTTAATTGCCAGGGGGGGGAGGGAGGAGAGAGTTGAGTTCAGGCTGGACTACAAGGTCAGGCCCGCCCACCACGCCGCTTACTTCCTGGCCGGCGTTGACTCCCACCCCCTCATAACGCTCTCGCACCACGTGAGGGTGAACGACTTGGCCGTCGCTGAGCTGGGCGGGGGGGCTTGGATTAAGACCAACGTAGTGCCCGCGAGGACCTGGGCCACCGTGGTGGCTAGGGGGAGGGGGGGGACGGAGGTTGAGGTGGATCCCAACTTGACGGGGGGGCTCGTCAAGGCCATAGTGCCCCTCACCAGGCCCGTGATTAGGACGAAAGCGCCCAGCGAGTACGGGATTAACGCCACGCCGAATTACTATAGGAGGGCGGGAGGGGGGGGCATGCATGAGTTGGTGATAGACATACGGGCCATGACGGACGACGAGGCGGAGGTGAGGAGGGCCGTGGAGGAGCAGTTGGGAGAGTTGAGGGCGGAGGTTGAGGTGAGCGGTGGAGGCGGGTACCTCTACACGGACCCCTCCTCCGACCTAGTCGCCGCCGCATTCAACGCCTTGAGGCGGCTCGGCGTGGAGCCTAGGACGGCTGAGATGAATGGGGCCTCTGACAGCAGGCACTTCGCCTCCCTCGGCGTGCAGGCCATAGACTTCGGGCCCGTGGGCGGTAACATACATGGGCCGGATGAGTACGTCGATTTGAACTCCCTGGAGTTAACAGTTAAATTCTACGCGGAATTGATGAGGAGCGTGATGAGGAGTAAAGCCCGCGGATGATGTGAAGTGAACCACTAGCCTGAAATCACCTAGTCCTTGACGAGGGGTCGTCAACGATTCCCCCCCTCCTCGCCGCGAAGATCAGCTCGAGCCGCCTGCCCCCCCACCTCTCTCCGCGTCAACCACCTCGACGCACTCTAGCTCGCCGCATACGGCGTCCACGTAGTCCCGCCTCGGCATCAATATAAAGCCGCGGCCCACCAGCTTAAGTACCTCCAATTGGATGGGGAGGGGCGCGTCGTGGCCGTTCAGCACCACGAAGCCCGCGAAGCCGTTCTCCCGCGATGTAGGGAAGAGGCCCAGCGATGCGCACGCCGCCGACGTGGAGGACACGCCCGGCACCACCTCGTACTCCACCCCCCCAACTCCCTCAACTTCCTAGTCTCCTCCTCCAAT
>BBBF01000074.1 GCA_001315925.1 Thermocladium modestius JCM 10088 | reverse complement strand
CCCGCTCCTCAACTCATCCACCGCCCCCCTCACCACGCGCCACCTATCCAGGATGGAGGAGGAGTACTCCCCCCCGAAGCCCCCCCAATGAAGGCCGGGCGCCCCCCCCTAACTATCACCTCGCTCCTATCATCCCCCCCCAACGGCTTGAGGAGTATGGGGGGGTTCATGGCGGTCGAGGGCTCCACCCCCCCAGCCGCGTACGCCTGCATGGCCTGCGCCACCGCCACCTCCCCCCCACCATCCACCGCCGGGTAACTGTTGAGGGACATGTTCTGCGCCTTGAAGGGAGCAACCCTCGCCCTCCTAGACAGGACGCGCGCAATGGCCGTCACAATCACTGTCTTCCCGCTGTTGGAGGACGTGGAGAGCACGAACACGAAGAGCCGAGCAGCGAGGGAAAAATAAAGAAAGCGGGGAAGGGGAGGGAAAGAAGGTAAGGGGGGGCGGTAAGGAGGGAGAAGAAGGGAAAGGGAAATGGATGGGGGGGAAAGGGGGGGAGTCGTTACTTGTTTTTCACATTTTGAAGGCTCCCTCCATCCTGAAGCGCCTCCTGGAGTAGCTGAAGAGGGTTCTCCACAGGCCCACGCTCAGCGCCACTATGGTGATGGCGAGGAGGAGGGAGGCGGCGTTGAGGCCCGCCACGTTGCCCGTGGAGGTGTAGTAATCCATGAGCCCGATATGCCGTTCACCATGTAGTAATTGCTCCCTATCTGAATGTACTCAGCCAATTGAAGCCCGCCCCCCCAAGTGCTGCCCACGGTGCTGGCGAGGCCCGTCACCATGGCGGGGGGGAAGGCGCCGGGGAGGACGAGGTACTTCATCCTCTGGAGGAGGGTTAGCTTGTACGTGGAGCTCAACTCCCAGAGCTCCCTGGGTATCGACTTGACGCCTATGTACGTGTTGTAGAGTATGTACCACACGGTGCTGAGGTAGGCGGTTAGGAGGGCGAGGAACTCCAGGGAGCCGTTGAACCCCCCCATGAACTTGCCCAGCGCCGTGACGAGGGGGGGGTGGCTATGAGGGGGATGTAGGACGGGGGCCGGGATTGAGGCCACTATCTCAAGCGCGTATATTAGGAACGACTCGGCCCCCCTCCTCACGGCCATGACGTACGCCGCAGCTATGGCGGTGGCGAGGGAGGCGACTGTGACGACCAGGACCCTCAGGTAATCCAGCCCAAGCAGGTATAGGTAGAGGTACAGGT
This sequence comes from Thermocladium modestius JCM 10088, assembly GCA_001315925.1. Taxonomy (GTDB): domain Archaea; phylum Thermoproteota; class Thermoprotei; order Thermoproteales; family Thermocladiaceae; genus Thermocladium; species Thermocladium modestius. The sequence goes on along the minus strand of BBBF01000074.1, from coordinate 3,967 downwards.
GTTGCCTCAAGTCGCTGAACATGGAGAAGGCCGCGGGCCCCCCCGTGAAGGCCAGGTAGACGGCGTACATGAAGAGGCCGGCCAGGGCCGCGCCCATGGCTATGGAGACGACCCGAGGCACGCGGGGGCCTCAGCCTACCGTACGCCCTCTGCCTGGAGTTGAGGGAGACGAGCCTCGCCCTGCCGGCGGGCGTCATCAATTGAGGCCTCTCCGGGAACATCCTCCTCAACCTCCTCACCCCCCCCTCGCCATTCCCCCCCCTCAACCTGCTCGGCAGGGCCGCCAAGCGATTCGCGGGGGACGGCGAGGAGGGGGGTCGTAGGTGAACTTCATGGACCAATCGATGAGGGGGTAAAGGATGAAGTAGGTCACGGCGATTACCAGGACCACGAGGACGCCGAGGGCGGCGACGGCCATGCCCGCCTCGCCGGCGACGGTGTAGTCGTATATCAGGGTGCCTATGCCGAAGGCCGAGTACTCCGTGGTTCCCACGGTTATCACCTCGCTCACCGTTATGTAGAAGAGACCCACGGCGAAGCTAGTCACCACGTTGGCGACGGTCCTCGGTATGGTGGACGGTATGTACAGGTGCCTCATCTTCTCCATGAACGTCAAGTTAAACATGTCCGCCACGTCCTCCAGGTTCTGACTAATGGTCTTTATCGCCTCGTACTGCCCCACCCAGATGTTCCACGCGACGCCCGTGAATACGAGGAAGTCCACGGAAAGCTCCACCCAATGCCCCGCGGCAGGTGGGTTAGGAATATGGCGAGGACCAGCGGGAAGAAGGTGACTATGGGCACCCCCTCCAGCGTCTGCGTTGTGGAGAGGAAGACGGACTCAACGCTCCTGTTCCTGGCCGCCAAGTACCCCAGGAACCACCCCGTCACTATGGCGAGCCTATCATGGCGAACACCCTCCCCCCCAGGGTGGCGAGCCCCCCCGCCAGCACCATCAACAGCGCGGGGGGGATCACTTCACCTCGCCTCCTTCACCGCCGTCGATATCACGGAGTACAGCCTATCCACCACCTCGTTGAAGGTGGGGTCCCTCGAGCTCCTCGGCCTCGGCAGCTCTATGGGGGGGACTTGAGCCACCACTGTGGCCGGCCTCCCGCCCAGGATCACCACCTTGTCCGACAGCTCCACCACCTCCTCTATGTTGTGGCTCACCATTATGACGGACTTAACCGTGGACTCCCTGCTGAACACTATGTCCAACACCTCCCTCCGCAACCCCCCCTCCGCGGTTATCGCGTCGAGGCTGGCGAAGCTCATCCATCAACAGGACCACGGGCTCCGCCACAAGCGCCCTGGCAATGGCCACGCGCTGCCTCATGCCGCCGCTCATCTCCCTCGGGTAGTAATCCTCGAAGCCCCCCCCAGCCCCCCCACGAGCTCCAGCATCGACTGCGCCCTGCGCCTCCTCTCCTCCCTGGGCAGCCTCTTGTGGAGGAGGGCCAGCTCCACGTTCTGCACAGCGGTGAGCCAGGGGGGGTAGAGGGCGAAGTCCTGGTAAATCATGGATATGAGGGGGGGTGGGGGGGCCCGTCACCTCCTCCCCCATCAGGAGAACCCTTCCCTCATCCGGCTTCACCAGGCCGCTGATGATCTTCAACAGAGTCGTCTTGCCCGTGCCGGACGGCGCTATTATGGAGACGAATTGATTCTCGCCCGCGTCGAAGGAAACCCCCCCCTCAACACGGGCATCACGCCCTTCTCCGTCCTGTAGCTGAAGGATACCCCAATCACATCAAGTATTGCAATAATCCCACCGATCGCCGCTTCTATATAGGGTATTTAAGCATTGCCGCCGAGAAAAACTTAATAGGGAGAAGCCGGCGGCGGGGGGGGAGAGGTAACCCCCCCTCGGAGACCTGTCGAAGACAGGACAATGAAGTGGGCGGGTTACCCCCCCGGCCTAATTCTAACCAAAAACGCCTGAGCGTTGAAGTGGAGGCCGTATCCCAGCGCCCCCCCGCGTAGGGGGGGGCTTGGGGGGGCTGGTCAAGGCGTTGCGCGGCCGCAAGTATTACTGCTCATCCTGAGGCTTATGTTTATATACATGGAGCATGGAGCGCCCATATGGCCATAATAGTGTATTGCCAGCACTGCGGGAGGGACGTGGCCGTGTTCAGGAAGCTGCGCACGCCGCCCGAGCTGCTTCAATTGATCATCTACAGGATAGGGCCTCGTGCCCCCTACTGCGGCGCTCCCTTCACTGCGTTGGACACCAGGAACATCAAGTACTCCGTTAGGCCGGTTCAACAACCGAGGCGCGTGGTGAGGAGGGCGCATTAAGGACTGGGGGGACTGAACGGCTTCGTCGTAATGTTTAATAGATCAAGAACTCCCCAGGGCCGTGAGCAGCGTCTACTACGCCCTAATCACTGTGGGAGTCCTTGTCTCCGCCTCCAAGATCCTGGGCGTCGCGTTCGAGAGGGTCGGGGTCAATCACATAGTGGGGGGGGAGATGCTGGGCGGGATGGTTATGGGCCGTACGCGCTGGGTACATCCTCAACAACGCGCTGCGAGGCGTAGTTGGGTTCGACCTAATAAACATCAATAATTACGTCGTGGCCATATCGGACATAGCCCTAATATTCCTCATCTTCTCCTCAGGGGGGGTTGGGGGGGGAGGGCTTCGCCCCAATGAGGAGGAGCGGGGGGGAAGGGACTCGTGGTGGCGGTGGGCGGGCCGCCGTGCCGTTCGCCGCCGCGTATTACTATTACTACTACGTGGCGCGGTACGACGTGAAGGCCGCGATGCTGCTCGGCGCCACCTTCATGGCCACCAGCACCGCCGTGGTGGTGAAGATGCTGGACAGGATGGGGAACAGGGACGCCAGGGAGCTGGTGTACAACGCGGTGGTGCTGGACGACGTGGTGGGCATCATCTCCCTCGCCGTCGTCCTAACCCTCGCCACCGCGGCCAGGGTAACCATAAGGACAGCCATCGAGACCGCCGCGGGCTTAATAGCGGTTTGGGGACTCATGCTTGTCCTATCCCTCCTCATAATACCGAGGGCGATGAACGCCCTCAAGAGGCCAGAGCTGATAGAGTCCTCCTCCCTCGCCGCCGCCTTCGCAATGAGCGGCATCTCCGTGATGGTGGGGCTATCCCCCCCGTGGTGGGGGCCTACCTGGCCGGGATATCGGTGGGCGAGTCGCTGATCAGGGAGAGGGCGAAGGCGTTCTCCCAAACCATAGAGGAGAGCCTGGGGCCCCCCCTCTTCTTCGCAGTGCTGGGAGCACAGATACCGCTGGCCAACTTCCTCAACCCAGGCGTGGACCTCGGCGTCATCACGGTGACCGCGATAGCCATAGCCACCAAGGCGCTGGGCGCCATGATCTTCTCCCTCCCCCCCTTCACCAGGAAGATCAAGGACTCCGCCGCGATTGGAGCCATGATGATACCCAGGGGGGGCGAGGTGGGGCTAGTCATAGCCGCGACTGGATTCGACATGGGCGTGATAACGCCCCAGCTGTACACCGAGGTGACCATGATGATAATGCTCACCACCCTCCTCGGTCCCCCTCCTGGTCTGGAACGGCTCCCGCAATGGATCCAGGGATTAGGGGGGGCGAAGCCTTGAGCGCTCCGCTCGCAGTTAGGATCCCAAGGCCAGCTGCGTTTAAATACTGGATCCACATATAAGCCCGTGGAGTCAATAGTGGGTTCTGCCATTGATAAGGCCATGGATGCCGTCATCAAGAAGGTCCAGGAAGGCAAGAAGCTCTCCAACGAGGACCTCATCACGTTGATCATAGGAGTGTTAAGGGAAGCCAACAGGAGAATAGATGAGACCAACAGCAGGATGAACGAAATGAACGACAGATTGCTGGAGCAAATAGCGAATACGAACAGGGATGTAAACAACGCGATGCGCGGACTGACCAACCTAATCGTGACGACCGAAATTAATCTATCAAGCAAAATAATGGAGGCAAACAAGGAGACAAACAA
>BBBF01000073.1 GCA_001315925.1 Thermocladium modestius JCM 10088 | reverse complement strand
TAGGCTGTCCCAGATAGCGGCTGCGGAGGGGGTTTCCCTGGACTCGGGGGGGGCCTCGAGGCGTTGTGGGAGGCCAGCGGGGGGGGATTTGAGGAGGGCGATTAACGCGCTTCAAGCCGCCTCCTCCATCTCCAAGAAAGTCACCGCAGAAACAATATACAAGGCAATGGGCAAGGCAAGTCCATCAGTGCTGCGGGCGGTGTTACATGAATTGATCATGGGCGATTTCAACCGTGGAGTGGCCGAACTTCGGCGTTTAATAAAGGATGAAAGCGTGGATCCATTGGATGTGATAGGTTTCGCACATTATGATCTCTTATCATCTTATTCAAGCTATAAATTGCCGGAGCACTTGAAGCCGCAACTAATATATTTATTATCATCCTCCCACTACAGGATAATCAGGGGGTCTGACTCCCTCATCCAATTGCTGGGGGGGCTCTCATCAAAAATAAGATCGTTAATCTCCTCGTCGGTTGCGGGCAGTGAGCCCAGCGTTTAGTTGATCATTTATATAGCTCGCTGAGCTTGAGTATCGTGTTCCAATACGCATCTATCTTGGCTTCGTATAGCTTCATCGCGTCCTCGCCTACTTTAGCGAACCTTCCCTGCAGCTTCATGTACTCGCTTAATGGTTTTCTCTTGGATTTATCCTTGTACATCGCGCTCGGGGGGACTTATGGTTAGCTTGCCTTGATTGTACTCCCAGAGAACCCAGATTCCGGTCTCCACGGCTAGCTGTGCTATCTTCACTGTGTAACTATCATCGAACTTCAAGCCAGGGGGGGACACGGCGCGTAGAGGTGGATGAACTTGAATCCCCTTATCTGGCTTGCCTTCCTTACCTTTGCAATGAAATCCAGGGGGGGATACGCTATGGATGCCGTGGCCACATATGGTATCTTATGCATGAGCATTATGAGCGCCATCTCCTTGCGTTCCTCGGTCTTACCGTTGGGGGATGTCGTGGTCCAAGCCATCCAAGGAGTTGTTCCAGACGCCTGTATGCCGGTGTTCATGTACGCCTCGTTATCGGCCAGTATGTATATCAAGTCCTCATTCCTGGCAGCTGCCCCGCTCAACGCGGCGAATCCTATATCCGAGCTAGCCCCCCCATCCCCCCCCGCCCACACAACTACTGGACCATTATTTCCCCCCCTCATCCTGACGGCGGAGACGAGACCGCTTGCCACGGCGGGGCTTGATGCAAATGGTACGTGAATGGTAGGCACTCCATATGAGGTGGCAGGCGACATGCCTGGAATCACGCTTGAACACCCAGCCGGTATCACCAAGGACATCTTGCCGTTGAGCGCCATCATGACCTGCCTAAGCCCTATCAGCAGTGGACAGCCGGGGGGGCACGCCGCTGTTCCTGGCATTATGAATTTATCCCTGGGAAGCTGATCTATCCTAATGCTCATGACTCATCACCCTCCATCTTCTGCATTAACCATGTCTTCCTGACCCTAATGGGGCCGTTTTTCTCAGTGTCATCTATGAAATCCTTGATTGCCGTCTTCACCTCGCTTGGCGCGACATCGACCCCCCCGGCCAACCCAGCTATTACTCCCTTAAACGAGACGGACTGAGGCACGAGTCCCATTATCTCGGTCGCTATTATGCCCCCCCCAGCCCAGTCGAGTAGTCCCTGTCGAAGACGATTATGCCCTTAGCCCTGGACGCTATATCCATCACCGCCTCCTCGGGGGGGAATGGCCTTAGGAATCTAATCCTTAGGAATCCCACGCTGTAGCCCTCCTCCCGTAAGTCGCTTATTGCCTTCATTATATCGCCTGACCACGCGCCCGTGGCCACCACTACGTAGTCCGAGTTCTGGCAATTGATGCATTCGACCAGGTCTCCATGGTTTCTCCCGGTCAGCTTGGCATACGAGGCAAACACGTCGCGTATAACCGTCTTCGCCTCATCCATTGCCTCATCCATCATTTTCTTGAGCAGCATGTGGTACGCGTCCGACTTAACCATGTTACCCATAGTTATGGGTTCCCCCGCCCGGTTCTATTACGTATGGAATGCGGGGGGGATCGCGTGGGGGGGGCAACCATCCATCGACAACTTCTTGGCTAGGCACCTCCAGCACCTCGGCCGTGTGGCTTAATATGAATCCATCCAATCCTACGGCGACGGGCAATAACACCCTCGGGTCCTCAGTTATCTTATATGCAGTCAACGTCATATCCAGCGCTTCCTGCACGTTCTGAGCCATTCCAATTATCCACCGCTGTCCCTGATCGCCATTATGTCGGTGTGCTCATCGTGAATGTTCCACGGCGGCCCCCCCAATGACCTAGTGACCACCGCCATGACCAAGGGCAGCCTTGAGGCGGCGGCCCACCAAAGCATCTCGTACATGTAGAACAAGCCGTGGCTGGACGTGGCGGTGAAGGCCCTTGCCCCTCCCGCGGATGCTCCGTACACTGACGCCAATGCGGCGAATTCGCTTTCCACCCTTATGAACTTGGCATTTATTTCCTTGTTATCCACCATCTCGGCGAGCCTCTCCACTATGAGTGTCTGGGGGAGTTATGGGGGGGTACGCAGATATGACTTGGGCCCTGGCCAATTTAACCGCCTCGGCCACCGCGTGATCTCCTACCAGTACCTTCCTGGCTTGTCTTTGAATGGTTTCCTGCATGGTCACACCACCGTCTCCTTTACCATATCTATTACCTTGACTGGGCACACCTCCGCACATATGCCGCATCCCTTGCAGTAGTCATAGTTTATCCTCACCGACTTATCCTCGAGCCAATCTATGGTATCCTCGGGGGGGCAGTAGAGCCAGCATAGGCCGCACTTTATGCACTTATCTTGATTCACAACAGGCCTATATGTGCGCCACGTGCCGTGGCTCCAGCAGAGCCGGGGGGGCTGGCCTGGATAGCAAGTACTTGGTGAACTCTAGGCCTGCCATCACGCGATCACCTCGGTCTCAGTCGCGATTTCAGTCTCATTGAATGCCCGCCTCACGGCCTCTATGTTCTGCTTCAGGACGCTGCCGCGTATGAACTCCCCCCCCAGGGAGTCCAATATGGAATCCAGCTTTACGAGGCCCGTTGCCTTTGATAGGGCGCCAAGCATGGAGGTGTTCACAACGTGCCACCCAGCTATCACTAGTCCTAGGTCCTCCGCTATTTGATTTGCATTCACCCAATACGTCGGCAGCTCGGTCTTGATGGGCGCCGGCGAGTTGATGATAAGCTTGGTGCTCCTTGACTTGGCCATTCCCATTACATCGACCTGGTTCAAGATGGTGTGCGTCAGCATCATGATTATATCAGCCCGCTTTATCGCGCTGTGCAGCATCACTGGTTCCATTCCTATCCTGGCATAAGACCTGACAACTGCGCCGCGTCTCTCTGCTCCGAACTCCGGCATGGCTTGGCCCCCCCACTTTCCTTCCTTCATGGCTGCAGAGACGAGGATCCTGGCGGCCGTTACTCCTCCTTGGCCACCCCCCCTGCCCAGGATCAATATGTCGGTTATGTTCATGGTTATCGCGGCTCTCATTTCCTAATGGTTTTATAAATTTTTCTCCGGTGTTATCTTTGCTATATTTTCATATATTAATTGATATATATAAAACATAATATTACGAAATACTTATGTAAACAACGAGCAAATATAAAACGACCATTCTGTGCATTACAATGGCGATATACAGACTGTGAATATAATAAGTATTATTATTTAATATATAAAACATATGATATATAAATGATTAATAACAATATATTTTATTAAATATTGTCTTGCATGTGAAGGACTGATTTTTAAGCTGGTAATTTCGACTTGTTGAAAATAAGGTTTAATAGTGGCTACTTGGATGAGGCTCTATGACTAAGTTCATCTTTGTGACAGGAGGAGTATTAAGTGGGGGGGTTGGCAAGGGCGTGACCACATCATCTATAGCCAAGATATTACAGATGAGAGGGGGGGCCTCCGTGACTGCCGTCAAGATAGATCCTTACCTTAATGTGGATGCCGGGACAATGAATCCATTTGCGCATGGGGGGGAGGTTTTCGTCACCATGGATGGCGGAGAAACAGACCTGGATTTGGGGCACTATGAGAGGTTCTTGGACATAGAGTTGAGCAAGGATCATAACATAACGTCTGGTCAAGTATATTTAAAGGTGATAAATGATGAAAGGCAAGGCAGGTATTTGGGGGGGCAGACGGTTCAATTAATTCCCCCCCACGTCACGGATGAGATAAAGAGGCGTTTGAGGTTGGTTGCAGATGAATCCAAGGCTGATGTAGTAATGGTTGAGATAGGAGGCACGGTTGGGGATTACGAGGGGTTGGCGTTTCTGGAGGCGATTCGGCAGATGCGGTTGGAGGAGGATGGCAATGTCATGTTCATACATGTGGCCTTGGTGCCGATACTTGAGACCACGGATGAGTTCAAGACAAAGCCATTGCAGCACAGCGTCATGGAACTGAGGAGGGTTGGAATACAGCCAGACGCCATAGTGGCTAGATCGATGAAGCCCCCCCTCACCCCCCCCGATATAAGGCGCAAGATAGCGCTTTTCACTAACGTTGCTGAGAGCGCCATATTCTCTTCGTTCGATGTCGATACTGTATATAGGGTTCCCGTGCTATTGGATGAGCAAGGGCTTGGGGGGGACCACATAGGCAAAATGCTTGGTTTGCAGCTGAGGAAGGCCGACTGGTCGCTTTGGCTTAAGCTGAGCGATGCCATAGTTAACGCCAAGGATGAGGTCAATGTAGTTCTATGCGGGAAGTACGTGAGGCTTCATGACTCATACATAAGCATAATAGAGGCCTTAAAGCATGCCGGGGGGGCTCACCTTGGCGTGAAGCCCGTGATAACTTGGTGCGACAGCGATGAGGTGGAATCCAGCCCCGACGTGTTGAGCAACATGAAGCCGGATGCGGTGATAGTGCTGCCGGGATTTGGGGGGGCTAGGGGGGGCGTGGAGGGGGGGAAGATAATGACCATAAGGTTCGCGAGGGAAAATAATATTCCATTCCTTGGGATATGCTACGGCATGCAATTGGCGGTGGTGGAGTTCGCTAGGCACGTGATGGGTTACGAGGATGCCCACACGACGGAGGTAAACCCATCAACCAATCATCATCATAGATTTAACTCCGGAGGAGGTCGGGGGGGTAACGGAGGTCGGGGGGGGAACAATGATACTCGGCAATAGGGAGATAAAATTGATGGAGGGTTCCATAGTTCATAATATATATGGGTCCTCCAAGATAGTCGAGCGCCATAGACATAGGTACGAGGTCAATCCCAAGTACTTCGATGAGTTGAGGAGGAGCGGTCTCGTATTATCAGGCTGGCGCGCGGATCTAGACAGGGTTGAGACGATAGAATTGCCTAATCACTACTTCTTCGTCGGAACTCAATTCCATCCAGAGTTCAAAAGCAGGCTGACTAGGCCGCAGCCGCTCTTCGTTGCTCTTCTTAAATCTGCCATGTATAGAAAAC
>BBBF01000072.1 GCA_001315925.1 Thermocladium modestius JCM 10088 | reverse complement strand
CCCGTATATCATGAAACTGCCCTTCCCCACATACTCCCCCGGAGGGAGCCTCCTTGCCAACCCTGCTTCCCTCCACGTAGAACACGTCGCCCGCCATTGCCCCCCCCGCGATCCAAAGCTTGGAGTTTGACGCGGCGAAGACCGCGGCCTCCATTATGTCCTCCGGATCCGGCGAGCCGCCGTTTATCCTCAAAACCGTGGCCGCCGCGCCGGGCACGTCGGCGTGGAAGAAGAGGTCCTGGTCCCTCATGTACCGCTTCACCAACGCCTCGTTCTGATCGGCGTTTCTCCCAGCCAAGACGCCGCGCCCGCCGGACGTCACGAACCACTTAAACCGCTCGAACCACTCCTTCCCGTACACCACCCTCACCGACTCCTTGAATGAGCTCTCAGCCCCCCCCTCAGCCCTCAACTGCAGCCCCCCCTCAGCCTCTCCTCCATCCTCCTTATGGTTTCCCCCCCGCTCCCTCAGCCTTTCGCCTCAACTCCTTGGCTAGCCCGAAGTACTTGTTGGCGGCGTCCCCCCCCGGCGACTCGTTCAATCCGATGACGGCCTCCAACCCACCCAGGTCCAGCCTCAAGGATCTCTTGGCTGCGTCGAAGCCCACGACCCTAATGGAGCCCACCGACAGCCCGAGGGCTCTCTCTGGGAAGGAGTCCTTATCCTCGCCGTAAAGCCTCCTCGCCTCCCTCAGCAACTCCTCCAGGCCGTATAGGTTAAGCATTATAGCCTCCCCCCCCACCCTCCTCGCCTCCTCCGCCTCCGCCTCATTCCTGTTCCTCGCCTTCCTCGCCTCCTCCAAGCTGGCCATCAACCTACCGGCCTCGTTTCTAGCCTCCTCCGCTGATTTACGCGCGGCCTCCTCCGCCTCCAGTCTCCAGAAGTACTCGTCCACGGCCTCGTTGAAGGAATTGAACCTCACCAACTCCCCCGCCGATCGTCTTGAAGGCACGGGAGACACGAACGCCGCCTCCCCCCCGTTCACTACGTGGATGACCGGCTCCCTGGGACCCACGGCGGCCATCACAGCCATCTCCCTAAACGCCCTCCACGCCTCAAGGGGATCCCCGCAATCAGCCTAGCGCACACCTCAGCCTCCAACTCCCGGCTCAACCCCCCCAGCCTCCTCCCCCCCATGCCCTCCCCCCCAACCGCGTCCAGGAATGAGTCTGCGAAGCGGGGGTCCTTGAAGGACCTTGGGGGAGGGACGTAATGATCACCCAGCCTCAATTCCCTGTCCCTCGACTTATACCCATGGAGCAGCCACAGTATTCGTCTTCCTCCTTCCTCCTTTCCGTTCTTCTCTGCCTCGACGAGAGCGGCGTTGAAGGGGTTGAGCAGCTCCACCACCAGCGTCCCACAGTTCGTCCTAAGCTCGATAACCCTATCGAAGAACGGCACCTCTACACGCTCCAGCCTGCACCCCCCCTCAAGCCTAGCACGCAGGGCGGGGGGAGTGGGGGGGAGACGTTGGGCGGCATCCTGGTCGTCAGGCTCACCCTGTTCTTGTTGGCCACGATCAATCGCTTCTCCCTGCCCACCCTGAGCAGTATGGAGTCTCCGATCCCGTAGACCTTATCCACGGCCTGCCCAGCCACCTCCGCGTTCAACTCGCCCGCCACGGCCAGCAGGTCCAGCGCTGATAGGGACTTCTTCACCGAGCCCGATGCCCGGCTTGGGTTAAAAACTCTTTGGATGGGCCGCAGTTAAGGATAAATACCGCTCGCTTGATTACCCCCTCGATGTCCGATCAAAGGGAGGGAGGCGACGCGGAGAAAAGGAAGTTGCTCATTCCGTCGTTTCTCACGGCGGACGTGTTCAAGAAGGAGCGGAAGGCCCCCATGGAGAGGCGTCTCAGGCTGAGGAGGAGGGGGGGGACGTGGATGAGGGGGGGAGGGCATTGATGAATCCCAATACCATGAAGGAATTGAATATAACCATGGAAATAGAGGCCGTGCTGGTGGGCGGCGGCGCGAGGGAGCGCAGGTACGTCTTCAAGGTGGTGGCCAAGGATGACGTGCCGCCCGGCGAGGTTTGGTGCAACGAGGAGGAGCTGAGGAGGAACGGCATAGCGGACAACTCAATAGCAACAATACGCGCCCACAAGAGGGAGCAGAGTGATCAGGGGGGAATCCTTAAGGGGGACACGGTAATAGTAAGCGACCCCCCCGAGGAGGCGCGGCTCCTCTACACCTCATCGTTCTACGGCAAATTCATTGGATTAGATAAAGTAAAGCCAGGCGAGGTGGTCTCGGCATCATCGCCGCTGCATCTATCCATATTGGATGCAGTATACTTGGCTGAGAAGGGGGGGTCGCTGGAGGTGGTGAGGAGCGACGGCTCCCCAGTCCACATAGATGAGTTGAGGGAGGCCCTGGCGTCCAGGTTCCACGACCCATCCACGGTGTACGGCATATACAGGTTCTTCAGGGATGGGGGGGTATATAGTGAAGAGCGGCTTGAAGTTCGGCAGCCTATTCGCTATATACGAGAAGGGGCCCGGTATAGATCACGCGCCCATCCTAATACACTACCTAGACCCGGCCAGGAACCTCACCGCGCTGGACATAACCCGGGCCGCCCGGCTGAGCCACAGCGTTAGGAAGACGTTCGTGCTCGCCACAAGGGACATAGACGACCTCTACTTCATAGGATTCGAGTGGTGGAACCCCCCCTAATCACTTGCCCCCCCTCTTTCCCAATATGTCCAGCCACGGGTTCTCCCGCATGAATTGAGGCACGTCGCCCTGCACCTGCCCCCCCACTCCTCCCCCCCCGCCGCCCTCCTCGACTCTCCCCCCCTCCTCGGCCTTGTCCCCCCCCTCCTCGGCCTCCCCCCCGCTCCTCCCTTCCGCTCCTCGACCTAATCATGGCCTCCAACTCCCCCCCCACCCTCCTCTCCACCTCCGCCAACCTATCCCTCACCGACTTCATCTCCCTCATCACCTCGGCAATGGCCCCCCCGTCGTCAACGGCTGGCCTCGCAGTGGGCATGGGCATGCTGGCCATCACCTCCGCTATCTCGCTTCCCATAACTATTATGCCTATGCCCAGCCTCCTCATGAGTTTGCCGTCCACGAAGTTAGCCGCGGGCTTATCCACGACTAGGTAGCCTTGTTGAAGGCCGTCCTACTCCCCGCAACCTCCGCGGCCCGCTTAGCTATGTCGGCCTCGTTGGGTATGTCCAGGTAAACGTACCTGAAGTGAACCAAGTTATTTCCGTCCCTGCAGTTCACGTAGTCCTCCCCCCTCTCCACCACCTCCATGCCTCTCTCCTCCGTTAGCCACTTGATCAGCCTATCCATCTCTCGCTTTAGAAGTAGGTCCAGCACCGCGCTTAGAGGCGCGTTTCTCTATAAAAACCCAACTACCGCTGGGGGGGGAGGGATTATCCATTAACGCGGACCTGGCGGCTAGGGCGGCTCTCATCAATGCATCCCTCAAGTCCTTCTCGCTCATGGAGGGATCCGCCACGCCCTCCACCGCTGCCTGGTATATGGAGGTGGACTGCCAAGTCTCCTCCGCGGTGACTTTGATAGACTTTATCTGCTTCACGTCGGCCAGCCTCCTCCTAATCTCCTCCTCGAACTTGGCTATGGGCACGGACGCGGGCACGTCCAGCCTGGTCCTGGCCATCCTGAACTGCGCCTCGTCGTGGTTTATAACCATGGCCTGTACCAAGACAGAGTTGGGTATCCGTATGGTGACTCCCTTGTCGTCTATTAACGTGGTGTAGAGGAGGGTCATGTCTACCACGGTGCCCGTGAATCCATTCGGCATCCCCCCCTCGTGGGGATACGTCGCCCTAAGCACTCCGTACTGCCACGTGACCAGGGTCACCCTGTTCCCCGGCTTGAACGGCGACGACAGTATTATCATGACGCCGGCGAAGATGCTGGAGAGGGATTGCTGGACGGCCAGGCCAAGTATGAGCCCCCCCACCGCCGTTCCCCCCCCGAAGGCTGCGGCCGAGGGGGGGGTCACCTTGGCGAACTCCACCGCGAGCGCGATTATCACCGCGCTGACTATGCTGAGCTGGAGGAGGAACTTTATGACGGGCCCCCCCTTCCTGGGATCGCATGCATAGACCATCCTGGTCACCTCCCGCCCCCCCGTCTGCCAGAAGGCAGCCGCCCCCCCAACGGCCACGGTGAGAGTGAGCCTGACCACGTCCTCGTACTGGGCGTACCTATTCAATACGCTGACCTTGAGCACCTCATATATTACGTAGATGAGGATCCCGGCGCCGATCACGGGTATCCAACTAATGATTATCCTCCTCATTAGGTTACCCATGCCGGAGAGGCCGCTGCATTGATTGCTGCCCATGAGTGAGGCGCACTTAATCAATTTAAAAATGTATTAAAAACATAGATGATGCCGAAAGACTTTAAACCCAACCGTGCGCAGAAGGGCATTGAGCGGGGTGCCCGAGCATGGTCAAAGGGGGCGGACTTAAGATCCGTTGGCGAAGGCCTGCGTGGGTTCAAGTCCCACCCCCCCCGCACCAACAATGAAGCTATGGTCATCATTTTTAGGTTCCCTGGGAATTGATGACTGATATAACCGCGACTCCCGACCCGGCAACGGTAGGCATGCTTGTTTTTGCATTCCCTGGATATTTGCGTGACCAGTTTTTGGCAACGTATGATAATGCATTACCTGTTTGAAAATCTTGGCGAAGCAATTATGCGCCTCGCCTTTAAAGACAGGTAAGAGGTCGGTTGACCGCCTAAGTTTATATGAATTTGCTAGGCGATTATGGCGATGCTGGGAGCGTAGCATAATCTACAAGAGGGCCAGTTATTCAGCGTGTCAATAATGGAAAGGATTTATTCCTTAGCTTGTTAATCTCAGTCTTTGACAGATCCTGCTCTGGGTCGTTCTATCTGGGTGCGTGGGCGTTCATAAGTCGTTCACGTCAGGCTCTTGTTTTATAAACGTTCCATTTCTCAGTTCAACGAACGCCCGCTTCAACTCCTCTTCCGTATTCATGACTATGGGGGCCATACCAAGCCACCGGCTCCCCCCCTATGGGCCTCCCCCCCGCGAGCAGGAGGAACCTAGCCGGCGCGTCGCCTGCGGCTATCTTGACTTCCTCGCCCTCTCGGGACAGCACCGCCAACTGGCCGAGCGATGCTGCCCGTTCCCCCCCGCCTAACTTAATCGATCCATCGATTACGTAGATGATGGTCGTATACCCATCCCTCACTTCATAGCTGAACTCGGACTCGCTTGGGATGGTTACGTCCATGTAGTGAATCGGCGTCGCTAAGCCGCTCACCGGTCCCTCCACAGCTCCATACCCCCCCGGCGCCCTAATTCTCCCCCCCGCCACCAACACGGCCTCCCCCCCTCCGTTGTCCAGCCTTATCCTCGGCACGCTGCGCCTAGTGATGTTTCTGTACCTTGGCTTGCTCATCTTGCTGGACCTGGGCAGGTTGATCCACAACTGGAATCCCTTTACCTCCAGGTCCTCTTGAT
>BBBF01000071.1 GCA_001315925.1 Thermocladium modestius JCM 10088 | reverse complement strand
CTGCCGGCGCGGCCGCGGCTGGCGCTGGGGGGGCGAATGCCGCCGTCTTTATTGCCTCGTCTATGTTGACGTCCTTTATTGCAGCGACTAGGGCCTTCACCTTTATCTCATCGGCGGAGACTCCTGCCGCCTGCAGCACCTTGGCTATGTTTTCCTCGTTTATGGGTTGCTTGGCGTAGTGAAGCAATAGCGTCGCGTATACGTACTCCACCTAATTCACCGAAACAACTGCCTCCTATGTGCTTATAAAAATTTTTGCCCCCCCTGGGCCCGGCTTTCCCAATGAATTGACAATACCTTTCAGCTATTCTCGCAAATCATCGACCTCCTCCAGCATTACGGTCCTAGAGGTCTCGTCCTCTGCGCAATGAAACAAGCAATAAGCCTCATAGCGATTTGAACAGTGCCTTGAACGTGGTGAGGGGGGGCCGTGGGAGGGGGGGTTGTGGCCGCGATGAGGTAGTCATTATCATTTACTGCGGATCACGATGGGGGGGCATCGCCCATTAAGGAGCGCAGCCCCAGGCCTCGGGAGAACCCTTAAGGGGGGGGGGGAGTGGATCGATTTGGATGGGTTAAGTTTTTAATTCTACCGATCCGTCGCTATCATGGTTAACCTGCTCGAGATGAGCGATGAGGACTTGATCAATTCATTAAAGCGCGGCGAGTTGACGGTTGCCATATATGGCATGGGCTACGTGGCACCGCCATAGCTGCCGTCTGGGCTAGGGCTGGAGCCAAGGTAATAGGGGGGGTCGATGCGGATCAGAGAAAGGTGGCCGCGTTCAAGTCATGCACGTTCAAGCTAAGCGATTCAACGGTCGAGGCCGAGCTGAGGAGGCTCTCCAAGAGCTTCTCATACACCATGAACGGCGAGGAGGCGTCGGCCAATAGCCAGGTCAAGATAGTCACCGTTCCCATCTATATAAGGGACGGGGAGCCCAGGTTCGAGGCATTTCTATCAGCAATGGAAGGCATAGGGAAGGGCCTCAAGCGGGGGGGCGATTTGGTTATAATAGAATCATCCGTCCCCCCCCAGAACCACCGTGGATATAGCCAAGCCAGCACTTGAGCGGGCCAGCGGCTTGACCGCGGAAGACGACTTCGGCCTGGTGTACTCGCCCGAGCGCATATATGTTGGGAGAGCGATACAAGACATAGAGGAGCGTTACCC
The DNA here is from genome assembly GCA_001315925.1 of Thermocladium modestius JCM 10088. Lineage (GTDB taxonomy): Archaea > Thermoproteota > Thermoprotei > Thermoproteales > Thermocladiaceae > Thermocladium > Thermocladium modestius. The sequence continues at coordinate 4,767 of BBBF01000071.1, read as the reverse complement.
GAAGGTGATAGGGGGGGGTGTGGGGGGGCCCGAAGCGCGAGGGTAGCCAAGGCTTTGTACGGGGGGGTCATAGCCAGGAAGGGGGGGTCCTGGAGGTGAGCTCCCCCACCGTGGCCGAGACTGAGAAGTTGGTGGAGGGCGTGTACAGGGACGTAAACATTGCCCTCGCTAATGAGGTGGCCAGGCTGTGCAGGAGCCTTGGGATTGATTTCGACGAGGTGAGGGACGCCGCGAATAGCCAACCCTACTCCCACCTACACAAGCCAGGCCCGGGGGGGGTTGGCGGCTCGTGCATACCCGTGTATCCCCAGTTCCTGCTGTACGCCGCTAAGAGGATAGGGGGGGCCCAGCTTGACCTGACCGCCCTCGGCAGGCAGATAAACGTGATGTCGGCCAAGTACGTGTTCGACCTAATAAGGGAGGCGGCCGGCTTAGTGGGGGGGAGGCGAATCCGCGCGTATCAGTGCTGGGCCTGGCCTTCAGGGGGGGCGACGTGGACGACACGAGGCTGAGCCCGTCCTATGACGTTATAAAGCACTTGGTGAATAATGGATTCAAGCAGTTGCTGGTGCATGATCCTTCGTGGAGCAGGACGACGTGTTGAGGGAGTTGGGGGGGATACCGCTGACCAAGGACCTCGACGCGGCCCTGAGGGCCGACGTGATAGCCATATTGACCGATCACAGCGAGTACTTCAAGCTTAGCCTGGATGATATAGGTAAGAGAAACGCCAGGGCAGCGGTGGTGGACGCCAGGCACGTAATAAGGAATTGGAGGAACCCCCCCAGGAACGTGATATACATGGGAATAGGCAGGCCCACGGTGGGTGGAATCCATGAACGGTAAGGAAAGGGCCGCGGCAGCCGCGCTGCAATACGTGAGGGATGGCATGGTGGTGGGCGCCGGCTCCGGGAGCACCGCCCAGGTATTCCTTGAGATGCTGGCGGGGGGGAGGATTAGGGAGGAGGGCATGGAAGTGAGCATAGTGCCCACTTCAAGCGAGGTGGAGGTGAACGCCGTGAGGCTAGGCATTGGAGGCCTCGTTAGGCAGTTGTGGCAAGTGGATAGAATAGACGTGGCCATAGACGGCGCAGACGCGATAGATGCTCGCCGAAACCTGATAAAGGGGGGGGCGGCGGGGGGGCCTTGACGAGGGAGAAGATAGTGGATTACTGGGCTTCTTCCTTCATAGTCATAGCGGACGAGGGCAAGGTGGTGGCTAACATACCGGGCGGCCGCCCAATTCCCATAGAGGTGCTTCCCTTCGCGTGGAGGGCGGTCAAGGAGGCCGTGGAGAGGAGGCTGGGCGGGGGGGAGGCAAGGCTGAGGATTGGGAGCGATAAGAGGGGGGGCCCGGTGGTGACGGATAATGGAAATTACGTGCTGGATTACGTTCACCCACTCGAGGAGATCGACGTAGGAGCGGAGAGGGAGTTGAAGTCAATACCGGGGGGGGTCGTCGAGGTTGGCATATTCAATGGATCCAAGGTCAGCAAAGCCATAATAGGCACCGAGACTGGAGTTTCAATAATGGAGTGATGGGGCGCGGCCTCTTTTTCGCCCGATAGATTTTAACCACCGCATTGAAAAGCAACCCGGTGCAGGTAAAGGCGGTCCTGTTTGATTTCGACGATACGCTGATGTACGTAGCGGATGGCAGGAGGAGGGCTAGGGAGCCGTGGCGACCGCGGTGGCCTCGCTTCACGGGGGGGTTTCCGCGGAGGAGGCATTGGCCATGTTGGAGTATATAGAGGGTAGAATGGAAGCTAGGCGATCCTTCGATCGACGAGCGTGGTTCCTAGACCTATTGGATAGGCTTGGACTACGAGAGGAGAGACGCGGTGAAGTGCTTGGGCTCGTCAAGATGTATTGGGACTCGTGGATTAGATACAGCAAGCCGTTTCCCGACGCGGAGCAGGTCATAAAATCGCTGAGGCCCAGCCACCGGCTGGGGGGGATAGTGGCTAACACCGATGGCATTCCCGGCTTCAAGATGTCTAGGATGGAGAGCAGCGGGCTGCTTCACTACTTCGACGTGGTGGTGGTGGCGGGAGACGACACTGAGGAGACGAAGCCTGACACTGCCCCCCCTTTCCTCTTGGCGGCGCAGCTCCTCGGCGTGGAGGTGGAGAACTGCATGTACGTGGGAGACAGGGCAAGCGACGTGTTGGGGGCCGTTGCCGCTGGGATGAATGCCGTGCTTGTTGGGGGGCGAGGATTTCATTTCGTTGCCGCACATAAGAATTGAAACTCTGCTCGAATTGATTGATGAACTCACTCCAGCCTCTCCCGGCCCCCCTCAACAACGAGAGAACCGCGGCGGTGAACGCCATCAGCGCAGCAACATGGTATGCATAGTGAAATCCATTTATGGTGGCTGGAGCTATTGCGGTTGGGAAGAAGCTGGGCTTAGTCAGTTCTGCGAGGAGCTGCGGAGGGATGGAGGTGTGGGTGAGGCTGGCCAGCGTGCTGATGGGGGGGTCGTACCCAAGGAAGGCGGCAAATAAGGCTATCGCGGGTGGTATGCTGCTGAGCTGGCCGGCCGTGGCGGCTTGCAGGCCGGCCTTCACCAGGGCATTCATCAACGCGGCCGATAGGGTTGAGTAGGTGCCTATTATTATCAGGGATAGGAAGACCACTATGCTGGTGAGGGACCCCCCCACGTTCTGCATGCTTGCCCTCATGCCGGACGCCGCCGAGCGATCCTTGGGAGGGACTGGGGGGGTGAGTATCGATACTTGATTGGGGGGGGACATGAAGAGACCGAACCCGGCCCCCATCATGAAAAGAATTGCCGCGAACACGGCGTAGTTGAAGTCGATGGGAAGCAACGCGAGCAGCTCGAAGCTGGTGGCCGCTATTACGGCGCCGGCCGTGGACACGAGCCTGGCCCCCCAGCCTATTCACTAACCTCCCCCCCTATGGGCGCGAACAAGGCATTGGCCACGCTGTTCGGTATCAAGTATATGCCGGCCAGCAATGGAGTCTCGCTGTAAGGCACGCCGTGCATTGGTAGGTAAAGCGCTTGCAGTAGAATGGATAACACGAATATATTGGCTCCCTGGGCCAGGAATAGGAAGAACGCGCTCATCACGCCGAACGTGAATTGCCTTATCTTGAACAAGTCCAGGCGAAGCATTGGCTCTTTGATCCTGCGCTCCACTTGGACCAGCAACGCCAGTAGAGCCGCGCCCACCGCTAATAGGGTCCACACAAGCGGGTTTCCCCCCCAGCCCAGGGGTTGGTCGCCGTAGGGAAGCATGCCCAGGTTAAGGGCGGTCAGCACGGACACCAGCGCTGCAGCCAGCAGCACCGCGCCGCCCCAGTCCACCTTAACGGAGCTGGAGCCCGGCGATAATTTGTACACTACCTTATACGACCAATAAGTTCCAATCGAGCCCACTACTGCGTTTATCAGGAATACGAGCCTCCAATTAATCACGCTAGCCCGCCTCCCACCAATAATCCAATCACTGATCCGGCGCTGAATGATATCCCTATGATGCCCAAGGCAAAGCCACGATCGCGTGGGGGGGATACACGTCCATTATGAGCGCCGGGCTATTGCTGAACATGAAGCTGCCGCCCGCTCCCTGCATTATCCTAAACACTATAAGCTCCGCTGCCGCGGCCTCCCCGCTTCCCTGAGCCAAGCCGAGGAGCAGGGAGCTCAGCGTGAATACCAGGAAGCCTATGGTGAATAACTTGCCCCTTCCATACATGTCGGAGAGCCGCCCGCTTATCGGTATGGCCACGGCCAGCGCGAGGGGGGGGTATGACACTATCAACCATATCATTGACGTGAAGCCGAGGGGGGGCGATAATGGGTACACCCGTATGCCGTCAAATATGGCGGGCAGCGCTATTATCAACATGGATATATTCATCGCGGCGACGAACGAGCCCAGGAACGTGTTCAACAAGACGCTTCTCCGACCGGAGGGGGGGGATACCTGGGTGGCTATGGTCATGGATCGCCTTCCAAATGTCAAGCTTAAAAACTTAATTATTGACTGCATAAGCAGCATTGAGCAGAAGCTTCACGGCATCGGTGGGCGGCCCCCCCAAGTCAAGCCTCGGCAGTAGCCTCAACAGCGTCAGGATTAGGGAGGGGCGGCGGCGCAGGATGGCTGCCACGGCCTTTGCGTGATTATCGTAATCGTCCACCTCGATGGACAAGCCCCCCCCACGGAGTCCAGTACTTCCAGCACGGCCTCAATCCCATTCCTGAGGTACAGCAGGGAAGCCACGGTTGAGTATAGCTTCAGCGTCCCCCCCCTATGGCTGAGTAAAGCGCCTTGGCATAAGCCCGAAGCGCGGAGGCGGGGGGGTCCTGAGCGGAGTTCAAAGCCTCCCCCCCCAGAAGCCTGGCACTCAACACCCCCCCGGTCAGTATGCCGCCCCCCCCGGTCAACGCCTTATTAAGGCCCGTGGAATCACCTATGGCGGCCAGCTCCCAGCCGCTATGTACCCGCTCGACGACACCATGACGTTCCCCCCCCGAACTTCCGCCTATAATGTATGTTGAATCTCTTCATGAAGTAATTGAGCGAGGAGGCCACCCTGCCCGGCTCATCTACCACCCCCCCGGCCCTGTATTCGCCCTCACCCAATGGAACCAGCCAGGAGAAGTACGAGGGGCTTATCCTCCTGTCGAAAATCACAGCTATCTCATCCGTTGATGACGGAAACGCATCCCCCCCGCTCCCCCCCCTCCCCCCCCTCCCATCCCCCCCCTGTATGCCGAACAGGTACTCCCCCCCCTCA
>BBBF01000070.1 GCA_001315925.1 Thermocladium modestius JCM 10088 | reverse complement strand
GCGGCGTGGTGGGGGGGCTCGCCACCGCGTACGGCCTCGCGCGGAGGGGCTTGAAGGTCGTAGTAATGGAGCGGGGGGGATACTTGGGGGGGGCGGCAGCTCGACTAGGAACGTCTCCAGGTTCAGGGTTCACTTCGGTAACGCGGAGAACACGAGGTACGCCATCGAGTCCGCCAGAATAATGGAGAGGCTGTCCGGGGGGGAGCTGGGGGGTGGAACGCCATCTTCAAGAGAAGCGGGTACCTCTGGCTGGCGAGGGAGGAGAGGATTTTGAATCAATACAGGGAGTTGAACGAGAAGGTATGGAAGCCCCCCCTCGGCGTTCCAGTCAAGTTCCTCACCAGGGAGGAGCTCGCCGAGAGGTACCCCCTACATAGATAAGTCCAGGTACGTGGGGGGGGCAGTGCTGGGCGAGCAGGACGGGGGGGAGTTCCACCACGACTACGTGATGGCTGGGTACTACACGAGGGGGGGGAGGGACCTGGGCGTGGAGTACGTGGAGAACTCCGAGGTGACCAAGATAACCATAACCAATGGAAAGGTGAGCGAGGTGAGGGGGGGAAGGAGGGCGTTCGCGAAGGCCAAGAGCGTCGTCGTGACGGCCGGGGCCTGGACCAAGGACTTAATGCTTCAATTAGGCATTGACCTACCTATAACCCCCCCGGTGCGCAAGGAGATAGGCGTCACGGCGCCCGTGAGGTACTTCATGGAGCCATTCATAATAGACACGCAGACGAACGCATACGTCGCCCAAACCATGAGGGGGGGGAGGTGATTGGAAGCATTGAGGGGGGGAGGGACGAGCCGGGCCTCAAGCCCTTCGAGAACACGCTGGACTGGTTGACGAAGTGGGCGAGGGCAATGGAGGAGATCATGCCATCCGCCCGCCGCCTCAGGGTGATGCGCGTATGGTCAGGCTTCTACGAGATGACCCCCCCGGACCACAGCCACATAATGGGCAGGGGGGGAAGGGACTGGCCCGAGGGGCTCTACGTGGCCAGCGGCTTCAGCGGGCATGGATTCATGCTGGCCCCCCCCTCACGGGCGAGTTGATGGCTGAGTACGTGGCGACGGGGGGGAGATTAAGCGATCTAGCCGCTCCCTTCTCGCCCGATAGATTCAGCTCCGGCAACATGCTGAAGGAGGCCGTAGTGATAGGCTAAGAGCGGGTAGCTGGCGGCTCATCAAAAACCACCTATAAGTTTCGGCTTATCCCGCTTCCTCGCTTGCCCAATAGCGTTTTAAGCCTCTTCCCCCCCGCTTAACGCGAGTGGTAGTGAGGATACCCTCCTCCCTCTGCGCGGAGTGCAAGGGCCGCAGGAGGCTGTGCGGGTTGCCGGAGTGCCCGCTGCTGGACAGGCAGAGGAGCCTGAAGCCCGTGCTGAAGATAGCGGGCAGGGAGATATACGGGGGGGCCTCGCCCCCCAGCGTGGTGGTTGGGGGGGAGAGCGGGTACCGAGGGTGAGCGTGATGCTTGGAGTCCCCCCCCAGGCAAGTCAGGGGGGGATGAGAGCAGGGAGTTCGAGGACCCCCATGGGCTGGTGGGGGGGGAGGGCCCAGCTAAGGGATATACTGGGGCTTCGGGCCTCCATGGTGGCCTCGGCCGCCAGGGTGGATGCGCGCAATCCATTGAGGCTGTACGAGCAGGAACTCAGCGTGGCCGCGTCCTCCCTGAGGCCGGTGGACGTGGAGGTCAAGGCGGACGGGCCGCCGGTGGGCGGGGGTATCCATGGATCCCCCCCTGGACCTCCCCCCCACCCGCCCCTAGTGAGGGCAGTGGGGGGGGTGCGGGTCAGCGGCTCCCCCCCTCCTGCCCCCGGAGGCTGGAGCAGTTGATATTCGATGATTTAAGCGCCGATAGAGCGGTGCTGGAGCTGAGTGGGGGGGCCGGCGTCGATGTGTACACCATAATAAGGGCGTTCTCCATGGGCCTCCTGGGGGGGGAGCGGCGGAGGCGGCGGTTGGTGCCGACTCGGTGGGCAATAACCGCGGTGGACACCATCATAGGGAACGACTTGCTGAGGCGCGTTAGGTCAATGCCGTGGGTCACCGCTCACGAGCTCTATTTCACGGAGTATCTATGGAATAGATTCGCGGTACTCATAAGCCCGGCCCGCTCAGCGTGGCGTGGGTGGAGATCTGGCACCCCTTCACTCCATGGGCCTCCGGGGGGGAGCCCGCCGTGGTGATAGATAGGGAGAATTGGAGGGGGGGGAGGTGAAGTTCCTGGACGGCGGGTATCAAGCCGCTCGCCTCTCCCTCCTGCGGTACCTGGAGTCCAGGGGGGGTAGGTCGGGCTCCGTTATAATAATAAGGGAGGTGCTTCCGGAGTACTACGTGACGGTGGGGGGGAACTGGCATATAAGGGAGAGCATGTCGCACGTGTTTCAAAACATGGTTGCCAGGGGGGGGAGGGCGCGCCGGAGGCAGTCAAGGCCCTCTTCAAGTACGACGTGTCCGGCATATTGAGGCAATTGATGGGCAAGCAAGCATCCATTATGAATTATCTATGATCTAGTCGATGATTCAGACCATCGAGCCAGCCGTGGCTCCATTAGGTAGGATTAGGTAAGCTTTATAATCGATTCGCCGCTCCATGGCGATGATGAGGGCTCACGACGCTCCAATCGCCGCGAGTTGGATGAGGAATTGCTGAGGATCCTGGAGGAGGATTGCACGCTCACTTACCAGGAAATGGCGAGGCGGGTGGCAGGAGCTTGTGGGCGGTTAGGTATAGAGTGGAAGCGCTGCGGCGGAGCGGCGCGATAAAGGGATGTAGGGCCGCGGTGGATTATAAGTCCATGGGGGTATGACAAAGTTGTTCTGTTCTTTAATATTCCCCCCCGGAGCACATGAGGGAGGCCTTGGAGTTCATGAAGTCGCAGAGCATCATCAAGAGCATATCCATGATAAGCGGAGACAAGCGATTCGTGGTCACAATGGTGGGCAAGAGCATCGACGACATCAGGAAGTTCATAGTCGACAATCTAACCAAGTACAAGATATACGACGCGGAGCTCGACATAGTAATCGACGAAATAAAGTGACCCCCCCTCCTTCCCCCCCCACCCCCCCCGCCTGGGTGTTCCGGCCGCGGGATCCGCTTTAGGGTTTTACATCCATGCCATGAATGGCCATCTCATCTTTTCGAGGCCAACTATTTCCTCCGCAATTCAGGGGAATCCCGGCCTTCCCGGCCCTCAAGCCCTGCGGCGCCTGTTCATTTGTGGCTCAAGGCTTTGCTGGCAATTATTATAATCCATGCCTCTCCATGGAAGTGCATGGGTTCTAGCATTGCTGGGAATCGGAGGGCGAGCGGGTTGGAGAAAATAAGATCTCACATGGATAAGTGGCTCGGCCTCTATGTGGGCTTGATGATAGTGATCGGCCTGGCCGCCGGGTATCGGGACGTGGGCTGGGTACAGCATCACGTCCAGGCGCTGCAGTTGCTGGAGATAGCTCCATCTACGTCATGATATTCCCCCCCATGATGCTCATGCTCAACGTGAGGGCCTTGGGCAGCGCATTCAAGAACTACAAGTTGGTGTTGGCCGTGGTGCTGCTGAACTTCGCGTATGGTCCATTGATGGCAGTGCTGCTGGGCGGTCTATTTGTTGCAAACCCATTCGCCAGGTTCGGCCTGTTCATAGCCTGGCTCGTTCCTTGTTCATCAATGAGCATAGGCTACGTGGGCCTCATGATGGCCGACATAAGCGCGGCGACGGCGATGGTCGCCTTATCGTTCATACTGTCCCTTGCCGTGATACCGCTCGAGGCGTCCCTCTACATAAGCGTGATGGTCCATCAAGTAAGGGGGGGCGTTGCGTTGACGGGGGGGCGCGCCGTCTCCAGCATAGAGGTGGGGGGGCTCTTCATGACGATAATAGAGGTGCTGCTTGCGCCGTTGGTTCTCGCAATTCCGATTAGGGAGGCAATGATGAGGAGGATGGGGGGGCAGGCCAGGTTCAGGGAGGTCAGCCCCCTCTTCCCGACGCTCACCATGTTGGGCATGATGATGATAATATTCATCATTTTCTTCGCCCATGCCGGCGTATTGATCTCCCATATAATGGACGTGCTGGGCATCTTCTACTCCGCAATGGTATTTGGAACGGTTTCCCTCACGGTGCTCACGGTGCTATTCAAGTATGTGGGGGGGCTGAACAAGAGGGGGGGGAGTCGAGGTATGGTTCGGCCATGGTAGCCATACTGACCGGAGTGCCTAAGAACGAGGCCACCGCGATAGCCATAAGCACGCTGGCCCTATCCTCCCTCGGCCCACAGGCCGCCTTCCTCACCTCCATGCCGCCCTCGTTGCTGCCTGCATTCCAAGTCGTCTTCATAATAACCTTCCTAAAGCTGAGGGATAGGGTAATGAAGTACTACGGAGAGCGGGGGGGAGTCGAGGTGATAGAGCGGGGGGGAAGGGCGGCGGAGATGGGGGGGATCCTCGAGGCGGCCCGGGGGGGCGATGGCTATGCTCGTTCCGGTGGACTTCTCTCGGGGGGGCACCGATGAGTGGGTCGTGAACGGCCTGGGTAGGTTGAGCAGCTACGCCAGGATAGGCAGGGTTAGGCTGCTATACGTGATACCGCTCGGCCTCTCCGAGGTGAGCGAGTTCATAACCGATAACATAATCTCGGAGGGCAGGAAGGCGGCGGAGGCCAAGATGAGGGAACTGGTGGGGGGGCGGTGAGGAGCAAGGTGATTGGGCTGGGCGGCGTCGACCTGGACTACGAGATAGTCGTGGGTGACCCCGCCTCTATAATACTCGATAGGGCGAGCGCCGGTGGATTCGATGCAATAATGATGGGGGGGCACAGGGGGGGCTATGGGTACGTGGAGGACTTGTTCGTTGGTAGCGTCACGTTGAAGGTGGTCTCCAGGTCTCCCATACCGGTCGTGGTGATCAGGAAGAGCGTCTAAGGCTAGGCGAGGGCTAATCACGAAGCGGGGGGGAAAGGCCATGGCTAGGCTCAATGAATCAGATGAATGATTATCAAACGACGCTTGCTTCACGATTAGGGCGGCGAATCAACCCATTCTCTTCAAGCCGGGCCTCCTGCCCCCCCTCAATAAAGGAGGGAGGAACCTAGCCTCTGGGAGTAGTGGTCGGTGGCCCCCCCGCTCATCTCAATGGGAACCTCTCGAGTTGCTATTTCAGCTTGGCTATTATGGGAAGTAACTCGCCGTAGGTGTTGGGTAGGTTGAATCCCCCCCTGTATATTATAGTGCCGTTGGGCGACACCAAGTAGTACACGTCTAGTTGAAGCGTTGGATTGAACGTCTTCGTCAATTGGAGGCTTGCGTTGCCTTCCATGAAGTTGCCGGGCAGCTTGCCTGCGAAGCTCTGAACGAAGCTGGTTATCGGCATGCCTTGATACCCCCCCAGGTCATTATACTGCTCCAGTATCACGACGTAGATGCCCCCCCTCGCGGCGTACGCGGCGGCGTCGTGGCCAAGCATGGAGACCCCCAATGCGCATGCATCGCACCAAGTCGTCACCAGGTACAGTAGGACGTAGTGCCCCCTCAATTGATCCAGGTAAATGATCGTGCCATTCGGAAGCGTGAACCAATCATTGGGAGCTTGATCGCCGACGGTTATGCCGACGCCGTGGCCGGAGCCGTGGAGAGTCAATACGATCGACGCGGCGGCTATCAACGCAACAGCCATTAAGATGATAATTATTATTCTAAACCTCATTCCCACCAACTGCAATGCCCTCTGCATATGTATGTGGAGGCCCTATGGAGGCTTATGGCAGCCAACGCCACCGCCGCCAAATCCAGTAGGGGCGACAGCTCACCCAGCGCGCCCTGTATCTTTCCAGTCATGGAGGCAGCAAAGGAAAAGCCGCCCAGCGATGCCAATAAGGCAGGCACTAGCGAGGTGCAGCACGCGCCGGGCAACGCGCCTATAACCATTGATGACACGCCCAGCTTGCCTCTGGACAGCGTGCCGTATGCCATCAAGTTAACGGATATGGCCATGCTCACCATCACCGAGAGGATGGCTGCCATGGATATCGAGTACGCCGCGTAGTACTTGCCAAACAACAGGAAGCCCACCGCTGAACTAATGAATAGCCAGTAGTAAATCGCCATTAAGGCGGCGACCATCGACGCGAAGATCGCCATGTATCGAGGCCTCGACGCCAATTGCTTGATTGCGCCTCGAATGTCGTTAAACCCCATATGTCGCCATTTATAAAAGATCACTAAAAAATAACTATATTAATGCATATTATGCAGTGCGCAATGCCAGCTAAGATATCTTAACAAGACAATTCGATTT
>BBBF01000069.1 GCA_001315925.1 Thermocladium modestius JCM 10088 | reverse complement strand
TCTCCATGTATTGACTAGCCATGGATAGGCCCTGGACCGCGCGTTGGTGGAGCTCATCAGCTCAATCGCGCGCTTCACGTCCCCCCCCTCCCCCCCCACCTCCGGCTTCCCTATTATATCCATCAACTCCCTCCTGCCCTCCAGCACTGAGAGCAGAATCACTATGTTCCCCCCCATCTTATGCTCCTTCACGTCCTTCCCCCCCACCTCCTTCCCGAACTTCTTAACGTCGCCGAACACGTCAAGCACGTCATCTATTATCTGGAAAGCCATGCCCACGTTGAGCCCGAACTCCCCCCCCATCGCGTTCAGGCACGCGGCGTCGCCGCCGGCGGAGTTGGCCCCCCCATCCAGGCGGCGAACCTTATGAGCTCCGCAGTCTTCATTCTTATCATGGTCAAGTACCTATCCAGCAAGTCGGGCGTGGCCTCCCTTACCAGGTGATCAACGAAGTACGGGTCCGTCCTGCCGCTGTGCTCCATGAGTATGTCCAACCGCTCCCCCCCTCATCTATCGCCTTTATGGCCTTCGCCGTGGCCCTGGCCACCTCGGCTGGGTCCCTCGTCTCCAGCACTGCCTCCTCTATGGCTTCCCTGTACCAGATCCCTATGAGGATTGCCGCGTTATCCCCCCCGTACTTCCTCCTAACCGTGGGCAACCCCCCCTCCTCAAGTCCCCCCCCTATCTATTATGTCGTCGTAGATGAGGGAGTAATTATGAATCAGCTCCACTATGGCGGCGTAGGGGAGCGCCTTGAAGGGATCCCCCCCCGCACGCCTTGGCCGCCTCCATGGTCATGAGGGGGCCGTATCCTCTTTCCCCCCCCAGTCGCTACTTGGTACTTAACGGCGTCCAGGAACTCCGGCGATGCATCTATCGATAGATACTTGAGGAGCGCCTCATCTATCTCGCGGCCGTACCTCTCGTGTAGCCTCGTCAATATGTCCTGCATCGATCCTCGCTGAATGACGCATTTAAAAGCATTAACGCAGAAGCAATGAATGGCCTTACCCATTGATTCACCTCGCTGACCCACCTAGAAGGGACTTCCTTGAGGAGGGGGTCGCCGTCCACGGCCCCCCCACCACTAGGCAAATAATACCGCTCGCCCAATCCCCCCCTCGTCCAGCTATGCCGCTCGCCTCCAACCAATTACCCATCCATCACGGGGAATTCATCCCCCCCTGCCCTAGATGGGGGATTTGGGGGCCGTGCGGTCTCTGAGCGGGGGCGTTGGTTAGGCATGTCCTAATTGGATCCCCCCCCAGTGCCTCATCGATTCACGCCTCGCATGCCGAAGTCCCCATGAGCAAAACCCTCTTCACCTCGAAGAGGCTTGCCGCTCGTTTTGTCAGTGAATCACCCTAAATGCCATTGTTAAGAAACCGGCCATGCTTGAGAGGCGGTCCTGGGAGCGGCGAGGGGGGGGAGGGGGGGGAGACCGGCTTCCCTCCTGAAGGGCACATTGATTCATTGACTTAAATATGGGAGACCGCGAGTAAGGCCATGCCGATTTGCCCGGCTTGCGGTTATAGATCGAGGAGTTGGGCCGACGTGGCCTCCCACATGTCATCCCGCGCGGGCGAGAGCGATGCGCGGCACGTTATGTGGCTCAACAGGAACTTGGGGGGGCCCAGGGAGGTGGGGCCCGAGGAGCTGGGCGAGGCGCTGGAGGAGTTCTTCCGCGTCGAAAGCGGCTTGGCGGACTGGATAAGGACTAGATTCATCGAGAGGTTCTACGGCGAGAGGCCTCACCCGTTCATGGTTGCCATGCAGAGGCCCAGCAGGGGGGGTGCTGCTTGGATACGTGCTGGAGCACCAGCACTTCCTGAGGAATTGGGCGAGGGTCCTCTCCCTGATAGTGTACAAGACGGATAAGGACGACGTGGCCAGGTACGAGTTGGAGAACATAGCAACGGAGTTCCTGGGCCGCGGGGGGGACAAGCCGTCCCACTACGAGTTGTTGATCAGGATGGGGGGAGAGCCTGGGGGGGCTGGGGGGGAGGAGCGAGATACTGAGCACTCCCCCCCCGCTGCCCGCCACGTCGCACGCGCTCGGCACTTGGAGGAGGATAGTTGAGGAGAGGAGCTGGGTGGAGGCGATGGCGGCAATGCACTGCCTGGAGCTGGCGGCGGATAGATCATTACGGCGACGCGGGGGGGCTAGGATGCATTACTTCAACGAGTCCATACTGGAGTCCGAGGAGTACCCGAGGGCCGTTAAGGACTTCTTGAGGGAGGGGGGGTATGAGGCCGATGAGGCCCACGCCGGCCTCGCGCTGGAGTTGGTGGAGAGGTACGCAGAGGACCCGGAGGCCGTTCAAGTCACCGTGCTCGAGTCATTCGATGCCCTGTCCACCTACCTCACGGCGAGGCTGGAGAGGGGGGGGTTCAATTTGATCCTGGGCTGGCCAAGGTGATGGCGCCGTGAAGGCTCTCGTGAATGGGAGGGAGGCGGGCAGCAAGGAGATGGGGGGGTGCGCGTTGTGCGGGGGGGCCACGTGGGGGGGGAATCACCACGAGGAGGTGGAGGGGGGGGAGCGGCTCTTCTTCTGCTGCGACCTATGCGCGGCTGGGTTCAGGAGGACTGTGGAGGAGATAAAGCGGAGGACGGGCTGGGACTACATAGATGAGATACAGTTGGTGGGTAATTACCACGCGGGGGGAGGACCGTGACCGCGATCAGCGGAGGCAGGTCGGCCAGGTTCTACGTGAAGTTCAACGAGGACGCCGAGATAGAGACGTTCAGGGAGGAGTGAGGATGCGGGCATCTCCGATGCTTAAGTTTAAAACGCCCCCTTGAGCGGCATCAAGGCAATGCAGTACATCGCCTACTACTTCGCGATAGGCCTGGCCGCCTCCATCGCGTTAGCCCTCGCCGCCGTCAAGTTGAGGGTCATCAGGCGAAGCGCGGCCCTCGCCGCCGTCCTCATAGGCACGCTCATATCCCTCAGCGGCCCCTTCACCGTGGCCTTCTTCATAATCTTCCTCTTCCTATCAACCATAGTGACCAGGCTGGGGGCCGGGAGGAAGGTGGAGCTGGGGGTGGGGGGGAGCGACTTGGAGGGCAGGACCTCCCGCCAAGTGCTTGCCGTAGGCATTGTGCCCGGCATCCTCAGCGCGGCCGTGGCCCTCCTGCCCAGCCGCTACCTAATGGACCTCCTCGTGATAGCAGTCGCGGCGTCCTCGGCAGATACCTGGGCAAGCGAGGTGGGGGGGGTCCTCAGCAGGTCCCGGCCCCCGCCTCATAACCAAGCCGTGGATCCGCCTCTCCCCCGGCACGTCCGGCGGCGTCACCGCCTTGGGGGGGGAGCTTGGCTCCATGATGGGCTCCGCAGCAATGGTGCTGGCCGCCCTGGCCTTGACGGCGGCTGCCCCCCCGCTCGCCGGCCCCCCCGCCTACGCCTACACGTGGCTCACGGCCCCCGCCGAGCGATTACCCCGCCCTCTGGGCCCTTGGGTACGTTGGTGAGGTGCTGGACAGCGTCCTAGGCGCTCTCCTCCAGCCCAAGTACTTCTGCCCCCCCAAGTGCGGCGTGACCACGGATCAGAGGATACATCACTGCGGGGCGGAGACGATAAAGATAAGGTGGGGAGTGGTCACGAACGAGTTGGTCAACCTACTGGCCACCTCCGCCGTCCTGGCCCTCGCCGCCGTCCTCATCCATCCCATGCCTCCGTGAAGGCCTTGGCGGCCCGCACCGGGTCATCGGCGGCCAGCACCGCGGATATCACGGCCACCCCCCCCACGCGCCGGTCGCCTTATGGCCGGCACGCTGTCCAGGGTCACGCCGCCTATGGCGTAGACGGGCACGCGCACTGCCTCCACCACCCTCCTCAGCCCATCCAGTCCAAGCACTTCATAGTCCGGCTTCGTGGGGCTGGGGAAGACGGCCCCCCCGGCGCCCAGGTAATCAGCCCCCCCTCCTCACCCCCCCATCCACCGCCTCCTCCACGGAGCTGGCGCTGGCCCCCCCCACTATTAGCCCGCCGAACCTGGCCCTCACCTCGTCCACAGGCGCATCCTCCGCCCCGACGTGGACGCCGTCCGCGTCGGCCAGCACCGCCACGTCCACCCTGTCATCCACTATGAGGAGGGCGCCGTGATCCCTGCACAGCCTCCCCACGGCCCTCGCCTCCTCGATCATCTCCCTAGTGGGCCCGCTCTTCCTCCTGTACTGGATTATCCTGGATCCTCCTTCCAGGAATATCCTGGCCGCCTCCAGGTGCGTCTTGGCCTTATAACCCGTGTCCGTTATGCCGTAGAGACCCCCCCTTGGCAGTCGCATGATAGCTCCCAAAGGCGCGGGTTAATAAGTCGTTCACGCTTGGATTAAGTTTAAAAAATAAATAATAAATGGCTTAAGCTCATGGAGTATAAATGGACCGCGCTGTCCAACACCACCCTCGGGGTCTTGATGTCATCCATTAACGGCTCCATAGTTATGATATCCCTCCCCGCCATATTCAACGGGATACATATTAACCCCCTCACCTCTTTTCAGTACCTACTGTGGATATTGATGGGGGGGTATAACATAGTGACCGCCACCCTCCTAGTCTCCTTCGGCCGCCTCTCCGACATGTATGGAAGGGTGAGGCTGTACAACATGGGCTTCGTGATATTCACAATAGGCTCCATCCTCCTCTCCCTAACCCCCCCAGGCACGGGGGACGTGGGGGGGGCCATGGAATTGATAATATTCAGGATAGTGCAGGCAGTGGGGGGGGAGCCTTCCTCTTCGCCAACAGCGCGGCCATAATAACGGATGCGTTCCCCCCCTACAACGAGAGGGGGAAGGCCCTCGGCATAAACCAAGTCGCCGCGCTCGCCGGGTCCCTCGTGGGCCTGATACTGGGCGGCATACTGGCGCAGATAGACTGGAGGCTCGTCTTCCTGGTCAGCGTCCCAGTGGGCGTGTTCGGCACTGCCTGGAGCTACCTCAAGCTGCGCGAGCTCAGCAAGCCCAGGCCTCAGAGGATAGATTGGGCCGGCAACGCCGTGTTCGCGGTTGGCCTCACCCTTATACTGATAGGGGGGGTGACCTACGGCTTGATGCCGTACGGCTCCTCCCAGATGGGGGGGTGGGGCGATCCCTACGTCATGGCGGCCCTCACGGCGGGCGCGCCCTCCTCGTCGCGTTTCCATTCGTGGAGAGGCGGGTGGAGGAGCCTATGTTCAGGCTGGAGCTGTTCAGGATAAGGATGTTCGCCGCCGCTAACGTGGCGGGGATGCTGAGGTCCATAGCGTACGGCGGAATAATGATAATGCTCATAATACTGCTGCAGGGAATATGGCTGCCCCCCCTCCACGGGTACAGCTACGCGTCGACCCCCCCTTCTGGGCGGGCATATACATGATCCCAATGATGCTGGGCTTCGTTGCCATGGGGCCAATAAGCGGTTGGCTCTCGGATAGGTACGGCGCCAGGCTCCTCGCCACGCTGGGCATGGCCATAGTGGCCGCCTCCTTCATTGCTCTCTCCCTGCTCCCGTTCAACTTCGACTACGCGGAGTTCGCATCAATAATATTCATAATGGGGCTCGGGAGCGGCATGTTCGCCTCCCCCCCAACACCGCCTCGATAATGAACAGCGTGCCCCCCCCGCAGCACACGGGGGGAGCCGCCTCCGGAATGCGGGCCACTCTGCAAAACACGGGTCAAACGGCGAGCCTGGCCCTATTCTTCACAATAATAATAATCGCGCTGAGCAATTACCTGCCCCCCCCGCCCTGTCCTCCGCCGTGACGTCCGCCGGCGCGCCCCCCCAGCTCGCCCCCCCAATACTGTCCCGCGTGCCGGTGACGGGGGCCCTCTTCTCCGCCTTCCTCGGCTACAACCCTGTTCAATCCATCCTCTCCACGCTGCCTCCGGTCCTAACTTCATCGCTGAGCCCCCCCAGCGTGGTGGCTTACCTGACGAGCAAGACGTGGTTCCCAACCGTGATAGCCCCCCCCTTCATGACGTCCCTCAGGATCTCCTTCTACATAGGCGCTGCCCTCTCCGCTGCGGCGGCCCTGGCGTCGGCGTTGAGGGGGGGTGAGAAATATATACACGAGGCCCAGGAGGCTGCCCTGAGGAGCAGGGATCCACAATGAAGGTAGAGGCGACGGACGTATATGGGAGCATAGTGAGGATATACAAGTTGCTGCACAGAAAGCTATCGGAGAGGATGGGTAACACGTCCCTCACGATACTCGACTTCTGGATATTGAAGAGCCTCAGGGAGGGCCCGAAGCCAATGGTGGAGCTGGCCAACTCCCTCTACGTGACCCAGGCTGCGGTGACGAACTCCGTGGACAGGCTAGAGCAGGGCGGGCTGGTGTCGCGGAGCAGGGATAAGAGGGATAGGCGCGTGAACATAATAAGCATAACGGAGAAGGGGGGGAGGAGTTCCTGGCCGGCATAGACGCCGCGTACAGGCAAGTGGCCTCAGCGTCCCTAAGCGAGCTCAGCCCGGAGGAGATGGCCGAGCTCTCCGCCCTCCTAAACAAGGTGCTGAAGGGCTTGCTCAAGGCCACGGGGGGGGAGGGAGAGTAACCCCTTTCTATTAGCATAGGCAAGGCAGCATTGCACGCAGGTCCTCGGCTCGGCGACGTGTTGATGGCGCAGCTGCCCATCGCGTACACGT
>BBBF01000068.1 GCA_001315925.1 Thermocladium modestius JCM 10088 | reverse complement strand
GCACCAACTCCTAAGCTGGAACCCAAGGAGCTCGGCCCATAAGATCCTACGCGATGGGCAATATGGGAAAAGAAGCATTTCCAGCAAGGACTCAATGAGCTGATAGAAACGGCACAGGTACGCCGTTAAGCGCAAGCTTAGTCTCTGGAGTAGTATTTTTAAGCGGCAACGCATTGAGCCTTGCAGTGACTACGTTGAGCGAGAGCATAATAATATACGTGGAGAATAATAATGTATCCAAGAAGGAGACCGCCAAGGGCGATACCGCATCCGTGGTGAAGGACTTGGCAAAGAAATTGATAGAGGAGTGGGACCCCCCCAATGCCAGTGACTTCATAGTATTGAAGGACCAATACCCCCCCATCAAGTTGCCACTGCCCCCCCTATCCAAGGAATTAATGGATAAACTATCCCGCTTCGACATAAAGAGGGTCGGCAACGAGGCCGAGGCCTCTCTCCCGGTCTATGAAATAACCTATAGCAATAAATGGGAGGAGGAGACCTTCAAGGCTGAGCGTCTAATAGTTATTTCGCCATTCATAAACGACGAAGTCACGACGCAAATAACCGACGCTGTGATAAATGCCCTAAACGAAGAGGGAGAGGGGGAAGAGCAGGAGGGGGGGGAAGAGGACGATGAGGAGGATATAGAGTAAAGCTCCCTTAAAAATATGCAATTCTCGAAGGGCAAGCGTCGTTCCTTACCTGATCAATGCTTAAAACAGCTTGGATCCGATTATCGATTCGAACGGTATGTCCAGTGCATCTAGGACCTGCTCCAATGACGACTCCAGGTACTCCACGTACTTATCCACGTCTATTTCATCTATTCTGGCCAACTGGACGGGCTTAACTCCCTCCTTTGTCTTTGTCTTTACATAGAATATTATATCCCCCCCCGGCCCTATCTTATATCCATAGGGAGCTAATTGAAGAGCTGCCTTCACGTGCTGCGGCTTATTGGCCGTGTAATCCTCTATTCCCTTGGATAGCGCTACCTTTATCATCAACATATTCAACGGCAACTCCTTGTTCTTCAGTTTGGCGTAGTACTCCTTAACCTTCTCTTGTATCATGCCCGTCACTGCCTGTACATCATTTATCGACTCTATTTTGGCGAAGAGCTTTAGAACATCGTTGAAGGCCATCTTTGCGAAATCCGGCGTATTGCGTTTCTTTCCCAGCAATCCCTTTATGTCAAGGGAACCATCGCTTAGAATCCCCCGCGTAATTCTTCTTTCTACTACTCATGGCTATTATCCTATAGGTCTTGTCCAGCTCTATATCTATTCCCAAATTATCCCTGACCCAATTTATCAATTCCTCCATCTTTGCCTTATCGGGGGGGTTGAATATGAAGAGACTATCCGTGTCGCCGTAAATGGGCGAGAGACCCAACTCCATGGCTCTAACCAAGGTAGAGGTTATGGATAGCCTGCCCAACGCAGTCACTAGCTCCGCCAGCGGCGGGCAGTATAACGGAAATATCTCAGCTCCGAACACGCCGTAGGAGGCGTTTATGAATACCTTCAGAGCCGCTTGTATCACGTTATAGTAATCCCTCAAAACTGGGTTTTGCTCCGTCTTAGCGAGCCGCTTATATACTTGGACCCTCATGTCGCGCAGCAAGCCCACGAGCAGGGCAGTCATTCCTCTCCTATCCATGCATACCCAATGATCCATGTCGGGATATGGCTTATTGACCTCCTGCTCCTTCTCGGGGCACCTCACAGTCTCGTATGATAGGTTCCAGCGCTTTATTATGGATGGGTATAGGCTCGCGAAGTCCAGTACCTGGACATTGGGGAACACGCCGGGAACAGGGTCTATAACTATGGCTCCCAGGTATTTCTTGCCCTTTATTATGGCCTTGGTAGACGTGGTTCCCTTTGCCCTCTGTATATCCTCCTTGTTCGGTATCAACCAACCCCCCCTCCTTCTATGCTCGAAGTAGAGCATGTTGCGGATCCAAGCCGATACTTGGGACCTGACAAGATCATCTATGGGGGGTCTTGGAAATCCTCGCCATCAATACTATCAATTTCATGACCAAATTATTATTGTATGTGGTCAAGTGAAGCGTCAATAATGCATCCCTGAAGTTATAGTTGACGAGCTCCACATAATTCATCTCGCTGATGGGCTTCTCTCTGGCCACCTTGGATATGCCCAACAGGGAGCTAGCTATTATGTCAAGCGATTTCTCGCCTCCCTTGTATTTTCCATTGAATGCGTAAGTCTCTATTGCCCTTGAGTTGAAGAATTTATAGAGATCTATGTGTATTCCCAAGATATACTTCGCCTCGCCATTCATGGTGAGCACAATGGGTATCTCCTCCTTCTGGAACCCCCCCAGCTTCAAGGCTCTATTGTATATGTACGTGAAGTCGAAGTTATCTCCGTTGAATGTAATTACAATGGGATACATCAACATTTCCTTGAAGAACTCCTTGAGGAGCTCCCTCTCCGAGTCGAAGAACATGACCTCCACGTCGTTCGACATGAATTGGTTCAAATCGCCATCGTTGAGCCCCCCCATAT
Organism: Thermocladium modestius JCM 10088; assembly: GCA_001315925.1. GTDB lineage: Archaea > Thermoproteota > Thermoprotei > Thermoproteales > Thermocladiaceae > Thermocladium > Thermocladium modestius. Next base: position 4,121 of record BBBF01000068.1, on the reverse strand, counting down.
CCTTCCTCCTCAACACGAGAACCCTCCTCAATCCATCACTGCCTGCCAGACCTATAGCTATTATCTCGTAGGGCGCCTCCTTTGGATTGGGTATCTTGTTCTCCTCAGGAGTGAACACCTCGATGTCTATCGCAACCCTCTTCAAGTCAGGCACGGGTGTCTGAAAGAGCGGAAGCCATTCATTGAACGCGGCCAAGAATTCCTTGTCATCCTTATAGATCAATTGTCCCTGCTTCAATATTTCATCCGGTATGGCTGTCTCCACTTGAACCAGCCTTCCATTCTCTACTCTATAGAACATGCCGGGAACCAGGCCCCCCCTGTCGAACATATATGATAGATGGTACTTTATCTTGGCCTCCCAGGTCCGCTGTAATCGCTCCCTTATGGAATTGCCCCTCCCGCCTATGCTCAACGGATCCTTTGCGTATATCTTGGTGAACGTCTTCTCCTTCAGCTCCAGAGGATCGAATTTCTTGACCACCTCCATGTGGCTAAAGCCCTTGTGTCCTATTATCTCCTTGTGCTTCGCTATTATCTCCCTGGGAGGAATGTCCGTCAATAAATACGATCGATGCCCCCCCGTATTATCATACCAGAAATAGATCTTATCGTTGACAAAATCATACAGCTTCGCAAGGGCCTTGCCGCTCTTCCCATCATAGATGACCGACAACAACATGGATGGAGGAGAATTAGACGGGGGGGTCTCTCCCACCAACGTTACCTGTATCTCCTCCTCTTCCTCTGACTCCCTAAAGCGTTCCTCCTCTTCCTCCATCTCTACTTCCGGCTCCTCCACACACGTATATGGGCCAAGATGGTTAAAAACCTTGCCGCATCGAGGAAAGGATAATACCAAGTCATTACACTTGGAGGACTAACCGAGGGTCTCTATTAGCCTCATTATCTCGAATCCCGTCGTGCTGCCTCCCACTATGCTCCTCTATTATTCGCCACGGCGCCGCTCCTCACGAACCCTATACCCCTATTTATGGTGCCTACGTTGACCTTTATCTTAAATAGATCCTTGACCTTCTTCACATCCTCATCGCTGGCATCAGGAGTCATCAATGCCCCCCCATTATCGTTGATTATGACAATCGAGCCCACTATGTAGGAACCACACAGGTCCCCAGAGACCACTTCAGTGCCCAATACATTCGATATGCTGCGCAGGAGCTCCGCTTCCATTATGCTTGAGACCAACGAGACCTTGTTATTGGTCAATACCAAGTTAGATAGGGCGGTATACTTGCTGGGCACTACCTCCACGTTTAAGTCCTTCCTGGTTCCCAGCCTTATCCGCTGCAATTCATCATCTGTGACTATGCTGGGCAATAATATTCCATTATCGTTGCCAGCAACGAATATGCCTATCAAGGGGGGGGATTTAGCTATCGTTACTTGGATGACCTCCACGGATAAGGCATCCCTAACTCCCTGAATCAATCGTTGGGGGGGCGTCCTGCGGGATTAGGGCGTATTCATTATTGGCGAACACATACACTCCAACCGCATTGGTTCCATAAACGGCGAGGGGGGGAACTACCTCGAACTTACCCATAATCTGGTCCATTAAATATCATTGCTCGGCCGCCAAATCAATCAAGGCGCTCCCGTCCTCGTACTTGATCAGCTTGACCTTTATTTTGCGGGGAGGCTTCTGTATGCCGCGGCTCCACACAGCCTCATTTAAGGACTGTGAAATGCCCACCTTATCTGCATCGACGTGAAGATGCCTGGATGCTAGGGATTTCAACATCCTTATGGCGTATGGAGTCCTCTTGGTCCTGGATACCTCCCTTGTCCTGCGTAGGTTCACGTTCATGGTTATTTCATTCACGGTTTTCTTCTCTTGCTGCTCGCTCATGTGACTCACCCCCCCTCTAGATTCCTAATTTATTTCTTCTCCAGTTCCTTTTAGTGTAGGAGAGCGTTACTCTCCTGTTGGTCTTCACCACCACCCAGCTAGGCGGGTTCCTGTTCCTCCTGGCGGCCGCAGATAGCCTAAGCTTTCTTCCAAGCGGCTTGTGGCTGGCCATGTTGCTCACTTAAACCTTATTTTGTACTCTTTTTTAGTTTGTTGGTATATGGCCTCCAGCATCCTCTTCAAATCCTCGTCCGTTATGGGTATCCTAACCCTATTGGTCTGGGCCAAAGCTATTATTTGGGACTCCAAGGCTTGAACTAGATCGGGCTTCACCAACCTTAAGTTGTCCAGCCTATTCCTGGCCTCCGGCGTCAATATTGTCCTCAACAAGGCCCTCTTTTGGGCCTCTGCCTCCCGCTGCCTCTCCTCCTCAGCGGCTTTCTTCTGCATCTCAGCCATCTTCCTCTGCCTAATGGCCTCTATATCCTCATCCTCACTGTAATTCTCCGAATCATCCCCATAATCAACGCTCATGAGATACCGGATACCTCATCCCGCTTAAAAACTTTTAATTATTCATTATATTTTCCTCTTAAATGCAAGCCTTGATTCCCATGTAGCATTCATCTCATCCGCTGAAAACTCGCCAAAACACTAACCTGGTTGAGGGGGGGGCACTGGTTATATTTGATTAAGTCATTTTGCATCGTTGGAGTCATCCATGATTCCTTGTCCAGTAAGCTTTAAATCCGGGCAGCATAGGCTTCAATGAATGTCGGCTACTGCCAAGGCAAATAAGGGCATCGGCAAGAAGATAAGGGAATACATAAACTTGATGTTGTGGGTCTTCAAGGTAGCTAAGAAGCCTGATAGGGAGGACTACATGTCGATCGTGAAGATAGGGGGATTGCTGGTGGTGATATTAGGTGCTTATTCATTGATATTCAATTTCATATTTTATGTATTGGTGACGCCTCACTTTTCAATATCATACCCCCCCGAAAACGTCATAGTCTTCTCAACTATAGTCGCCATAATAGCGGCTTTATCCATCGTGTTGATAATATCCACTCGAAACATGGGTAAACAGAGCCGGAAGGGGGGGAGCAAGACATGAGTGAGACCGAAGAGTGTCATTTCGTGGCCATACGCACTGTGACGGGGCAAGAATATAATGTGGCCATGATAATAAAATCCAGAATAGAAGCTATGAAGGGGCCCTCTCAATCGCCGAACTTCAAAGTGCCGTCGGTTGTCGTGATGCCCGACATGCCTGGAATAGTACTGATAGAGACGGAGCTGCCGTATCTGGCTACCTCGCTGTCCCAAGGAATAAAGCATGTCCGCGGCGTTGTGAAGGGCAAGATAAGCCTAAGCGAGCTGACCAAGTCCTTCGAGAAGGAGGTTGAGGTGAACGTGGGCGATGTTGTGGAGATAATATCGGGCCCATTTAAGGGATTCAAGGCCAGGGTGATAGATGTCAATAGAAAAAATGGAGCGGCCAGGCTGGAAATAATGGATGCATCATCATTGGTTCCCATAACCATTTCACTGCAACACATACGGAGGACCAATCAATGATGAGAGGACTATGATGGCGGGAACTAATCGTAATTTATTAAAGTAATGAGGAGACGAGGGATAAAATGCATATTAACATAGCCGGATTGATAGACCACACGAACCTCAAACCATATGCCTCTCTAACCGATATAGAGAAGCTGATAAGGGAGGCCGCCCAATTCGGCGCCTACGCAATCTGCATAAATCCAATTTACGCCAAGTTCGCCCGGAACCGCATAAGGGAGGACAGACTTAATCTAAGAATAGCCGTGGTGGTGGACTTCCCCCCCTTCGGCAGTTCCACCACGGAGGCGCGGGTCGACATGATAAAGCAATACTCAGCATTCGCAGACGAATTGGACGCAGTAGCTCCCATTGGATTGATCAAGTCAGGCCTACTGGAGGATGCGGAGCGCGATATGGCGGAGCTCGTCGAGACGGCTCACTCACTGGGCAAGATAATAAAGATGATAGCGGAGGATGCCCATACCACTCACAACGAAAAATTGATATTATATCGAATGATAATGAGGTCCGGCGCGGATTTCATAAAGACCAGCACGGGCTTCGAGGATGGACAATACGCGGCCCTTCTGGGAAACAATACAGGCGCGCAGGTGGAAAACGTAAGACTCATGGCCGAGCTCTCCAAGCAATACAATCCCAGAATAGGCATAAAGGCATC
>BBBF01000067.1 GCA_001315925.1 Thermocladium modestius JCM 10088 | reverse complement strand
CGAGGAGGTGATAAAGGCGATAGAGGAGGCAAAGCTAACGGAAACAGTAAGGCAGGGAGTGAAGCCCAACCTATACCTAACACCCACCCTACAATAACCCAAACCACGAAAACCACACAAACCCCCCCCATCAACTCCAACACTGCCTCCCCCCCAACAAGTAATACAGGTAGTAATTGCTCCCGTTAATCACCAAGTACATAGGCCAGTAATTCAGAACCACTTGACGCACCGAGCCCGGCACCGAGTGTAGGTAATTCGCTGGGCATGAAATGAAAATAATCTATTTTTTATTCCTTGCATTTAAAGAATGTAATCAAACTCGGCCAGCCCAAGCCTCTTGAGGGTGTCCCGGGTGGGTTTTCCATCGATCCATCCCCCCCGCAATTCGTAGTACATGCGTATCCCCTCGTCGAACATTTTGGATGCGCTGTGGCCCTTTGCTGGTCCCTCCGGTATGGGTTGCCTCATGCGGCTTGGCAGCTCATCCCTGACCCACCGCCCCCCCTCCCTCACGTGGAAAAGCCTCTCCACGTTGAATATCCGCTCGCCTATCTCCAGAACATCGCTCCCGTTCAAGTTCCACCCAAACGCGGCGTTGTATAGGGACGCCAAATCGTTCTCCGTGTTTATGTTTGGCATCAGATTCTCGAATTTGCAGAACACGGATGAATCCACTACCGCGAACAGGTCTTGGTTCCACTTCACTATGCTGGCCTGCTTCTTCACGCCGCTCGGCGAGTCATCGAGTGGATCCACCTTCTCCGGAACCCCGAACACCTCCCACGTGGCGTGTACGCCTCCAAGTGATCGCCTCCTCTATTGGCCGTGTAGTAGGCGAGCGCGAAGCCCTTCAACCCCCCCTCGGGTCGTATGCAGGAACGCCTTGTCCCCCCCTGGATCCTATGAAGGACTCTGGATCCTTGTACTTAATGGCCAGCCTATAATCGCCCTCCGCCAATTCATCGCCGATCCCATCCCTATGAGCTATCCTGTAAGCCAAGTCTATGAGCGTGGCGGAGTCTCCCCCCCAATCCACGTCCAACTTCAACTTGCCCTTCCTCGCCAGCTCCACGGCGGTCGCCAACGTATTTCCAAGGCTTATCGTGTCCATCCCCAACTCGTTCGCCGCCTTCTGGAGCTTCAGCACGGCATCGGGCTCCAAGTCCCCCCCCACGTTGGGGCCCAGCGCCCACGTGTTCTCGTACTCGTACTTTATCTTATCGCCAGGCACCTTGAATGGACCTGCCTTCACCGCAGCCATCTGGGTGCAAGCTATGGGGGGGCAATTATAGCATCCATGCGTCTCCACGACGTACTTGTCCTTTATCATCTCGCCGCTGACGGGTGTTACGTCGCCGGCCCTTCCAGTGAAGTTGTAGGCGGGGAGTCCTCCCATGGATTGTATTATATTCATCAAAACATTGGTTCCATATGAGTGAAGTGCCTGGTATGTTGGGTGCGACGTGACTCGCCTCACCAATTCGTTGTTGATCTTCATGAACCGGCCCTTATCCACCACTTCATCCATTAATCTCCTGGTTCCCCCCCAGGCCATTACTCCCTTCAGCATTTTGCTGCCCATGACGCTCCCCCCCCAAACCCCCCCCTCTCCCAGCGAATCTCTCGTAATCGCTGCCCCCCCTGATCCCCCCCGCGAATCTGACCAGGTTCTCGCCGGCCGGCCCTATCACCATTATGCCAGCCTTAGTCTCATCCGGCGGAAATCCATTCTCCAACAACAATTGCCTAGTCGACGAGCCCGTGGTCTTCCCCCCCCATAAATGCTTGGCCGGCCTTATGCTGGGTTCGCCGTCCTTTATGTATATGTATACCGGTTCCTCTGCCTTCCCCTCTACGATCAAGCCGTCGTACCCAGACCTCCGCAGCCAATACGATGAATTCCCGCCCATGTTTGAATGCGTGATGGACAGCGTGAGGGGGGGGACTTGCCCACCACGGTCAACCTGCTTGAGGACACGGTCGCCACGCCGCTCAGGGGGGGCCCGAGAAGAAGTAGAGCTTATTGCTTGGATCGAGCGGGTCCACGCCGCGAGGCACCTCTCTCAGGCTAGGTAGGAGCCGAGTCCCCCTGCCGCCGAGGAATAGCTTAAGCAAGTCGTCTCTTATCACCTCCTCCTTGAATTCCCCCGGCGGAGAGGTTTGCCCTTAATATTCTGAATACCATCATATATATAAATAATACTACTTATTAATAATACTTACGTTATTATTATCTGATAACCATTATTTATACATTATGTAATTAAAGGATCGAATGCCGGTCGATCCCGATTATTTGATGTGCAATAAAACTTAAATAACTTATAATTAACCAGTGAACTATGGCCAACTGGCAGCTCTCGGACATAGTCAAACCATCCCAATCAGTTCTGGTAGTATGGGACGTCCACAAGGCCTTGGTCAACTCCATATTCAACAAGGACGAGTTCATGAATTCACTGAACACTGCAATAAATGCGGCCCGGGGGGGCGGGGGTTCCCATAATATTCACAAAGATAACCCCCCCTACCCGCAGGGATTTGAATCGCCCTCATCTAAGCTGTTGTATAGGGGAGGCTTTCAATTCAGGCCGGAGGACATGGAGCTGGCGGTGAAGCCGGGGGGACAGGGACATAGTTCTGAACAAGAACACGTGGAGCATATTCGTTGGCACCAACTTCGAGCTGCTCCTCAGGAACTCCTCCAGGTCCACCGTGGTGTTCACTGGAATAGCCACGGAGATAGGCGTTGAGACTAGCGCGAGGCACGCGTTTGCCTTGGGCTTTATACCCGTGATAGTCAGCGATGCCGTGTCCTCCAGGAGCAGGGAGGCGCATGAGAGGTCCCTCGCCAACATGTCATCGTTCTTCCCGGTAATATCCTCGGCGGAGCTTGCCAAAGCTTGGAAGTGAAGCCGGTCCCGAAATATTTAAATCGATTGGCGATAGAGGAAGACCCATGGAGTATACGGTTGTTTATGACACGTACGTGGAGATACCGATTCGCATAAGCAAATCAACGCCCGATGAAGCTAGGGCGAAGAGGCTGGAGAGGTGGCCCAAGGAGGCTGGGCTCTCCCAATCGCTGGGCGAGGGGGGCACGTTCATGGACCTAGTCAAGTCCTTCGCCAGGGATTACGAGTTGGAGACGGGGGGGGAGCGGGGCTGGAACATAACGAGCAGGATGGGAGGATAAGCATCAAGATGGAGTGGAAGCTGTTGAGGAATGGAGAGCAACGCGGCGCCGCGAAGATGGAGGGGGAGATACCGTTGACGCCTGCGGAGGAGGGGGGGCAATATGGTGTACACCGCCAAGATTAAGTACTCAATAGAGCTAGATAACGACGTGCTGGCAGAGAAGGCATCCAGCGACGTCGTGGAGTTCAATTTATAAATGGAATCCCCCCCCACGCTCGCGAGGGGCTTAATTGGGGAATCACCAGCTCCTGGCCAATAGGTCCGCGTACTTCCACGCGTCGTCCGGGAATATCCCCCCCACCGCTCCATCCAATTCCAGCCTACGTATGGCAGCCACCACCGCGCCGCTGCTGGGGCCCAGCAGCAAGCCATCATTAGCAGCGACTAGCTTGACGGCGGCCAAGGCCTCGCGAAGCGATACCTTCACCACCTCGTCTATTTTAGCTACCTCCCTGAATGGATTGCCATCGAACTCCTTTATGCCGGGGATGCCGTCCAGAGGCTCCACGCCTATCACCTTCATCGAGCTTCCGTATTTCTCCTTGAAGTATAGGGACAGGCCCGTTATGTGGCCGGCCGTGCCCAGCCCAGCCACTATGTAGCCAACCCTCAATCCAGCGGACAGCAACTGCTCATCCAATTCCCTCGCTGTCTCCTCATAGTGAATCAAGTAGTTCCTCGGATTCTCGAACTGATTCGGGTGATGCGCGTGCAGGCGGCGAGCCTCCTCCCTCACCTCATCTATCATGTCGGGCGTCCCGCCATCCCGTTCCCTAACCTCGGAGCCCAGCAGCTTGAGCATGGCTTTATGGGCCGCCGCGGTCCTGGTGGACACGTACGCTATCATCCTCCTCCCATAGGCGGCCGATAATGCAGCCAGCGCGACAGCCATGTTGCCGGACGATGCCTCGATTATGGGATCACCCGCCTTAGTTGCTTTCATGGCTTCCTGGAAGAGAGATAGGGCGGTCCTATCCTTTATGCTATGAGTTATTGGATTCATGAACTCCAGCTTCCCCCCCCAAACATTTTTCTCTCCGAAGGATTTCAACCTATAAAGCGGCGTTGGCCAGGACCCCCCCCTTATGAGGTCCGCCAGATCCTCATAGACCCGCATATCCACAAATATGGGTCATGAATCGCCGGGGGGCTTTCCATATTTATAAAATTTTTCGCCTTAGCCAATAAACGAGGGGGGAGGGGGGCTCTGGCGATAATTATTATTAACCTGGGCCCTGGGGGGGTTCAAGCCATGAATGCATGGCCAGCAAGGAAGGATGGAGCTGGCCCGGCCATTATGATTCTGGCCGCCGCGTCCCTGTGGTCCACGATAGGCGTGGCAAGCGTCTACAGCGGGGGGGCTCCCCTCCTTGCATCGCTGATTAGGTCGGTGGCTGCGGCGGCAGCGGTGATGCCGGTGTACAGGGCATTCAATAAGGCCGCCGTCGCGGCTGGGGGGGTGAGCCTGGGATTCTTGTTTGGGATCTACTCCACCGCAGCGGCGGTTGCCGGAGTGGGCCTAGCCGCATTTCTTCTATACACCGCGCCCTGTGGACCGCGGTTTTCTCTCTGGCGTTCGGTGAATCGCCGGGGGGGAGGCTTGGGTTGGCGGGGGGGCTCGGCATGATCTCCGCCGCGGTGGCGATAGCCATGATCGACGCGGCCTCCGGGGGGGGAGCCAGTATACTGGGGGGGGTGGCTCTAGGGCTTGCATCGGGGGGGGCATCGTATGGCGCTTACATTTCCATAGCCAGGCTATTCTCGAGGGCAGGTATGAGCAGGGACGTGTCATACGGCGCGCTACCATACGCCACAATAGTTACTGTTCCACTGTTCCTTTTCTCCATCTCGCGCGGCTTGGCGGTTATGCCCAGTCAATTTATGACGCCGCTGGCAGCCGGCGTTTACCTGGGGGGGATATTCTGCACCGTCGTCCCTTACAGGCTATTCTCGCTGGGCGTGTCCAGGCTGAGGGCCACGTTAGCCGCCATATTGGCCACGTTGGAGCCGGTCTTGGCAGCTGTGTGGGGGGGATACGTGTTTCTAGGGCAAGTTCCCAACCCGTATGAATACGCGATATATACCTTGATAACCGCTGCATTAATCATTTCATCGCTGGAAGCGCGTTGAAGGGCTGGTTCCCGGCTTGAGCTGCTCATCGAGGTGGTCAATCACTTGGAGAGCCAACGGCTTCCCTTAATCCTTCGCTGCATGCTGCTGGGGACCATAGGAGGCGTTTTTAATCATTCATTGGAGGCCGTGTTTCAACTGGGTTTTATAGTATAACATAAGTGTAACTGATATAAATGAGTTATTAGGGTGCACTTTATGCAAGAAAACGACGAAGCGCTCAGGGAAATAAACGAGGAAGCCCGGAGGAGGCTGTTGGCCATAAGAAACGAGGAACTGTGGCGATTCATCGATGCAGCCGTGAGGCTATGCAACCCCCCAGCAACGTCTTCGTGTCCACAGGCGACGAAGACGCGCGCAGAGTTAGGGAGGACGCGTTGAGGAGCGGCGAGGAGAGGAGGTTAAGGATTGAGGGGGGGCACACGATTCATTTCGATAGTCCCCTAGATCAAGCGAGGGCCAGGGAGGATACGGCGATACTGCTGCCCAATGGGGGGGAGAAGCTGCCCTTCATAAGGACTAAGGATAGGGAGGAGGGGGGGTTGAAGGAGATCACGGAATTGCTGCGCGACTCCATGAGGGGGGGGAGGACAATGTATGTGGGATTCTACTCGCTGGGGCCAAAGGGCTCCCCCTTCAGTTTATTGGCGGTTCAGATAACCGATTCGGCGTACGTCATGCATAGCGAGAACATACTGTACAGGCAGGCATATGACGAGGCAGTGAGGCTTGGGGGGGCTGGGGGGGTTAAATTCCTGAAATTCATTCACTCCCAAGGCGAGCTGGATGAAATGGGCAGGAGCAGGAACATATCTAAGAGGAGGATATACATTGATCCCATGGATGAGACCGTGTACAGCGTGAACACGCAGTATGGGGGGGGAACAGCATTGGATTGAAGAAGCTGGCCCTCAGGTTGACGGTGCGCAGGGCCATGCGGGAGGGGGGGTGGTTATCGGAGCACATGTTCTTGATGGGAGTGGAGGGGGGGCCTGGGGGGGGAGGGTCACCTACCTGACTGGGGGGGCGTTTCCATCAATGTCGGGGGGAAAACGTCCACCGCAATGATGGGCAGGCTGCTCGGCGATGATTTGGCGTACCTTAGGTGGGTGAACGGGGGGGAGGTCAGGGCGGTCAACCCTGAGGCAGGCGTGTTCGGCATAATAGAGGGCATAAACTCCAAGGATGACCCGGTGATATTCGACGTGCTGAGCAGGCCGGGGGGGGAGGCCATATTCTCCAACGTGCTGGTCACGGAGGACGGCGGGGTCTATTGGAGCGGCAAGGATGAGCCGGAGCCCGAGAGGGGGGTTAACTACGCGGGGAGTGGTGGAGGGGGAAGACTGACGATAAGGGAAACCCCCCATCTCCATCTCACCCAAATGCTAGGTTCACGGTTCCCCCCCTCAAGTCGTTCAAGAACTTGGACCCCGCATACGATGATCCCAGTGGAGTCAAGGTAGGTGGCGTGATATTCGGGAGCAGGGATCCCGACACATTCGTGCCGGTGGTGGAGGCATTTGATTGGAGGCACGGCGTCGTGACCATAGCTGCATCGCTTGAATCCGAGAGAACCGCCG
>BBBF01000066.1 GCA_001315925.1 Thermocladium modestius JCM 10088 | reverse complement strand
CCCCGGCTCCCCTTGATGGAAGCCCCATAGCGTTGATCATGGCCCCCAGCTCCGGGTACTTCAGGAAGCGGGGGGGGACGGGGGGGGTTTCCCTCCCTGGGCGAGGGGGGGGTTATGGAGCCCACTACGTGAAAACCAACCGGCATCGCCGCCGCCAAGTCCATCAGGAGACCGTCCTTGTCTATCCCGGCCCCGATTCCTATTGGTCCATCTATGGTTTTATGATTAAGGCGAGCGGGGGGGACGGGGGGGCGGCGGGGGGGGCCCAGCGCCTTGAGGAGGCGGGGGGGTAGAATTGGGAGCCTGAGGAGGAGGTGGGAGGTCTCATACGTGGCCTCGGGGGGGGCAGTTTATTGATGAGCGTCCTTAAGTTCATCCAGTAATTCACCCACTGAGAAGACCGACCTCAGCTCAGCTCCCGCATCCGCGGCTCCCCCCCGCTTCTATCCACTATGGCGAGGGCCTTAACCACGTCCAGCCCCCCACAGACTTGAGCGACTCGACCCCCCCCTTCCTTATGGATGATCCTGTGGTGACCACGTCGTCTACCACCAAGACCCGCTGCCCGGGCTCGTAAATGCCCTCCACGAGCCTCGCGGTTCCGTGCTCCTTGACCTGCTTCCTGACGTAGATCATTCCCATGCCCATCCTGTACGCCAGCATGGATGCCCACGGCACTCCCCCGCTCTCTATGCCGGCGATGAGCTCTACGCCCACGGCCTCCCCCAGTCATTAGCTCTATTATCTCCCTGTATATGGCTGGAACTGATATGGCCCTCCTCATGTCTATGTAGTAATCGCTGAACCCGCCGCTGCTGAGCTTGAACTCGCCGAACTGCACCACTCCATGCCTTCCCAGCAATCTTATCAATTCCCTCCTATTCACCCCTGCTCACCAGCTGTCTCTCCACGTCCTCCAGGGAATTATAGGCGCCGCAGTAATCGCACTTCAGGACGGCTTGATCGCCCTTGATCACTGTGAAGGATGAGGTTATGGGCTCCCTGGGCTTATTGGTGATGCACTTGGGATTCTTGCACTTAACTATGCCGCGGACCTTGGTCGCAGCTGCACCCTGAATTTCTCGGCAACCTCGTAATTCCTGATTCTATTCACCGTGGCGGTCGGCGATATTAGGGCTATTAGGTTGAGCTCATCATGGGTGAGGTCCCGTCCCTCTATCTTTATTATGTCCTTCCTGCCCATCTTGCTGCTCTCCACGTTCATGACGAGCGCCACCCTGCCCTCCAGGCCGCTTATGTTCAATATCTTAAGGATGATCATGGCTCGGCCGGCCAGCACGTGATCTATCACTATTCCCTCCCTTATTTTGCTTATTATCAATTCCCTGCTCACTCGGCACCACCCAGAACCAGCTTTATGAGCGCCATCCTGAGCGGGACCCCCCCTAGGGCGGCTTGCTTGAAGTACCTAGCATGCCTCGTTTGATCCACCGCGAAGTCAACCTCATCCACTGGGAAGCGGGTGTAGTATTATCAATGAATCCCTCGCGCCGCGTAGCGACTCCATGGTTAACCTGAAGCTCCCCCCTCACCCTCTCATACTCCATCGGATCGGGAAACCTCTCCTTCTGTATCCTCACCACGTACAACACGTCAAGCCCCCTCCACCGCCTCCTCCAATTGATCGTGCATCTCAAACCTCATTCCTCTCCCCTCATGAAGTCAAGCAGCTCAGCGCGAGGCCGCAGGCTCGGCGGGGGGGATATCAAGTGAAGCTTTACGTCGAATAGGGAAAGCACTTGAACCAGGGAGTTGATGACCCTGGCATACCTGAGATCCCCCATAAAGCCTATGCTCAATCCATCAATGCGGCCGAACTCCCTCCACATAGTATACGCGTCCAGCATTGCCTGGGTGGGGGGGTGGTTCTGCGCGCCGTCCCCCGCATTTATCACAGGCGCATCAGCTATCTCCGCCGCGAACCTCGCAGCTCCCTCCAATTCATGCCTCATCACTATTAAATCGGCGTAGGAATCCAGCATCCTGATCGTGTCCGCCAAGTTCTCGCCCTTGGCAAGCGATGACGCCTCGACGGAGCCCATATCTATAACCCTCCCCCTAGCCTCAACATGGCTGTCTCGAAGCTGAGCCTCGTCCTAGTGCTGGGCTCGAAGAAGGCGATCGCCATTATTTTCCCATTCATTACAGAAAGAGAGGATTTGGAGTGCTTCTCCATTTCCTGGGCCTCCTGAAAGAGACCCATTAATTCCTCCCGGCCCCCAGTCAAGGGCCGAGATCACATCCCTTCCAAGCCAGGTATTCAACGAACCCTCAAATCCATCGAGTGACTCATTTATAAGGATTCCCACCATCGCGGGCAACACTGGGGGGGTCAATGAATGGGCCCCCCTCCCCCCCTCCTGCCTCACCACGTGGGCCCTTGTCTCCCTGCCCCCTCATGGCGGAGAGCACCATGCAATGGCCAGTATGGCCATGCTTGCCAGGAAGGCCGAGTGAAGGCCCGACAAGAAGGCCGTGGTCACGCCGCCGACCAGGTCGGACGTGCCGAGGAAGACTTGGAACGCCACGTACCTCGGCACAGTCAGGGAGGCTATTGTGATGGATAGGACGTAGCTGATCAATATGCCTATGTTGGCCAGGGTCCTCAGTATGCCCGATGCCCCCCCGCCGTAGAACTCGCTGCTGGCGTTGGCCATCACCGCGCTGTTGTTGGCTGGGAAGAAGAACGCCGACCCTATCCCCCCCCAACTATCGACGCTGCTATTATGTAAGAGTACGGCGTGGCCAGGCCCAGTAGGGAGTAAGCCCCCCCCGCCGCGGCCAGCATGAGCCCTATCCCCCCCAGGGTGGCGGCAACCTAGCCCCCCCATCCTATCGCTTAGGCGGCCGGCCCATGGGCCGAGGAGGCTGGCAAGCACGTAGCCAGGAACTAGGAGGAGAGAGGCGGAGAATGGGGATAGGCCCCCCCTAATTCCCTGTAGGTACATTATCAATATGAACGCGGTGGATAGGTAGCCCGCGCTTTGGAGGAATGCCGCCAACATGCTGGCCGCCAATATCCTATTGCGGAATGCCCTGAAATCTATGAGCGGGTAGCTAACCCTCCTCTCCCAGTAAACGAATGGCACGAGCAATGCGAGGCCGACCGTCAGTATAGCCAAGTCGGGGACTGTTAACCCCCCCCACCCCCCCGGCCACGTTGGCCGCTCCATACGCGATCAATGCCAGGGAGGCGGCGAGGAGCACAGTGCCGGGCACGTCGAACCTCCTCTTGACCACGTTGTAATCCTTCACCTCCCTTATCCCCCCCAAGGCTATCGCGGCTATCCCTATGGGCACGTTTATGTAGAAGATGAACCTCCACCCTATGAATGTGGTTATTATGCCTCCAAGCACTATGCCCAGTATAGCTCCCACGTTCCACCCCCCCACCGACGTGTACCCATAAGCCCTTCCCCCCCTCTTGTTGGCGGGTAGTGATCCGCTATTATCGCGCCGCTGTTGGCCTGCAGCATCGCCGCGCCCAGCGCCTGCACTCCCCCCCTCGAGGCTACCAGGAAGACGTCGTTTGGGGCGGCGCCGCACATTGCCGAGCCCACCGTGAATATCAGGAAGCCTATGTTGTATATCCTGGATCTTCCGTAGTTATCCCCCCCCAACCTGCCCAGCTGGGTGGTCAGCACGGCGGTCACGAGCAAGTATATCAGTATTACCCATATCATTGTGAATAAGTCGGAGTGAAGCGATTGAACCATTGTGGGAAGCGCCAGTATAACTATAGTGGAGTCTATGGCCGCCATCATGGTGCCCAGCACAACGACGAAGGTGACTATGGATACCCTATCCATGGATTTCCCGCATAGCTTGGCTTAATAAAGCTTAAGCCGTTAACTAAAAAACACAATAAGGGCATTGAACTCGACCGCCTCATGTTTCTGGGAGTCACGGCTTGAAGGGGAAGCGCTCCATCCTGTACGCGGAGTCCCAGAACATGTACTCATAGATGGAGGCCAGCCTGAACCTGGACATCGCCGCCGCAGTCTCTTGGCTGGTCAACTCCATGGAATCCATTATGCCAAGCACGGCATTCACGCCCCCCCGCTCATAGGCTTCTCCCCCCCCATACGTGTTGATCCACATGTTGTACAGCTCGTTTGGGGGGGATCCACGCCTGATCAACTCCCTGCCCACCTCCATGTATATCCAGTAACAGGGAAGCAGCGCCGCGATGACTTCGTGGTATGGCCTTGAGTATGCCACGTCCAGCAAATAGGAGGTGTACGCCGCATTGGTGGGCGACATGCCGTAATCATCTACGTTCACGCCCCCCCAGCGGGACAGGTACTTGCCATGGAGGCTCCTCTCCACGTTCAACGCATCAGCTATGTGGGTGGCGAATAAGACTTGCTCCTCCTCGTTTCTGGCCTTCGCGCTGGCCAGCGCCACTGCCCTGCTGAACTCCCGTAGATATAGATGGTCCTGCACTATGTAGAACCGGAACCTATTCTCCTCCAAGGACCCATCGGATAGGCCCTTAATGAATGGGTGATTCAGTATTGCTGAATATACATCGCCTATGGATGACCAAAGCCTTTCGGTCAACTTCATGTATTGAGCCAAAAGCCCTGCGCTATTTATGCGATTTGCCCCCCCCGTGCTGATCGCTCTCTGACCTCCCCCCCCGCCCCGAGGGGGCGAGACTTGTCGACCTTTTACAAAGGAGGGGGGAGGGACCTATGATCATGGGAGCACAAAGTTTATTTAATTGAAATGTAAGTCAATACATGCAATATTCCATACTGGGAGATGATCTGCAGCTGGTCAAGGTCATCATGGACGAGGGCGAGAGCATCTACGGGGGGGAGGGCATCTCCTCTATAAGTCGCCCACCGTTAATCTCCAAGCAAGGGATGTGGGGGGGGCTTCATGGCTGGGTTGAAGAGGGCCGTGACGGGGGGGGCAACGTTCTTCGTTCTCCAACTAACCGGCCCAGGCGAGACCGCCTTTGCGGGGGGGAGCACTCCCGGCAAGGTAGTTCAAATAAGCCTGGGCAATGGGGATCAATTGCTGGCCGAGCACGGCAGCTTCCTATTCGCGGAGGGCGGCGTTCGCTACGATGCATCGCTGGCGAAATTGACGGCGGGCATATTCGGCGGCGAGGGGGCTGTTCCTGGCCAAGTTCACGGGGCCAGGCAATGTTTTCCTGCATGGGACGGGCAACGTTTTGCCGCTCCAATTAGGGGGGGATGGGGGGGAGGAGGTAGACGTGGAGGCGGGGCATCTCTTGGCCTTCGACGCGGGGGGGATGCAGTACGGAATAAAGAGGGCGGGAGGGCTTAAGACGATGCTGCTGGGCGGCGAGGGATTGTTCTTCGTAAACATAAGGGGCCCGGCAGGGTCTGGCTGAGAAGCGTGTCCCTAGCCGCGCTGGCGAGCGCGTTGTCGAGGGACATGCCGTGCCCCCCCCAGCTGTAGGAGGGAGGCCGAGGCCGGACAGCGAGAGTTCAGGGTGTGATGCAGGCACCGATATTCTTATTAAGCTAGAAACTTCAATTACAGCATGTCGTGGGTCGCGCTCGACTTGGAGAGGGCGGTGGAAAAGGCGAGCAGGTTCTACGTGGACCTGCTTAAGGCAGGCATTGATAGCACAGCGGGGGGGGAGTGGTTCTCCTAGATATGATCCTCTTAAACAGGCCCGGGGGGGAGTTGGGGGGGAGAGTCTTGACTGCCATAGGATCCAGCACCGGCAAGAGCTTGCTCACTGCCTACGCAACGACTGAGGTGCAGGGACAGACAGCGGGGGGGGGGGTAAGTAAGTTCGGCTTCATCCTCTTGGTCTATCCGGCAGTCGATGAGGCTGACGCCGCCCGCGTGGCGGAGGCGGCGAAGGGCGCTGGAGCTATTTCCGTCACGGCGTACTTCATAAGGGTGAAGGAAGTGATGAAGGGCTAGTTGTTCTATTCCGTTATGCTCCCGCCCAATTTATCGGCTATCTCCGTGTATCCTATCGATGATAGGAACTCCAAGACTTCATCCAGCTTGGGGGCCCGATCGCGCTCCCCCCCTCCTGGTTACGGATATGGAGGCGGCGGCATTGGCAAATATCAATCTCTCCACTATGCCTAGCCCCCCCATTAGTCTTGCGGATACGTAGGACGCCGCGAAGACGTCGCCCGCCCCCCCGTCGTATCGATCGGGGGTCACCCTGAATGCCTCCACCACCTTCGATTCATCTCCGCTTATGCATAGAGCGCCCTTTGGCCCCAGCGTTATAACCAGCTCCCGGGGGGGCTCGACCTTGCCGTATATTGCGAAGCCCGCCTTAATGGGGGGGTCCTCCACGCCGCTTAGTATGCTTGCCTCGACGGAGTTCATGAACATTACGTCTATGCCCTTGAGCAGGCTGGACACGACGTCTATGCCCTTCCTGGCCAGGCTGGTTCCGCCGTCTATGGACGCCGTCGCGCCGATGAATCTGCTCCTCCTCAGCCCGGCCTCTATTATCTCCGTCCTGCCGGTGGCCATGTGTACGTGATTAACTCCATCCAGGGCCGCGCCGTCTATATCGCTAGGTATTAGTCCCATATTGGCTCCCCCCCTGTAGGCTATCATTCTCTTGCTTCCATCCAATCCGACCAGCACGGCCACTGTGCCTGTCTTCTCATAGCCTATCCTCTTTATGAAGCGGGTGTCCACCCCGAAGGTCTTCAATTCATCCACCAATATCCCGCCCACGGTGTCGGACCCCCCCACGGAGCCCATGAATCGAGAGCTGAGGCCCAGCTTCGCTATTTGCACCGAGAAATTGGCGGCTGACCCTCCGCCTCCCACGTAGCCTCGAACGCGTCCACGGCCTCATCTATCCCGGGCAGGTTGCCGATCTTCATATATATATCTAGGTTCAGGTTACCTATTGAGAGAACTATTGGCTTGCCCACTGCGGCGGGGGGGAGGGAGCCGCGTTAATATCTATTCCGTTGGGCTGGCCGGGATCCATGGAGGGGGGGAAAGGATAAATAGCGATGCTGGGCGGAACAGTGGATGCAGGACGAAGTGAAGCGATTGCTCGACTTGAGGGAGCGGCTCAAGAAGCGAATAGAGGAATTGGAGGGGGGGGAGCTCTCCATGCTTAGGGA
>BBBF01000065.1 GCA_001315925.1 Thermocladium modestius JCM 10088 | reverse complement strand
ATCCTCAAAGAATTAACCGAGAGGGGCTAGCGAAACGTAGGTATCTAAACCTAATGCCCTAAAAGGCTAGGTTTGTCGTTTCTTTTATCACAAAGATAATAGATGCATTGATGCCGATTCTGACCCCTCGCCCGTTAGGACGAGACTTACCTTTCCCATATCAATTCATATTATCGGCCTATTCTGAGCATTACCCTCCCATTTCGCTGCTTGGAAAATAATCTATCCAATGCATTGCGCGCATCATTCATGTCGTACTCCTTATCCACTCTCACTTTCAATTTAGGAGATAACTTCGCCAATTCACTCAACTCCTTCCTGGTGCCTCCAGTTGATCCTATTATCCATGCCTCGCTTGAGTATAACTTAGAAATAGAAAGTGTGACCTCGCCCCCAGTTAATTGACCAAAGGTTATCCACTTCCCCCTTCGACCAACGGCTCCAATGCTGGCGGTCCACGTGCTTTGTCCAAGGGGGGGTCAATTACGACGTCGGCCATCCTGCCGCCCGTTAGCTTGCCGATCTCATCCACTGCCTTATCGGCTGTGACGACGTAATCGGCTCCCAACTCCCTAACCCAATCCTTCCCCGTGACGGCTATCACCTCTGCTCCCATCATTTAGCAAGCTGAACCGCGAACTGCCCCGTATTGCCGGATGCGCCGAAGATTGCCACCACGTTTCCCGGGCGCAGTCCCGCCGACATCAATGCATGATAAGCAGTAAGCGCCGACACAGGTAGACTGGCCGCGATCTCCCAACCTATCTCAGGAATTTTAACTAAATTTTTGCCGGGCACCGCCACGTATTCGGCCCAGCCACCGTTGGTCACAACGCTCATTATTCCACCGTTTCTACATAGATGCTCCATGGATGAGAGACACATGTCGCAGGAACCATCGAATACCCTATTATAGACAGCCACGCGATCCCCCCCTGGCTTGAAATCGCTGACGTGATCCCCCCCGACCTCCACTACCACCCCCCCGCGAATTCAGCGCCTGGTACATGCGGCATGGGCCTCACGTTGATGGATGAAACAACATAGTAATCTATCGGATTCACGCCAGCCTCCATTACTTGAAGCAAAACATCATGGGAACCAAGCCTCGGCCGTTCCGTCTCGACTACTTTCAGATTATCTAATCCGCTTTCTTGGAATTGCACCACCTTCATGATTAATCAATTGATTAAATAATTAATAAACGAATCGTGGATGCTCCGCCCACGCCGTTAAGCGAGTGGCAGTTGCCGCGCTAGTCCCTCAATCAACTATCCTACGCTCGACTCTCCAAAACTTTATGCCAACCTTTCTGAGATCATCCATTACTATTCCAAACAAGTCACCGCTGTAAACGGTCTCTATGGGAGTTAATCCGCTTCCCCCCCTTATGTAATCATCAATTATTAAGTTGGCCGTTATGGCTGCGAAGAAGCCGGTGAGCCTTGACATGGATGTGAACTGGTCGGAAGCATAATCAATGCCCTCGTATCTAATAATGGCCTCCTCGCCATCAGTGGATCCACGCGCCTCCACCACGGTTATTGAGAAATCTCTCTCGTCCCTGCCAATGCCTTGCCAAGGACCTGGGAAGCCAACTTCCTATCATCAAGTAACCCCAGTCTCCGCAGCAATTTCATGGCCTCCAGATGGCCTCGCCACCTTATGGTGAGCTCCGCCATGTTCCTCACCTTCAATGTGCCGATCAACGTGGATAACCCATCCGTGTAGAACTCCTCGAAGTCCCCCCCCTTTATCATTGATGTATTGAATGCCTTCACCTCATCCAAGGGATCCACGGTTGTTGGCCTGCCGTCCCTAACAACAGTGGCTGGCCTGACGTATTCATCTATTGTGCTATCAAGCGAGAATAAAATGGAGTAGTATAGGGGGTGGGGGATGGATTTATCGGATTGCCCCCCGACGTGGATCTCCAATTGATTCACGTCGTCTAACTCACTCACGGCAGCTGCAGCCAGAAGATTAGTCAATCCGGGCGCCCATCCGCACGCCGGCACTATTATCGCTCCATTCCTCAAGGAAGCCGCCTTAGCCTCATCGTACTTCCACATGAATATCATGTCGACCATTGGAACCCCCCCAACTGAGTGAACCGCCGCCACGGCTCATCCGCCATTGATTGGGGAAGCGCGCCTATAACTACATCTGCATCCTTCACAATACTATCTATCCCTGCTAGGGCATCTGCCTGGGAGGCATTTATTCCAAGTGATCTAGCCCTCTCCACCTCGCTGGCCGATATATCGAAGCCCACCACCTCGTTCTCGGTGTATTTGGACAGGTAATATGCAGCGGCCCTTCCCATGGGCCCCCCCAAGCCCAACACGACAGCCCTTCCCATCATTGACTAGATTAACGCCAGCTTTAAAGCATGCCTATGCACATTAATTGATTCCCTCATTAGTTTGCCTTTGGGCGAACCTCCTCATTGCCTTCAATGCTCCACATACTGATCACTTTCCTCAATGCATCCCACTCAGCGGTCGCCACGTCCTCCCAATTAAACTTGGCCGCAAACCTCCTTCCAAGCCTGCCCAGCAACTCCCTTTCCTCGTCATTTATCAATAGATGCACGGCCGCGGATGCCATGGAATCCACATCGCGGACGGGAACCCTTATCACGGACCTAGTTCTAAAATTGAACCTAGTGGCCGGTATATCGTGGGTCACCACTGGAACGCCGCAGCTGAGGGCCTCCAGCACAACCATGCCGACCGAGTCCAACTTGGTGGGGTAGACGAATACCTTGGATCTGGATACCAAGTCCATCAATTCCATCCTCCCCCCCCACCCCCCCGGCATTATATCTATCTTCAATCCCATATTAACTGCCCGCCGCCGCAGTTCCTTCACGTACCTAATCCTCTCGGGATGGCCGGCCATCACCGCCACCACGTCCTTACCCATCAATGAACGCATCCTCCGCACCACGTGAAGGAACTCAAAAATTCCCTTGCCCGGTATCAATCTACCAAAGAATATAACGTCTATGTCTTTACGCGCACCCCCCGCTACGCCCCATGCTGCATGCATCCACTCCAACGCCGGGCTCTATTGGCTCCACCATCATGTTGACGCCAAGCCTCTTAAGTTCATATCCTATTGATTTAGATACGGAGAGCACGGGCACTCCCCTGAAAACGGTCTCCGCCAGCTTCAACTCGAGCAGCTTCTCGCTGAGCATGAATTGAGGCAATCTGCTCTCGTTCTGAACTATGTAGTTATTGGCTATCAACTCTATGGTGGAGGCATCGCCGTTGTACGCCAACGAGCCCACCGCGGGGGTCAGCTGCAGCAGCGCGGTCCATGGATGATCAAGGCCCTTGAACATCATGGCTAAATCGGTGTGCTCGTGGGGAATATAGAAAATATCATAATAAGAAAAATCCCTCTTGAACTTAGCCCGTATATATCTCATGTATAGGACCGCGGCTATCGGATTAGTCAACGGCCGCGGCGGCAGCACTACGGTATTGTTAACCACGAAGTCCACGAACTTGCCCTCGTAATACTCCTCTAAGGTGTTTATCAATCCCTCATAATAATTCCTAGGTATGAAGAGCGTGGGCCTCCTTGGGTACCTCGACATTGCATTGAGAATCCTCAAGTGGCCTCCCGACAGCGTCGATGCAACAGTGAATGCAGCCACGTCCACGCCCATTCAAGGATTGGGGGGGAGTATTTAAAGGATACTAAGGGGGGGTTAACCTATTCCTATCCCTGGGGAAAAGCACAACCTCCCGTATATTGCTCCTCCTCAGCATCACCATTAATAGCCTGTAAAAGCCAAGCCCCCCCAACCAGCATGGGGAGGCATGCCCCCCCACTCATAGGCGGCCAGATGTGATTCGAAATTGGCCGGATTCAAGCCCCCCCTGCTGATCAAGGCATTCTCGAGAAGTTTCCTATCATGTATCCTAGTCGCGCCTGACACTATCTCCACTCCATCTATTACCAAGTCAAATGATTCGCTCCGTGAGGGATCGCCCTCCACGGGCATTGTATAAAACGCGCGAAGCGACGTCGGGAAATTCACCAGGAAGAATGGGGGGGAACCCACCTCGCCCGTGAGCGCCTCAAGTCCCTCCTTTGGAATATCATCCCCCCACCTCACGTTTATCCCCCCCTTCTTGCCCAGCATTTCTAGTGCATCATCATAGGAGACCACGGCAAAGGGTTTTTTGGGCACTGATATTTCCTTATTCATATCCACGACGCCGGGCACTTGCAGTATCCTTGAGTAAACATTGATTATCACGTCCTCCAGTATCGACATGACATCCCTATAATTCATGAAGGCAGCCTCTAAATCCACAGATATGAACTCATTCAAGTGATAAGTGGTGCTGTGTTTTTCAGCCCTATAGGCAGGCCCTATCTCGAACACCCGCTCCAAGGAAGCCGTTAATTCCTCCTTATATAACTGGGGGCTCTGGGCCAAGTAGGCCACCACGTCGAAGTATTGAACTGGAAACAAGTCAGCCCCGCCCTCGGTGCTGGTCGATATTATCTTAGGCGTGAAAACCTCTATGAATCCCCCCCTATCATACAGGGACTCCCTGATGGCCCTGGCCGCGGCGCTCGATGCCTTGAATATGACCAGCGACTCCGGTCTCTTCAGGTCCACGATCCTGTACCTCAGCCTAGCGTCTAGCTCCGTTTGGGCGACGTTTCCCCCCCATATATCTATGGGAAGCGGTTTTGATTTATTTAGAATCCTCAACTCGCTTGGTATAACCTCCACGCCGCTCTTGGCTATCCGGCTCGCCTTAACTACCCCCCCTTCACGAGTATTACGTCTTCCTTGACCAACCCAGCCGCTGCCTCCCAAACGCTTTGCGGCACATCCCCCCCCTTCTTAACCGTTAACTGGATAACGCCCTCCCTGTCCTTCAATATTATGAACCTTATCTTACCGACCTCCCTCACATCCCAAACCCAGCCCGCCAACTCCACTTGAGACCCATCCGGCATCGATGCTGCTTCAACCGTCCAGCTCTTCATTGCATTGGAGGAGATCACGCCGTTAAAAAGCATTAACCCACTACTTCAACTTTAACGTTCTCCCTGGTCAGCTTGCTGAGGACCTTGCCCAGCTCCGTTGGCTTGAATGGAAGCCTGCCGGTCTCGTGCCTCGGTATCTTAATTATCGTTTCATTAGTTCCATCAGGCAGCCAAGCCATTGATATGCTATATATCCTTGCCGGGTAAGTCAATTGAGTCGCAAGCTCATTTACCTTAGTAGTGTGCTCCACCAGCCTAACATTGATGCCTAGCTCGCTCGTCAATTCCTCCTCCATTTGCTTAACGATGCTCTTTGGAATTCCCCCCCTGATGCCTACCATCGCTATCAACAATAAATTCCTCACCTTGTAGGATTTACTGTAGGATACATCTGATAGGTACTGTTTGTATTTCTGCTCCATTGATAATAGCTTATCTATCACATCCACGTCTAATTCCTCATACTCCCCCCCGCTATCCAGAAGGGATTGGCACTTGGCACAAAACATGCGCGACTTCACGCAGAAAGTGCAAAACGGTATCTTCATCTCCTCTCGCCCACTTCACCTATGATAACCCGTTTAATTAGCTATTTAAAAACTTTCCTATTTCAAGCCTCCTTAAATCACGATATTCAACCTGATTGAGGCTTAATGGATTTCTTGGCCTTATTGGCGAGCCTATGAGCCATCAATATGGGAAGCGGCATCACAGACGAGACGCATAATTCCCTTGCCAATCTAACGGCATCGGGAAGCGAGATTAGATTGCCCACGCTGATAAAAGTGGGCCCAAGACCCGCGCCGCATCGAATCACGGCGCCCAGCTGGTCCCCCCCAGTGGCCGGATCAAGTATGGGGGGGGAGGCATCCACGTCCACGTCGCACTCTCCATATAATAAGGATTTGGCCACCCCCCCAATAGTTGGCATCCCCATGGTTACTCCAAAGTGGGCCGCTATGCCTAAACGATATGGATGGGCGATGCCGTGTCCATCTATCATAACCACGTGCGGGGCCCTCTCGAGCGATTTATAGGCCATCACCATGGGCTTCAGCTCCCTAAAGGAAAGCAGGGTGGGAATATAGGGAAAATCCACTCGCGTATATATAACGGCGGAGTCCATCACAGCCTTGCTAATTGAGTCAACAATGACGGCGGCGGCCACCGCAGTATTGCCCACATAGGCGACATCCAGACCGGCCACCAATCTCCTCTCGCTCAATGGTTTCTCCACGACTAGGCCGGATAACCTGCGCTGCACTGCCCTGGCTGCGCTCAAGTTGAAGCCTCTTGGAACGCGGGATTTCACGTAGTTTTCATTTATAGTCCTCACTATCCTCATTGCCTGCAATTCCCCCCCTCTTGACCTGATACAGGAAGAGATCAGACCGAGTGCTCTCCACGAGTTTCCTGGCCACATCAACCTTAGGCCTCAAGCCGGGCGCCAATGCATTAGGTATTATCAATAGGGAGAGGGATTCATATATTTCCTCCATGCGTTTAAACAAGGCCTCCGCGTCGCTGGCCCTTCCAAGCCTCAGCATGTCCAGCACTATGCGGCGCAGTTCTCCAACCACGTCGCCCAGCCCGAGCACGTAGGGGGGGATATCATATATCCCCCCCAACTCCTCTGGGGGGGTTGGGTATCTATTGAACTTGATCAGGTGGTAGAGTATCATGCCTCCGCGTACTCCGCTAATGGCCCATCCAATAATCCACTATAGTACACCTCGGGAACCTTCTTTGCCGCGTCGACCACGCTCTTAACTTGATCTACTATTCTATCAACGCTGTTGGACTTGGAATCCAGATCGCCCTTGGCTATCCTCAATATCACTTCCTTGGACGTCCTTATTATATCCCTGGTATCCTTAAGCAGCTTTTCCCGCGTCTCATCGATGACCCTCACCCTGTCCTCTATCGACTTAATTATACTGCCTAACTCCATGAATGCGGATCAGGTATATGCTTAAAAAGATTAAGAGGAGAAACTCAAATAGTTGCTTCATCCCTTCACAACGCCTATAGGCCTTGTCCTCACAACCTTGCGGGCCAGCCCAAGAGCATCGGCTGTCTCCACCACCGAGTCCACATCCTTATAGGCCTCCGGGGGGGCCTCCTCGCTTATTATCTCCGATTCAGCGCTCCTGACAACTATG
>BBBF01000064.1 GCA_001315925.1 Thermocladium modestius JCM 10088 | reverse complement strand
GCCTGCCTGAACGCCGCGCTGTACACCTCGTAATTGCCGGCCAGCGCTGCAGTGTGGCTGGCCACGGCTCTCCGTGATGACCGCGACCTACCTGCTTTGTACACCACCACTGGCTTTCTCGCGGAGACCTCCTTGGCGGCCTCCATGAACCTCCTACCCTCCCCCCCGGGTACTTGAACCCCTCCATGTACATCGTTATCACCTTTATGGAGGGATCGGAGGCCAGGTGCTTCATTAAATCCACCTCGGTCACGTCGAGTTTATTGCCGTAATTAACGGCAACCCCCCCAATACCCAATCCCCCCCGCCTGGCCGCCCAATCCAGTATCGCCCCCCCAGCCACCGCCCCCCCGGACTGGCTTATTAGGGCTATGGGGCCGGGCCTCGGCCTCCCCCCCATTCTGTCCTCGGGCAGGAAGAACGTGTCCAGCCCCCCCGTCGATGCATTGTAAACGCCTATGCAGTTGGGCCCCCCCAATACCCTGACCCGACCCTTGGCCAGTCTCACCTCCTCCTCCAGCTTGGCTCCCGACTCCCCCACCTCGCTGAATCCGCCGCTTATTATTATCGCCGCCCTCACGCCCGCCTCCGCCGCCTCCCTCATGACCGACGGCACCAACGGCGCGGGCACGGCTATCACGGCTAGATCTATGGGTTGCCCTATATCCTTAATAGATGGATAGGCCCTAACCCCCCCATTTATCTCGGAGTACCTTGGATTCACCAGGTAAACCGTCCCCCGGAACTTAGAGGTGAGGTTAAGCGTTATTACGTTGCCTATGCTATCCCTCCTAGGCGTCGCCCCCCCCACCACCGCCACCGAGGAGGGATGAATCAATGCCTCAACGCCGCTGCCCTCGCTTGACGACATAATCCGCGCGTCGCGCTATTCTTTTAAGTTTTAAATCCACATGACTAACCCCCCCCTCTCTCTGCTCCAACCAGCTTGAGCCCCCCCCGCCGAGGGCTCGGGAGGGCGGGACCTGGCGGGATCCTCCATTTAAGCGGCGCACTTGGTCTGCGCAGCGGACCACCGCGACAACAATATCAAATCCGTCGGGGGGGACTTGTTAGGGTTTAATGCACCTTCTTCACGTACCCCCCCGGCTTGGGCGCGTACAGCTCGCCCTGCTTCATGAGGAGGTTTATCAACTTGTCCGCGGTGGATCTATCCATTCCCCCCCTCTCCTCCACCTCCCTGAGCACATCATCTAGCTTGACGGGCTTGCCATTATTCAACTCCTCCAGCCTACCTATGGTTTCCAGCACCACCGCTATCCTCTCCTGGGAGCTCCGGGGGGGCTTCCCAGTCATTATCACGTCTATATCGACCTTGCCGGTCTCCACGTCTATCCCGACGCTCTGGAGGAACTTGAGGAAGAGAGATATCGCTCTATCCGCGTCCTCCTTGTCCACGGCGCTGCTGAGCCTCATCTTGGCCTCGGCCTCGGCGAGCCTGATGAGGGCCTCCAATTGCCTGGCGGTTATTGCGACTGGCGAGCTCGGTTCCTGGGACTTACCCCTCATCTGTATATAGAACTGAGTCACCATGTCCTGCGCCTCCTTTGTTAGTATCGGCTTCACGTGCTTCCTGGCGTACGCTATGTACTTCCTAAGCAGGTCAGGCTTTATTATGTCCCTGCTGTAGGCGTCCAGAACATCATTGGCGTGCAGCTTCACTATGTGAGTCGCTATGTTCCTGTCCTTCTCCGCGTTGGGCTCGTCCCTCACTATGAAGATCAAGTCGAACCTAGACAGCAGAGTCACTGGGAGATCCACGTTCTCAGCTACAGTTCTATTTGGCAGGTAACGGCCGAAGGTGGGGTTGGCGGCGGCCAGCACCGAGGAGCGGGCGTGAGCGTGGCCACTATGCCGGCCTTGGCTATGGACACGGTCTGCTGCTCCATTGCCTCATGCATGGCCACGCGGTCCTTCGCATCCATCTTATCTATCTCGTCCACTATGGCTACCCCCCCCATGTCCCCCCCGAGAACCAACGCGCCGGCCTCCAGGTAGAACTCGCTCGTCGTCTTGTCCCTAACGACGGCGGCCGTCAAGCCGGCGGCCGTGGATCCCTTGCCGTTGGTGTACACCGCCCTCGGCGCTATCTTGCTCACGAACTTCAGCAATTGGCTCTTCCCAGCGCCGGGGTCCCCCCCTATCAGGAGGAGATGAATGTCCCCCCCTCACCCTAATCCCGTCTGGGTACTCCTTAGGGACTCCGCCGAAGAGTAGGCAGGCTATGGCTTCCTTGACGTCCGTCATGCCGTAGATTGAGGGGGCTATGGAGCGGATTATGCGATCCCTCACGTCGGGCATGGCGGCCAACTCCCTTATCCTGTCCTCGTCCTCGCTGGTTATCTCGACCTCTGCGAAGTCCTTCTGCATGCTCTCTATGTAGTTCACGTTTATGTAACTGGAAAGTATGGGGGGGCCTCAGCTTCCTGAGCTCAGCCATGTCCAGCTCCAGTATGCCCGTTACAGTCACCCTATCCCCCCCCGGCTTCACCCTGTCCACCAAGTCATCCATTAGGATGGCCTCCATGTTGCGCGGCAATTGGCCGGACGGCAATTCCTCCAGCCTTTCCTGTATTATCACCTTCTGCCAATCAATGAACTCGCTCCGCTCAGAGGTCAGCTCCAGCGAGTTAACAGCGCCGCACCTGGGGGGGCACTTCCTGGGGGGGGCTGGACGAAGGAACTGAGGGTCTGGGGCACCTCCACCTCGTAGCCGCACTGCGTGCACCTGTATATTGCCTTGACTAGGAAGTGCTTGGGGGGGGAGTTTGTCTCAGTATTATGCCCTCTATGGCTATGAACCTCCCTATCTGATCGCTGCGCAGCTTCCTCAAGCTCAACTTGTCGGTCTGAGGCATCTTGAACCTGGCGTGGAACTTCCCCCCCACTTGGCGGGCGTACTCTGGATCCCGCTCCGTCACCATTCGCTTCACTGCATTGGATGCCGCATCTATGGCTAGGTTGGGCGAGTCCATCAGCAAGTCAGCCAATTCCTTGCCGTTCAACACCAAGTCATTGAAGTCTATCACCAGCGACCTCTCCCTGTTTATTATCATGGTGCTCAACTCGTTCAGGTACTTCTCATCCGACTCCAGCAGCGACTTGAACTTCTCTATCAACTCATCGAAATTAACGGCCTCCTTCTCCTCCATCACGGTCTCCCACCCACCGCGTCGAGCCAGTTCCCAGCCGCCTTACTCACCTCCCTCACAAGCGCCTCCTCCTCCACCGGCAACTTGTCTAGAAACTCCCTCGTGTCCACCAGGGAGGGCGACACGGCCACCGCGTTGAGGAGCTTCCTAAGCCTGGCCTGTGCCAACTCCCTCAGTATCTGCTCGTACTGCCTCGCCTCCTGCTCCCCCCCCAACTGCGACATGCTCAGCCTAGCCCTAACGTAGAACCCCCCCTATCGAGCTCCTGCAGCTCATTCAAGGACTTGTTCTCCCTCCAATGAATCTTGCGAAGATCATCAAGCGAGATGAAGTCCTGCTGAATCAACTGCGCCATGCCCTTGCTAATGAGCAGTAGGGCCATGGAGGGGGGAGCCTGGATCGGATCGCCCGCCTTAAGCGGGCCAACCCCCCCGTACCCCCCCCACCCTTATCTCAGGTACGTCCCTAGAGGCGACCAGCCTGACGCTTTGGGGGGTACTCCATCACCTCAATGACGGACTTAAACGACATCCACTATAGAATTCCGGGGAGACTATTTAACCCTAATCAGCGGCTTGAGGTCGGGTAAAGCGCTCGGAGCTGAGGTGTTAGTGATTTGAGGAAATTAGGGAAGCGCGGATTGCGGGCAACATCACTGTCTCTTCTCGGCGTTCAGTATTCTCCTTGTATAATTCCGGGAATTCCTGCGCCTCGGCGTTAAATTCTTGTGCGGCCTAGCGGGGACCTTAGGGGTTTGGCTCCTTACCTTTCCAGCCTTAGTTAACGAACCGTGCGAACCCATGATACCCCCCCGGCCCACACCGATTTAATAAACTTTGTTCCAACAGCGCCGGAGCTAGGACCTCCTCTCCCTTATTAGGGATATGGAGAAGACCAATGCAAACGCGAAGCCAAGGAAGAAACCCCCGCTTCCCACCAGCGATGCTAGGGAGAGCAGGAGGCTATTATGCCTATGGTCCTCCTATTCACCTTGGTCAGCACGGCCAGGAAGAAGATGGCCTCACACAAGACGCCCACCACGGCCTCCGCCGCTCCTGAGTACATGTAGATGGAGGCTGGAACAAGGGTTGAGACTTGGGGGGGAGGCAGTAATGAGGAGGGGGGGACATCGATACATCGATTAGAAACACGCCGTCGATTATCATCAAGAGACCGGCCAAAAGCATCAAGGAAGCCGTTATCCTATTCATGAACTGGCCAAAAGCGTGACCGCTTTATTAATTATCCCCCCCCTAGGCGCGCTTAGGCCTCGGATATCAGGGGAGACCGGCTGGCCTGGCTCCCATTTCGTTCTTAAACTGCCTGTACGGGACCTTGATTAACCGCGACTCGGGGGGGTACCCACCGCTCATTAATGCATTCTCGATGGATCTAACTAGGTCCGCCAGCCTGAGCTTGGCGAACATGAGGGTCTCGTTGGCGGCATCCACCAACGGGTCCAGATCATCGTAAATCAACTTACCGCGCACCTTGAGTGGGACATCCATTCTATCCTCCCCCCCCAACAATTCCACCAAGTACCCCCCCACTCCTTAATTGAGGATATCCCGCTGTGCTTGAAGCCGGAGGACCTGGCCAGCCTCAATAACTCCTCTGCCTCATCCAGCCTCCTGGCCACCACGTGCAGTATGGCGCTCCTCACCATTAGCCACGCATCGCTTAACCGCTCCATGGCCTCCCTCACCTCCCCCCCCATGGTGACTGGCCTATGCCACTTGGATACCAACTCGAAGGAGCCCATCGATCTAACGGACTTGGAGAAGCCCAGCCTCTCCGCACTGGCTATCATTATCCTACCGCTGCAGCTGCTGGTGGTGAAGTAATCTGGCAGCGAATTTATGCCGCGCAGCACGTCCATTATGTCGAAGTCAACGCGGCCTAGCCCGGCCTCCCTCTCCAGCCTCTCCATGAATGCTATCTTCTTTTGCTTGAATGGATCCATGGTTATTCAGGCAGGTAAAACGCCTCCCTCTCCCTGTAGACCTTCTTGAACCGCAGCTCCGTCAACCTCTCCTCGGCCTTCCTATACATGTCGGCGAACATCTTCACCCTCCCCCCCTCCAGATCCGCTCCTCCATTGAACTCCTCCGGCTCATAGAGGAACTTGGTGGACCGACCGCCGCCGTGCTCCACTATGAAGCCCTCCACCACGCCGCTGCTGGGCAGCGACCCCCCCCACCTCGCCATCTCCCCCCCTTATTAAGAAGGAATAGCCCTTTATCTTTCCATCATCGAAGACCAGCCTCACCAGGACCAGGGATATGTGGAACTCCCTCAGCGTATTAATTATGACGTCCCTATACCTCTCGGTCTCCCTTACATGCGGGAGCCTCTCCAACAGCGCCAAATCATTCCTGGAGAGATCCTTCATCAATTCATCCAGCATTGCGCCGGCCTTCTTATTAACGTTGATGATGCCCATGCTTAACCCAACGCCACCGCTCGTTAAAAACTTAACCGGGAGGGAAAGTACAGCAACGCTTAGCTTAAATTGGGCGGTTCTATGGGTTATGGGTGAGCGATGACTGCAAGAGCGAGAGAGCTATACACGTTAAGATAGAGGAGGGAACCGATGAGCGGTATGGGACGTACCCGGAGAAGAGGGCCGCGGAGGACCACGTTAGGCATGGATTCGTGGTTATCGATAAGCCCAGGGGGGGACCATCCAGCCACGAGGTGGTGTCGTGGATAAAGAAGATGATGGGGGGGCTGGAGAGGGCCGGGCATGCCGGTACCCTGGATCCAAGGGTGTCCGGAGTGCTTCCGGTAGCCCTGGGCGACTCAACCAAGGTATTGCAGGGCATTTCCCACGAGGACAAGGAGTACATAGCCGTCATGACCCTTCACGGCGATGCCTCGGACGAGAGGATCCGCGAAGTGCTTGCTGAATTCACGGGCGAGATTTACCAAAGGCCTCCAGTAAAGAGCGCAGTGAAGAGACAGCTAAGGACGAGGAGAGTTTACTCGCTGAAGATGCTGGAGAGGGATGGCAGGTACGTGCTGCTCGACGCCAGGGTGGAGGCTGGCACCTACATAAGAAAGCTATGCTACGACGTGGGGGGGAGGTGCTCGGGGGGGTCGGCGCCAACATGCGCGAGCTGCGCAGGGTGAGGGTTGGGTGCTTCGGGGGGGAGGACGAGGCCGTTACCCTCCACGATTTGGCCGATGCCCTCTATCTCTGGAAGCAGTACGGCGATGAATCGCTGCTGCGCAGATACGTGAAGCCCGTTGAATACATGGTTAAGCACTTGCCCAGGATATTCATACGGGACTCGGCGGTCGACTCGGTGGCGCATGGAGCGGCCCTGGCGGCCCCCTGGAGTGGCGAAGATAGAGGATGGCGTTGAGAGGGACCGCATGGCTGCTATAGTTACGTTGAAGGGAGAATTGGTGGCCCTCGCCAAGGCCGTGGCCAGCACCAACGAAGTGCTTAAGATGGAGAGAGGGATAGTGGCGAAGCCCACCAGGGTCATAATGGAGAGGGGGGGAGTATATCCGAGTGCATGGCCGAAGGGCAAGGATGGGCGCAATGAGGGGCGGCGCGAAAGGTGATCACTCAACCAAATCCCTTATCAGCTTCTCAACTTTATCCGGGTTGTCGCTTTCCTTGCATAGGGCCCATAACTCGCTGGTCTTGCATAGCTTGTACCTGATCACGCTTCTTGAATCATCCTTCTCAAGCAATCCTCGACTCGTCAATACATCCAGTATGTGCTTTACCAACGTGAAGACCACGGGCAGCATGTTGTTCTTTAAGCTGTTATTGTTGGACCGCTCCAGCAAGGTCTTGGGTATGAAGGATACACATGATCCCCCCCTGGACTCCTTGACCACGTTCCATAGGGCCTCCGCCACCGCCTTCTCCACGTTAGTGAAATCTGTATACGACGTCATTGAGCTCATTAAAATAGCGTGTGCGCCAGCATATTAAGCAGTAATCCTGCATAACCGGCGACTATTATACCTGGATGCTCAGGATTAATTATTCCTGAATATACGAGAGTATTCCGAAACATTCACAACCGTCTCTCTTTAAAATAAAACTCATCACGCGGATCAAGCGAATCCCCATAATGAATGAAGCGGTGAGTTTGCCCGCCGAGACCATCGCCTTAATCACATTTTAAAGCCGGGTTCTTTATCCCATGAGGGCCGGGTTCTTCCTTGATTGG
>BBBF01000063.1 GCA_001315925.1 Thermocladium modestius JCM 10088 | reverse complement strand
ACCCCCCCCTCACCGCCTCCAGTAGCTCGGCGTCCCCCATCCTCAGCGACGCGTAATCCCACACCCTCTGTATGGCTGCCATGAAGGCCTCGAAGTAGCGTCGCGGCGAGCCTGGGCTGAAGTAACCGTGCACGTCCCCCTCCGGGCCCCGCTTGGAGCTTAGGTAGTAGAGGTGATCGCTGGTGGACAGGTACCGCCACGCCTCCAGCGCCCGCCCCCCCCAGCCCTCCTCGCCGCGGCCATGGTCATCCTCAGGAAGGCGAAGGCCCTAACCTGCTCCTCGCTTCCAAGCCACGCGCTTAGGTCCTTCTCCCTGTCGGCCCAGGACGTGGTGCCCCCCCAGGCTCTATGCTTATGCCCTCCCTAGCGTCCAGCTCCGCCGCCGCGTCGCCCGGCGACTCCACGCTCACCCCCCCCTCCTCCCTAGCCCTCCTGAAGAGCCACTTGAGGAACTCCAGTATCCCAGTGCCCTCCCACTGGTGCTCCCCCCCGAACGTCTCCATGTCCATCCCAACGAACACGAGGTCACCCGGGGGAGGCCCTCACCCACTCCACGTACTTATCAGCCGTGAGGGGGGTACTGATCCCACTCCCTGCTGCTGAACCTGAAGCCCACGTCATCCGACAACCTGTAATTCCGCAACAGGAGCTTAACGCCGTTTATCCTGTACAGGTAGTTCGGGGACCGCCACCCCCCCAGGACCCGCTCCACCCCCCCCTCCCCCCCCAGCACTGCCTGAAAACCCATGCCTCCCAGAGCCTCCGCCACCCTATTGTTTAGGATGAACTCGGTGTTCTCCGCAGTGGATGGCCTCGCCCCCCCCAGCGCCTTAATAGCATCCACCTGCATCTCCACCTGCTCCCGGAACTCCCCCCCTATATCCAACTCGCTGGCCAGGGAGTGGTAGTACGTCTCCCCCCCCACGAGCTCCACCGCCCCCCCCTCCTCCGCCAGCCTCCCCCCCCAGCGTCTCCACCACGTCCCCCCCGCCCCCCCACCTCCTCAACTGCTCCAGCAGGGTACCCGTAACCCCAACGCCCACCCTGCTCCCGTACAGGCGATGCGCCTCCCCCACTATTGAGAGCACCTTCCTGTAGGAGTTCCCCGCAGCCCTCTCCGCTATCCTCCTGTTGAGGACGTCGTCGAACACCTCGAGGCCCCCCCTGTTGGCGGAGTAGGGGGGGAGGAGCGGGTTCACGCGCCGCGGTTGATGCATCTCCAGGAAAAGGACCAATCTCTTTACCATTCTTTGAGGAACGATGGGGAAAGTAATAAAGGTTTTCCTTACCTGGCCGACGCCGCCACCCTCTCCGCGTCGTCCCTGTGCTTCACTGCGTAGCTCTTCAAGTCGCCCGCCGCGGCCGCCATTATCTCCTCCGCCAAGCACTCCTCAAGCGGCTTGGGGTTGTTATGAGAGCATCCCCCCCCGCGCGCCCTCCGCTATCCACCTAATCGCCGTGTCCAGCCTCCTGGCCGGCGTCACGTCAACCGCCACGGGGTACGCTATGCCTCCGTAGATGACCCTCGTCACCTCCTCCCTGGGGGCGGAGTTAACTATGGCATCCACCAGCACTTGGATGGGGTTCTTTCCCGTGGACAGGTAGATTATGTCGAAGGACCTCTTGACGACGCCGTACACCTTATGCTTCTTCCCCCCCGCGTTCTTGCCGGGATGCAGGAGGGCGTTCATTAGTCTCTCCACTATTGGCATCCTGTCCTTCCCGAACCTCCTCCTCTGGTTCCTCCCCCCCTCAGTGTGGGGCAGGACCATGGGCTTCAAGCACATGTACCTCCTCAAGCCCGGATCCCTTATCACGACGTCCTCGTAGGTCCACTTGCCGAACAACTTAATGGGCTCGTCGCTGAGCGTCCTCACGGCCCTCGGGCACTCCTCTATTATCTGGGCGCCCGATACCTGATAAACTGTGGTTCCCTTGGGCAGCTGCTGGCTCTGATCGCTCATTGCGCCCCCCCATCTCCATGTGGAATTAATAAACATTGTGTTCACGTCGCCAATCCGGGCAGAGATCGAGGTCTCCCCCCCCATACACCAACTCGCTCCCCCCCTCAAGCCGAACCGCTTCACCCAAACCTCGACGCCCGAGTCCACCGCTTCCCGAAACGCGGCGGAGAACCTGGGATCCATGCCCCCCCAATTCGGGGCGAAGCAGGTCGCCCTCCTCATGACCAGGATGAAGGCGATGCCCCCCCTCCGCCCCCCCTCCCTCCTCAACCGCGCCAGCAGCTCCATGTGCTCCGCCCCCCCCGCGCCTAGTCGGCGCGTCGGGGGAAGAGGGCCCTGCCGCCCACCGCCAGCGTGCACCCCCCCTTCACCTCCACGTACGCGTCGTCGAAGGCGAAGTCCAGCCTATGCCTCCCAACCCTCACCTCCCTCCTGGACCCGCTTGGTAGGAACTTGGAGGCTATATCGGAGTGTATCCCGCTGTCCACCACGACCCACTCCCCCCCGCCGTCCCAGCTCCACGCGGCCGTCACCCTGCACCTAGTCGCGCCTCCCCCCCGCTTTTCCGCACCAGCACCTTATTGCCCGGGTATATGAGGTCGAGGAGCCGCCCCCCCGGATCGTGGAGGTGGCACGGCCCCCCCGAGTCAGTCTCCACAATAAACCTATTGGGCCTGTTGATGACCCGGGCCTCCCAAGTATCCCGGAACTCGTAGACCGGGTTCCCCCCCGCAAGCATTGGCGGGGGGGATTTAGGAGTTAATGTTTATAAATGCCCATCCCCCCCGTCTTCCAATTATGGGCAAGATAAGGCCGAGGTACATAAAGAGGGCGGCCGAGGAGTTGATATCGCTTTATGGGGGGGATAAGGCATCCAAGGATTTCGAGGCCAATAAGGAGTTGGTGAACGCCGTGGCCAAGGTTCCGTCGAAGAGGATACGGAACAAGATAGCCGGGTACGTGACCCACGTGGTTAGGATGGAGTCTGAGGAGGCCAGTGAGGAGGCGCCCAGGCTGGAGGAGGTGGAGGAGTGATGGTTCAGAAGGGAGACTACATACTGCTCGAGTACACGGTCACCTCCAAGGATGACGGCAAGGTGGTGGAGACCACCGTGGAGGACACTGCTAAGCAGGCCAACATATACAACCCGGACGAGGTCTACGGCCCGCGCCTCATAATAGTGGGGGGGAGACGAAACTATTCGAGCCCCCCCTGGAGCAAGCCCTCCTGGCGACCGATGAGGGCGGCGAGGTCAACGTCGAGGTCCCGCCCGACAAGGCGTTCGGTGAGCGTGATCAGGGAAAGGTGAAGACGCTCTCCATAAGGGAGTTCTATAAGTACGGCAAGATACCGAAGCCCGGCGACGTCGTGGAGATGGACGGCCAGCAGGCCAGGGTTATAAGCATATCCAGCGGGAGGGCCATACTGGACTTCAATCACCCCCCCCTCGCCGGCAAGACTCTCCTAATAAAGGGCAGGATAGTCAAGAAGCTGGTCACGGACGAGGAGAAGGCAAAGCAGATAGTGAAGATATACCTCCCCCGAGTCGAGTGGGGACGTGGAGGTGAGCGTGGATAAGGCGGCTAAGTCCGTAACCGTCAAGCTGCCCCCCCCAGCACCCTCTTCATCGATAAGATAGGCAACGTGAAGCTCAGGATAGCGGAGGACCTGGCTGAGAAGTTCGGCGCAGAGAAGGTTCAGTTCATCGAGGAGATAACCATTAAGAGGGAGGAGCAGAAGGAGGAGGGAGGAGGGCAGCCGCAGCAGGAGCAAGCCCAGGCGCAGCAACAGGAGGGAGGTGTCCAGAGTGCTCAAGCCTAACGCCAATAACCTGGAGACAGGGACGACCACGGTTGGAATGGTGGCTCGCGACGCGTGGTGCTCGCCACGGACAGGAGGGTTACGGCTGGGTACTACATAGCTCACAGGAGGGGGGGGAGGAAGATATGGCGCATAGACGATCACGTGGCGGCCACGATGAGCGGGGGAGTCGCCGACGTCCAGAAGATACTCGAGGCCTTGACGCTTCAAGCCATGGATTACAAGATACGCACGGGCCTACCGGTTCCCGTGAAGACCCTCGCCAATTACGCCTCAGTAGCCATGTTCTCCAGCAGGCCCTACATATTCATAGCCCACATGATACTTGGCGGCGTCACCGAGCAGGAAGGCCCCGTCCTGTACACCATTGACTGGTACGGCTCCGTGACTGAGGAGAGGAGGTTCGCCTCCACGGGCAGCGGGTCCCCCACGGCGTTCGGCGTGCTTGAGGATGGATATAGGGATGGAATGAGCCTGGAGGACGCCATTAAGCTGGGCATACGGGCGGTGCGGGCGGCCATGATGCACGATCCGGCCAGCGGCGAGGGCGTGGACGTGATAACTATAACCCCGAAGGAGGGCTTCAAGGAAATCGATACGTCGAAATACCTCTAACTCACGAAATCCCAGCAAACCCGAAATCACTTTCAAAACGCATTGACCGACCCCCCCGCTCATAGCGGGAGGAAGACCGCCTCCCTGGGAAACCCAGGCGGAAGGCAAGCGAGGGGGCGGGGCATCAACGGCCTAGTCTCGACAATGCAGCCATCACTGCATCCCCCCCTGCCTTCAATGCCATGTCACCTATGGCGCGGGTTGGAAGAAATGCGCCGCCCAGCTTATTGCTTATCATTAGCACGCACCCAGCCCTGGCGCCCCCCCTTATTGATGCTATCACCAGGATGGCGCCGCACTCCATCTCGACGCCAGCCACGCCAAGCCCCCCCGCCAAGCTCGACGCGTCCAGCCTATTCTCCGCGTAGAACGCATCGCTGCTGTACACAACACCCTCCCTGGCGGGCAGTCCCCCCCGCTTCTTCACCTCATCGATCAATGCAAGGTGGAGGGATGGGTCGGCGGCGGCGGGGGGGTATGATAATCGGCCAGGTACTGCTCGTACAGGCCCCCAGGCAGGTAGGCCGCGCCCCCCCTGGCCACCAGGTACTCGCCCGGGTTGGCAGTCACGCCTCCAGCAGTGCCTAGCCTAACTATGTTGGAGGCGCCCAGCCTTATTAATTCCTCCAGCACTATGGCGGCGGACGGCCCCCCCCTATCCCGTGGGACGCCAGGGTGATCTCCACCCCGCCTCGCTCGCCGGTCACCACGAGGAATCCCCTATTTGTATTAACCGTCCTGGGATTGGTGAGTAGCTAGATAGTAGCCTTATCCTGCCGGGGGGGTCCCCCCCCGCCAGCACTGCATTGCTCGCCACCTCGCCCTTCCTGGCCTTCAAGTGCACCGGGCTCACTCTACCTCGCCCCCCCCAGCCTTCCTCAACTCCTCCCTCAAGTAACCAGCCACCCTGGCAACCTCCTCCCTCGCCTCGCCCTCGCTCTCGGCGCTGGCGTACACGTGTATCTCCAGGTAGGGCGCCCCCCCACCTCATGTCCCTTGGGGTGGCTCTTAACGTACACCCTCCTCCCCCCCATCCTCATCCCCCCCTCTCTATTATTGGGGCCGCATCAGCCTCCGGCACGCCCCCCCTCACCGTGAAGCTCTCCTCGGCGAAGCTCAGCCTAGGCCCGACCTCCCTGAGCCTGGCTCAACGTATTGCTCGAACATTCCCTGCATCTCCGCCGGGACCCCCCCAGGCATGGCTATTATGATTGAGCTTCCCTCCCTCACCCAAATGCCCGGCGCCGTGCCCACCGGGTTGGGGATGGGCTCCGCTCCCCCCCGGGGGCATCATGGCTTGCTTCAACCTGGGCTGCGTGAGCTCCAGCCCAGCGGCGGCGAACCTACGCTTCACGAGCTCCAGCGCTGCGTCGTTTAAATCATACTGCCGCCCCCCCAATGCCTTGGCAAGGGACTCGCTGGTCTTATCGTCAAAGGTGGGGCCCAGGCCCCCCCCAGTGGACACCACAAGCTCCACTCCTCGCCTCACGGCGTCCCGGAACGCCTCTGCCTCCTCGTCCTCCTCGTCGGGCACCGTTACCTCCCTCCTAACATCGTACCCAAGCAGCGTCAGCTTCCTGGCCAGCCAGGCAGCGTTGGTATTCACGGTTCTACCGATGAGGAGCTCATTGCCGATGGATAATATCCATGCCCTCATCGATTTCCACAACCCCCCCTCCCTCATATAAATATATACGCGCGAGGTTTATAATGGACCTCATGGACTTATAGCCATGGAGTACTTGGTCCTGCTCTGCCCCAGGTGCGGCAGGCCATCCGCGGCCAGGGCCAGGTCACGCTCCCATTCCTGTCCATACTGCGGGGGCAACGTTCCAAATAGCGGAGGCCACGCTGGTGGAGAGGGCTCCCTCCGGGAGGGAGGCTCAATCCATCATTAGGAAACTACTGGAGGGCTCCGCTAAATAGAATGGATTATAGAGATGGACTAGCATTGACTAGAAACGCTCGCTTAATTCCTGGGCTTTGGCTCCTGCCTTTTGGCTATTGCGTGGAAGGACTCCGCTATCGCCTTAGCGCGCTCGTGGAAGGCATCGACCAGCTCGGTTAATCTGCTTCTGATCTGCTCGGGCGACTTCACGGAGTAAACGTAGGTATAGCCGCCGTTTCTGGCGAGCACCGGCCTCCTATTGGCCAGCCCGAGCTGTACGAACTTTATGAGGGAGCGCTCCACGGTGCTCCTCGACTTGCCCACGGCGTTGGCCACCTCAGCCACAGTCATCGTATCCCCCTTGCTCAGCGTGTTGTATATCTCTATTTCGGTGGACGAGAGGCCGAATATGCACTTAAGCAGATCCTCCTCTCCGAACCTCTCCACCAATTCGTCAGCCTCCTTCTCCTTTATTGAGACAAGTGACACCACCAATTACCACCAACAACAGAGTCACAGTCCTCTTTTATAAACGTTTTGCATACGAACCCAACCCGCGCGCACGTGAGCGGCATTCGAATATCGAACAGCCACAACGTTGGCTAGAGGATAAAGGAGAAAACCCCCCCCTCAACCTACCCATGGATTGATAATGCCCCCCCACGTCAAACAGGAAACCAAGCGAATCGCCGCCCACCCACCTATACAAGTCGACGGCGTCCCGCAGCGTGAAGCCACCGCCCCCCCTTGAAGCAACCACTACGTGCACCGGCCTCCCTCCAAGCAACAATGCCCTCGCCTCCACGTCGGCGTCCCTAAACGAGGCGTGGATTCGCCTGGCAGACATTCCGCCCAGGGAGGCAGGCTTGGATCCTATCACGTATATCCCGGAGCCCCCCCCGCCCAGGCATAATCGAACCCCCCCACCGGCCTTTGATCTCCCATCCCCCCCAGCATCTTCCCCCCCGCCTCCCCCCCTATTCCGATCAACACTTCATGCATGCTCCTCCTCACCACGGTCTCCGTCCCGCCGACGTCCACGAACCTCCTCCCCAACGCCTATGAATACCCCCCCCATTCGCCGCCCTCCTAGCCCTCACCTCCACCCTAAGCCCCCCCGCCTCCCCCCCCGCCTCT
>BBBF01000062.1 GCA_001315925.1 Thermocladium modestius JCM 10088 | reverse complement strand
AAGCGAGCTACGTTTTTATGAACCGCGCCGCCAGCGCCTTTATGGATAGCCAGTGGAAATGCATAGCATGCGGTAAGCCCGTCGTGGAGGGCCAGCTGTTCACGTTTGTGAAGGGCGGTCCAATTCACTGGGGGCTGCATGGTCAGTAAGATAAAGGAGAAGATGGGGGGGCAGCGTGCCGGCGGACGTAATGGCACTGCTGGAGGTGAATAGGCACATACACGAGGGAATACTAGTCGCGAAGGACGCAGAGGCAATAAGCGGGGGGAGGAGGCGAGGAGCGTAGTTATGGCTCGGAGGAAGGCATTGGAGGGAGAGGCGGCTAAGATGAACAATGATTTATTCAGGATAATAGAGACCAAATACCAGGTTAAGGTGTTCTAGAACTTGAATGGGAACCCACCGCCCAACCATTTTTAAAGGCCGTGAAATCGAAAATCCATGCCAAAATACGCATCATTGCCGGCCGCTTCCCGCATCCTTGGGACTTGCGGCACAGATAAAGCAAAGGCATGTCCGTGATAATCATGGCCTGGACCCTTCGCTACTCATTACCCAAGATCCTGCTGGCCGCGGTGGCCGTGCTATCCGTGGCATTGATCTTCACTGCATCGAGTGCCCTACACCAGCGAATCGTCGAT
This sequence comes from Thermocladium modestius JCM 10088, assembly GCA_001315925.1. Lineage (GTDB taxonomy): Archaea > Thermoproteota > Thermoprotei > Thermoproteales > Thermocladiaceae > Thermocladium > Thermocladium modestius. The sequence goes on along the minus strand of BBBF01000062.1, from coordinate 6,849 downwards.
ATGCCCATCTATGTACCGGTCAACCACACGGTGTATATCAATAAAACCACCTATCTAAACAGAACGGTGTACGTGCAAGTCCCCCCCATCTATGTAAACCACACGATCTACCTAAACAAGACAATCTACGTCACAAAGCCCATCTACATCAACAAGACCGTGTACCTCAACAACACGGTTTACGTGCCCACGCCCGTAACGAACGGAACGCTAGGACTAATACCGGGGGGGCAGTGCGGAATGGAGAGCCTCGTCCTCCCCAACGGCACCATGTGGACCGTCGGGGGGGACGTATTCATGCCCCCCCCACGACAATACGGTTGGCTGCTCGCCATGCTGGAAGCGCCGCGAAACGAATCAACGCCTTATGAACATGGAGTCGGAGTGGCCGGCTTCCTCAATGTTAGGACGTACCCTATTAACTTAATGGCATCCATCCCAGTCTATACCGGCTTCCCCTACGTTAGGCCAGCGAACTGGAGCGACTACATGATTTTCGGCGACGTGATTGGGGGGGCAGGCGACATAATGGGTCTAAACTACAGCAGCATTGGCATCCCACTTAACTCCAGCAAGTTAATCCTCATAATCCTCTCCTCGCAAGACCCACTATACTCACATCTCCTAATACTCCCATGCAACTGGACAGTAATAGGGGTACAAAACCCACGAGCAGCCCTAAACACGACGATCACGGCGCCAGGCTTCAAGCTAGCCGATGAAGAAGACTATTATTGGTATTATGGTCATTGGGGAGTGGGACACTTATCGTGGGGGATATTGGGTTTGGAATATTGGTCTTTCTGTGAATTAATATAAAGCATCTATTATATTTTTGATGGTGGTTGGCATCCTACTGTTATTGGGATTTGTTGGGTGATGTTGCCGGTCTCGCCGCTGGCTGGAATGTCCCCCCCGGTGCTGAAGCTTGACTGAATGTAAGGCACCCACTTGCGGGCACGTCACGTCGCCGAGGGTCACCGCCCATGGGATTTCCAATGTCGTCCAGCCGCCGTACTGCGTGATGGTGAGGTAGGCATAAATATATAAAGTATTACCGCTCGCGGTGCCATTCGTCCCCCCCACGCCACGTATTCGGCTGACTGGGGGGGAGCCTCATCCCATCTCAAGGTGAAGACATAGGAGCCTGTCTGCGAGACTGTGCTTGGCCCGGCTATCTCGGCGTAATCCTTGACGTACCGCGCGGTAGCGGCGAGAACCGCGGTCTCGTTCTCGTTCAGCCGGATGGGCAGGAGTAGGAGCCGCTGATCTCGGGCTTGGCTAGAGGCGTGTTGGCGTAGCTCCCAGCCCCCCCGCTCAGTGAGAGGAGCCAGCCCAGGAAGCCGTAGCCTGGATTGGGGGGGTGGTGGAGGCGCTCCAGTCCTCAATCCCGCCCTCCGCCACGAATACCGGGACGGATGGAGTGCCGGAAACCGAACCGCCGCTCGTGTCGTTAATCCCCCCCACGTCGAGGGTGAGGAGGCACCCGATTCTCTTCCCTTGAGTCGCCACGGTGAAGGTGATGGAGGCGTTGGCCGGCGCGGTGGCCGTCGCTGGGCTTATCGTGGCCACCTCCCCCCCGGGCGGGTCGCTCGTGATGGAGGCGGTGAACGAGACCGGGCCCGAGTCACTCACGGTGAAGGTGGCCGTGGAGCTCCCGGTCTTCCCGCCGCTCGCGCCGCCGCTCCAGGAGAGGGACCAGCCCGCCCCGCTTGGGTCGGTGACCGCCACGCTTATCTCGCCGCTCGCGCCCCCTCCCGAGCCGCCGCCACCCCCACTGCTGCTCGTGCATGACACGGCGAAGCTCAGCGAGTCGTAGTCTTGCGTCACCGTGGTGGAGCTTGGGGGGGCAATGCTGCAGTTCTCTCCCGAGGGGGGGTTAGAGGTGATTCCAGCAGTCACGGTGACGGGCAGGTTGCTGCCCAAATTGAGGGTTTGCTCCAAGGCCGTCGTGGCGTTTCCTGATATGGATTGCGCGGGGGGGGAGGAGACCGCCCAGCCGGCTCCGGGCGGGTCGGAGACGGTGAAGTAAAGAATGTCATTGCTACCGCTTCCGCTGCCATTGCTTTGGGGCTTTCCCACGAACACGTAGATCGTGCTTCCGTTCCTTACAAGTATGGGGGGTTTTGAATGGGAGACCCCACCACCCCCTCGGAATTGCTCCAATAAACTTGGTACCTCGGGGGGGACTGAGAGCGTCACTTCATCCGCTTCCCCCCTCAGCGGGATCAACTCCGGGTAGGGCGTGTCCACGTATTGCCCAGTCCACGTCCTAGAGGCGATAGAGCTGGAGGCGGTTATGGGCTCGCCGACGGCCCCCCTCCCCGAACCACGCCGTGATGTTTGCTTGGTAAGGCCATCCCGATGCGGATGGCTTGCCAATGGGTTTGCCGTTAACGTCCAGCCACCCCCCCAGAAGCACCAGCAAGTAATCTCCCCCCCGCGATAGGTACGTGGTGGGCAGGGATGGGGGATTGGAACGTGATCGGGGTGACGTATGATCCGCCCACGTACTGGGACCTCCCCCCCAGCTTCCCGCCTCGCCGTAGATTGTGCCGTTCCAATCCACCACGTAGGTCAGGTTGGGGGGGAGCGCCCAGCTCGCTATGTCCTGCACGGGCACCGCGGACTCAAGGTAGAGAGGCCCTACTTGCACCTCAACTCCCACGTCGCCTCCCGCCAACTCCCCCGAGTTCCACCCGCTCCTCAACGGAATTATGCGATTAATCCATGCATCAACGACGATGGGCTTCAAGACAGTGAAGAACGAGAGGGAGTAACCGGATGAGGGACTGGTTGCATTATAGTAGATATTGTAATGAGGAGCGCCTGTGCAATTCACTTGGAAGAGAATCGCCCCGCCCGCCTCCAACTTTCCTGATGGCGGGGGGGTGGAGCTGCAATTCCCTCCATCATAGCGAGCCGTTAATGAAACTGCCACCCCAGTCCCCGCCTCTATCGGCACGACCGCCGAGCTTGAGCTCGAGTAGCCTCCATCGCTGTACCCGGTCCATGCCAGGCTCCACGCGGCGTCGACGGCGTCGTCTATAATGGCAGTTCCCGTGGCGTTGTAATCTATTATGAACGTGCCCGATTGACCTGCACCTATCACTTGGCTAGTCGGGACGGAGTAGTATGGCCTCTCCGTGCTCAGAGATGCGGTTATGCTGGATGCGCTTGTGGGCAGCGTTATGGCGACAGTCCTGGAGGAGTTGCCTGACATAATGCCCGCGGCGGATCCCATCCACGTCAACGACCATTGAGCACCGTAGGGTCCTCTATTAACACCTCAGCCTCATTGGGCCCAACAGCCGAGGGTCCCGCCAGCTCGGTCTGCGACCTGTTCCTCACGGTGTAGTTTATGTAAGTCCATATCACCACGCAGGCCTTGGGGTAAGACGTCGCGCAGAGCTGGGCTTGCGCGATTGTTCCGGCGGCGCTGGCGTAGAGTTCCTCGTATTGATCGGGCCCCCCCAGTCCCGGCCCATTGTACTCGCCTCTTTCCAAGTACCCTCTTTCTCCCTCGGTGACTGGAACCACCTTGCCGTCTATGAATGATTTGTTCACGAAGAATGCTTGCCGGCCTATGTTCTCCACTACAATTACAGTCTTGCCGCCCGTCTCGTATGCTATTATGGCTCCCCATATGTCGCTTCTTACCAATTGGATGCTCGCATAACCGTTCAATTCATAACCGACGTAGATGCCCAACGCGATCGCCATTAATCCAAACGCTATCGCGATCACCGCAGCGTAGGATTCACTGATTGATCCCCGTCTATTTCCAATCATGCTGGCCCCTATGGGTTCCTATAAAAAGGCTTAGCTGTCGCTTGGTTCCCATCAAGTATTGGGATCGATTTAAAAGGGAGTATATACTAAGGTATTTCATGTTGATATATGCCGAGATACATCCATTTTCCCGCAGGGATGATCTTGAGTCCCTATTGGAGGAACTGGGCGCCTTCCATGGCTTTGACGTGCCCGATGCCCCCCCATGGGCCGCCCCCCCGCGCCCATACCCATCTCTATCGCTTGCATGGCTAGGGGCATGTATCCATCCAAGCCCATAATAGTAAATCAACGATTAATTGACGTCAACGAGCTTCACGTGAGGAGCTTAATAAAGGGCGCTAAGATGCTTGGATTGGACATGGCCTTCACGCAGGGAGATCAACCCAGAATAGGAGGGCAGTGGGTTACCTCCAGACGGAGGACGCTGTTAGGCTAGCCAAGGATGAGGGGGTCAGGGCAGGCATGATGCTCAGCATGTTTTATCCTCGCCAAGACGTGGAGAAGCGAATGAGGTCGGCCGCAGATTTCTTCCTCGTCCTGAACCTAGCCGACCCACGGCAATTGACGGGGGGGCTCGACCCCCCCGCGCCTTTAATTCCCTACCTGTTGGTCGAGACTGAGCGGAACAAGGAGTGGATGAGGAAGCTGGGCCAGCCCTCTATTCGAGAAGAGGAATTACCGGGCATGGTGGAGAGGCTGGAGGAGGTGGGCGTGAGGGCGATCCTGCTCTCCATTCCTCGGGATGCTAAGGCATTTTCCAGGTTAGCCAAGGCGCTCAAGCTTTAATATTCTACCCAGCCTCTTCAATGCATGGACGAGGAGGAGTTAGTGGAGTTAGCTAAATCCAAGCTGCGCAACTCCTACGCGCCCTACTCCGGCTTCAGGGTGGCGGCCCTAGCGATAGCCCCCCCAGGTGGAAAGATATATCATGGAAATAACGTGGAGAATGCATCCTATGGCCTATCCATGTGCGCGGAGCGCGTGGCCATATTCAAGGCCGTGAGCGAGGGGGGGAGAGAATCATAGACACGGTGGTGGTGGTCAGCGATGGAGCATGCCGTACCCATGCGGCGCCTGTCTTCAAGTGATGGCTGAATTCGGCGTGAGGAGGGTGATAGTGGCGGGGGGGCCGGGGGGGAGTCGCGAGATATATGAGTTGAGGGACTTGCTTCCTCGCCCGTTCAGCCCAGCCAACCTACCCCCCCATCAACCCGAGCTGTAGTACAGCGGCGTCTGGGTGGCTAGGTTGTGGAGCGTCGTGAGGAGCGGCGGCAAGTAGCCCACCGTATATTCGTTAAGCACGGCCAAGCTTCTCTGCACGTTTATCGCAACCAGCACCACGGGCGTGGGCGGTATCTCCACCAAGTTATCGCCAGCCAAGTCAATGCCTTACTCTCCAATTGGCTGGAGTTGGTGGTCATGGTTGCCAGCTCATTCTTGCACTGCGTTATGTTTATTGTAGATGCATTCACCCCCCCGTACTTACTCAACTGCTGTGCTAGCTGTGAGTAGGTCACGTTGCCGATAGCCGGTCCCTTGGTTGCAGTGGTGTTCTCGAACCATAGCATGTAGTTCAATGCCGCAGATTTATTCACATGGTAGAGGCAGAGGTCCAATGCCATGAAGTTGTTATCGACTGAATTTATTGCGGTGGAGTTTCCAGTAGGGGCGTATAGGGCGGAGTTGGGAGAACTATGAGCTGAAGAGATCCATTATTTATCATGTTAACTACGGTGGAGTTTATGTTTGCAGCGGTGTAGTTGGCCCCCCCATCATATGGGTTTAGGAAGTATAGCACGACGGAGCCGGAGCTATTTTGACCGAAGATAAGTCCTACGGATCTGGCCCCCCCGCTTAACAGCTCCGGTATGTGTTGGTTTAAGACATAATAAGTGGAATTAAAGACCGGATGGGAAGCCGTCGGCCTATACGCCGCGAAGAGCACAAGGAATACCACGACGGCGGCCACCGCCAGCACCACTATATTCTTATATGAGGCCATGCGAGACCCGCCCTTGCGTCTTTAAAAGCGTTATTCCAATAATATCGCTGCGGCTCAACGTGAGGCAAGCAGTTCGAAACGCAAGGATTAAATTTCAGCGCTCAACGTTCAACTATGCAGTTGCCCGAGCCCATGGATATAAAGGAGGATATATCGAAGAGGATTAGGCTGTGCGGTGATGACGATGTATGCATCAAGATGGCTGTGTGGTTCGGAATCGATTGCCCGCATATTTATGGTCGCATTTGAAGGATCAATTGACAGGCAAGGGAGTATCGTGGCAAGGCATGCTCAGCGTTTTCAGCAATCACGTGCAGAACGCGGCTAGATGGGCCATGGGCCAGGCAGCTTGGGAGGACTTCATTGATGGAATATTGAAGGAGATAGATACTAGATATAGGACTCGATCAATAATGGATTATATAAAATGAACGGAGATAATCTAGTATCTCCATGTCTCAAGGAGAGAAGTCCAACCTAGAGAAGCTTCAATAAAATAGTGACTATTATGGTAGCCAATATACCGCCCATGAAGCCGAAGAAGTAAGTGCGCATGTCTGCTCTCAATTCCCCCCCCACCTCATTCCATAGATCATTCATCCTATCATTCATCACGTCTATTCTTTTGTTTGTGTCTTCTATCTTTCCATTTAATTCGTTTCTTAGGTCGTCTATTCTTTTGTTTGTGTCTTCTATCTTTCCATTTAATTCGTTTCTTAGGTCGTCTATTCTCTTATAGAGGTCTGCCTTAAGGTCATTCAGGTCTCGTTTCGTGGCGGCTTCCCCCCCAAGAGAGCTTGAAGCAGTACTAGCCTGAGACTTGGATCCCCCCCCGCTATCCTGACCACGCCTTCTCCCCCCCAGAATCGCCTAGCCTTCTCCTCGTCTCTCAACTCATCCAGCAGCGCATCGATTGTGGACACGTCCTAACGAAAACGACTGGCAGTAATAAGGCTTGCGGAGACGAGAGGAGGAAGGGACCGGAATGGATAGAATTTGGTCTCCTCAGCGCAATGTGATAAAAAAGAGGATAATCCTCGCCTCTTTGAGGC
>BBBF01000061.1 GCA_001315925.1 Thermocladium modestius JCM 10088 | reverse complement strand
GGGGGGAGGAGGTCAGTATTCCCTTACAAGGGGGGGCCCTATTAATTCCACCTCCACCACCTCGCCTTCATCGAATCCTTCCCTGTTCTCCGGAACCACCAATATGCCATTGCCTTTAATCAACGTGGACAAGACGCCGCTTCCCGTGAGCCAATGGCTCCACGTATATATTGCCTCCCCCCCGCTCGAACACCTTAACCCTCACGAATGATCTGGTGTTTATCGGCGTGGCCACTCTGCGGGTCAGCAATCCCTTTACCGTGGGCTTGGGCAGTGCCTCTGTCCCCATCAACTTAAATAGAACAGGCTTCACCAATGCCTCCACGCCCGTCAGTGCGGCCACGGGAAACCCGCTCAGCGAGAATACGGCTTTCCATTAATGACTGCCACGCTGTTTGGCCTGCCGGGCCTAATTGACGTGCCGTGAACCAAGTACTCCGGCGACAATGATTGAATAGCCCTTATCGTGGCGTCAGGAGCGCCAACGCTGGATCCCCCCCCGGTCAATATCACTGAGTCGAATTGCTTCAAGCCATCCGAGACCCGTTGCCTTATTACATCCTCGTCGTCGGGCAGTATGCCACCGTACGTCACGCTTATCCCATCCTCCTCCAGGGAACCCACCACCACGAATCTAGTGCTGTTTATTATCCTGCCCTCGCCCAGCGAGCCCGTCGACTCCAGGTCAACCAATTCATCCCCAGTTGAGTAGAGCACAATATCCATGTTGAACACATCCACCCTGCGCACGCCCATCGACGCCAGTATAGCGACATGCCATGGCTTATGCGAGTCCCCCCCCTTTTAATGATCACATCCCCCCCCGCCGCTACATCCTCTCCCTTCCTCGACACATTGCCTAGAGGAGCCACGGGCTTTAGAACCTCTATCAACTCCCCCCCGTTCTGCCTGGCGTCCTCGTACATTACTACCGCATCCGCTCCCTCTGGCAGCGGTGCGCCTGTCGATATTTCAACGGCCTCCCCCCCCGGCCCCCCCACCTTTCCTCTCCATCCGTGGCCAGTCAATGCGGCCCCCCACCAATCTCAGAGTTATTGGGTTAGTGTAAGATGCGCCGAATGTATCGCTGCTCCTCACGGCGTATCCATCGACGGCGGACCTATTAAATGATGGGACGTCGACGCTGGAAACCACGTCGCTGGCCAGAACCCTCCCCCCCAAACTGCTCCCTGTCTCCACGCTGATCGTCTTGGGAACCTGGGTAATGTGCCGAACTGCCCCATCCACCGCTTCGTCTATGCTTATCAATTCCTTGAAACCGCTTCGCACGCTTGGCAGGCTCCATCCTCTAAATAAAATTTCCACCAATAGCCGCCTTCCCCCCCTCCACACAACAAAAAGACATGCCGCCGCGCTTCACGCCGTCCGGCTTAAGTTTTATTAAGCCATGCTCGAATGGTTCGTGCTTACAAATGATCGATGAGGCAAGAAATGAGGCGTTGAATGTATTGGAGGAAACGGTCAGGTATGGATCGCGCGCGGTAGAGGTGGCACTGTCCTATTTGCCGGACGATCTATCCTACATAGTGCCGCAAATAAGGGGCACGTTCATTAATTTCGCCAATAGGTACAGGAAGAGCAGGGAAGTCTCTCTTCTAGACTTAGTGGAGGAGTATGGAAACATACCCAAGACGGAGATCCTGCTGCGATACATTATCCTATCATCATCCGTGGCCACCGCCGTAGAGCGGCCTAAATACGACTTGATATATTCTACCATCCGCGATGCATATGATGAATTGCTGCCGTTCCTGGAACGACCCACGTGGAGAGGGGGGGCTAGGAAGACGCTGAATATGTTCGGCGATGGAATAGGGGGGGCTAGGAGGGACGAATTAGGCACTGCATTGAGCAATTTCGTTAACTCAACGACTAGATTCGCCAAACCCGTTCTTTATAAGAGGATCGCGTTGATCGGCAAGTACAGGAATCTAAAGGACTTCCTGAGGGGGGGATTCATGACAGACAACGCATCGCTGCACAGAACCAAGATGCTGGGTCTCCTCACCAGAATAATAGGTCATGAGACCAATATACCATTCGCCGGAAAAATAATACTCAGAAAAGAGTACCTGAAATACGACCCGGTTGTGGATATGTATACCGCGTTGGTGGCTCTCCGAAGTGGGGGGGCATTCCTGGCCGTCGACGATGATAGGACGAAGCGGGTCTTGAATGCCTTAAAGCAAGGCAGTGCCGCCTTCAAGATGCGCAAGGTGGTTCCCCTGGTTAGGGACACAGTGCGGTTGGCGAGGGATCCAATGCTATACGAGAAGGGGGCATCTGACATAGGCCGGAATTACTGCTCAAAGCTGATGTGCGGAGAGTGCCCCCCCATTAGGCACGTCTGCAAAAGATTTACAAGCATAGAGGTGAGGTAGGCTCGTGCCAAGCGAGTTCGTGGAGCGGGAGTTAAGCAAAATGGGCGGGGGGGGCAAGGTATCCACATTGGAGTTCGTTAATCAAGTGGTGAAGCAGATGAGGGAGTCCGGGCTCCAATTCGATGAGGATGAGGTTAGGCCCCCCCGCATAGTAGATGATCTATGGGAGCTTCATAAACGTGGAATAATAAGGTTCAGCGATGACTTGCTGCAATTCGAGAAATTGAACCAGCAAGCCAACCCCTAGCCCTCCATAAATAGGGAAACCTATGCGCGCTGGTTGTGGGCGGCTTTATGTTTCAACGAGTCCTAGTTATTTTCTTTCTGCCAGCTATATCCCAGACCTCCACTTGAATACCTGACTCCAATTTGCCTCTTATGTCCTCCTCCACGGAATCCAGGTTCAACTCGAACGTGGAATAATCCCTGAGGTCCATTAATTGAACTGAGTTCCCTGTCATCGCAATGACTTGCGCAGTGAATTTCTCTATCACAGGTACCTCCACGGTGGAATCAACCGGAAGAATCAATGTTCGTTTCACATTGTCGAAGATGCCAACCCCCACTATCCTGGTCTTCGCGCTTCCATGCTTGCCCGTCTTGCTCTTCTCCACCTCGACGACCCTGCATGGTTCGCCATCTATCATGACATAAGATCCATCCTTTATTTCCCCCCGCTTCGGCAGGTCTAGTGGACATATCAATATCGTCACCCTAGTCGATAATTGCTTTTAAATTTTTATGTTCATCCAGCTAGCAATGCATTAAGAAAATATATGACGCCCGACAATGCCGGCCGACGCTACTCCCTCCCGTTCAAATGTATGATTCATTTCATCAATTTATGGAGACCCAGCCGTTAGGGCTGGGTAGTTTACTAAATCGATGTGATGTTTTGAGCAAGTAAAAGAATTTAACTCGCCTAATATATAGGCTCAAGATGGATAATCCCAACATATTGGTGACCAACGATGATGGAATATATAGTCCGGGCTTGAAGATACTCTTTGACGCGGTCAAGCCCTTGGGCAATCCCATAATAATAGCCCCTGAGACCCCCAAGTCATCCAGTGGATTGGGGGGGATAACTCTTCATAAACCGCTTAGGCTGGAGGAAGTTAACGTAAATGGCCTGCGCATGTGGTCCACCAATGGAACTCCCTCCGATATAATCTACCTGGCGCAGAGGATAGCCAACAAGATAGACGTAGCGGTCAGCGGCGTCAACATAGGTGACAATACGTCAATCCAAGTTATTCTGTCATCTGGTACTATAGGCGCTGCTGCCCAAGCAGCGTTAATAGGGGGGGTGCCCGCCATAGCTTTCTCGGCCGCGGTTTCCTCCGCTGGAGAGCTGGAGGCCGTGGCGGATTTCATAGCGGCAGGGGGGGCGAGAGCGGTGGTCAGCCACGTGATGAGGCGGGGAATGCCGAAGGGAATAGATGTGCTCAGCATCAACTTTCCCAGGGAGTTTTCGCCGAATACCGTGGCCAAGACGGCGGAGGCGGCGAGGCTCAGGTACGAGCAGTACTTGGATGAGAGAGTGGATCCACGCGGAGGTAAGTACTACTGGCTATATGGGGGGGAGCAGAAAAACCCGAGGCCGGGCACCGACGTCTACGTGGTCAACGTTGAGAGAAATATAGCGGTGACCCCCCCTCTACCTGGATCTAAATGCGAATAAATGTAATGCACATGATGATCTGCACGACTTGATTAATTCCATAACAACCGCCATACGAAGCTTGTTCCCGCCGTGAACTGCACCCAATAACGGCCGCCACGCTTTGGGAATGCATCTGTCATCTATTGTATAATCCTTCTTATCTCCTCGTTGATTTTGGCATCTAGTTCCCAAATAAGCTTGTTCAATTCATTATCATGATCCACGAATGCCCTAAACAAAGCCGTGATACATTCATCGCTAATGGTTCCCTTCACGAAGGATTCCTTGACCTTCCCCAACATATCTATCATTTCCTTACTCAGACTCAGAAATTCAACGCCGGCCTCCTTTTCAAGGTGTCGTTCCAACAAGTTCAGCAAAAGCGAGAGATCAGTCGTTGACCTGGTCTTCATGTATTTCACTATGGCTTGCTTTATTATCAAGTGCTCCGTCTTCAACATGATCAAATCATGGGCCTCATCCCGTATTAAATCGTACATAGATTTGCATTGAAATCGACTGGAAAATATCCCTTTCCTCTCAAAAACGAGAGCTAAGTCTCAGCAGAGTCATCATGATCAGCGCTGCAAACCCTCAGCACTCACCAACGCAGAATTAATGCAAATTTAAGCATTCGCTTAGAGCTAACCGATCTCCCCCCCCTCCTTCTAGGGCAATGAGGTCGCATAGCATGGAGGATACGTTAATAACAATATAAATACCAATAGTATAGTATATAACCTAAATTAACATAACCGTTCTTATCATTAAATTCCATTCCCAATTGCATGGCATCTAAGTAGTATTGCGAAGGAGATAGCGAAGGAAAGACTTTATCTATGAAAGTGAAGGAGGTGATTATGAAATAGGAAAGAGGCAAACTCACATCTCCCTCTAAGTCCTTACTTGATACGTAATATACGCCGACCCAACCATTACTCGAGCCGGTGTGAGGCAAAACATAAACGGTAAAAGCAACATTGGTCTCACTTCCATTAATAATCGCTTGAACCGTTATATTTCCCTCCTTAATAAAATAAGGGTTGGAGATATTCTCCTCATGATACATCCAAACCATTATCTCTATACAGGGATAATGTAAATACGTGACGTTAGGGTTTTGGCTCAGCCAAATATCATAAGAGAAATCGTCTATAGTACCATTAACTTGATAAACTCTGAAGTCTACTTTCGAATAAAAGGTTGGCAATGAGGAGAGTTTGAGGGGGGGGAGTTTTAATTGTGGTAACGTCATGGTAGAAGCGTAAAAAGGAAACCAGCCCTCCTTGCCATACATTAAAGTTGGGTAACCGTCAACGTTTATATCGTCTTGGATTTTAACTACATGGGAAAGCTTCACTGACACGTTTAGGTAACTACTATGAAAAGTCATGTTTACAATACCTTTAGCACTCTTTATATTCCATAAGAACGTCGATACGAAGAGGGAACTATGAGGCGTGTAGATTTCCGCAATAGGATAGGAAAGTGATGGCCCCCAACCTCCTATTAAGCTAAAGTTATCATATGAGAGCATTAGATCGATGCCGCCATGATGATCAGTTCCTTTTCCGGAAGAGCCATTTAGCATTAGTAAGACTAATGCTACGATCGAAACTAGAGCGAGAATCACCGCCAATAATATTGCTTTTCTCATCAGGTTCAATTCGTAGTGATCAATAAAAAGTTTAACTCTTGCCAGGGACGAGCGATCCATGCCCTAAAGGACAGCCCTTAGAGACTGTGGACAGTAGACCCTGCTGTACATACCCTTCTCCGAGGGGGTGCATAGTAAGTTTCCTAGGGAAAGCGGGAAATCCCAATCGTGGGAGATGCCCCCCCATCTGCGAGGAGGTATTTCAGTACTATATTATTTAGATATTACCGTTGTTAAATGCAATTGAGCATAAGATGAGGGGAGCAATAACATAGGAGCATTGCTATTAGGAGGGCCAGCTTTTCGTCTCTTGATCAGTTAGCGGCAATAGGTTTTTAAGGGGGTGCCTACGTGACGCTGATGTGAATAGGCATGGTGGAGTCATCATCAGATGAGGTGAACTTCAAGACCAATCTGGACCCTGAGAGAGTTCGTAAATTAATCGATGCATTGAGGAATGTATATGATCCGGAGATACCGATAGACGTATACGATCTTGGCTTAATATACGAGGTAATGCTGGAGGGGGGATAAGGTTGTGATAAAGATGACCTTGACCGCCGTGGGTTGCCCTCTATCCCAGGATCTAGGCTACTCCGTGGGAGGATCCATACAATCAATAGTGCCGGAGGCAAGGACGTGGATGTGGAGGTGGTGTTCGATCCGCCGTGGACTCCTCTCAGAATGACCAAGGTTGGACGGGAGATGTTCAAGGCCATATATGGATACGACATAGTTGATCAATGGCTTCAGCAACAAGCGCAAGAACAACAAGTTCAGCAATAGAACCTAACGCTTGGGGGGGTCTACGGGATTCGGCTTTGATCGCCCTGCTGGGGCAGCAGCTTCGATAATTCTCCATACATTGACTTGAATATTCCATGCCTGGGAGGCCTATCGCTCATCGCTATAACCCACGCATTAACCAACGCCCTGTATTCGAAGTTATCCAACTTGATCCAGAAATCGTCAATTAAGGGGAAGTTAGTGGCCTTCAGGAATTCGTATAACTCCTTTACATCATCCAGAGTGGCCTCCCTCTTGCCGAACTTAATGCCTCTGTCCGTGACGTGTCTCTCTCCCCCCCTCCAGGCATCATTACCTTGCCGTAAACGGCCTTGAGCCTCCACGTCGCCGTATCCGTGGAGTGAAGGCCCAACAACCGCAGTATCGGAGTTATTATTGGACTTCCAAGTCCAAGGACGTGCACCTTGGGATGCAGCTCCCGAACGGCCAATATGAACTCCATTGCTTTCCTCCTGGAGTTCCTCGGCACGTTGCGAGTCATCAACACGTAGGGAACCAGTGCGCCGATAGCTATGATCCGCGGGCCGTAATCCAAAACCTTTCTCAACATGGCCATGGATATATCCGGCTCTCTATAGAAGTGTATTACCGGTACTATATTTAGGTCAGGCAACTTGCTGCTCAGCTCAGCGTAGTTCTCCAAGCTCTTGCGCATCTTAGACTCCGCCTCGACAGGGGGGGAATCAGTGGGAGCCGGCGGATAATCAAGGCTTAGGTACGCCTGGGCATCCCAGTACATTGAGTATATGTTGCTACCTCCTCCACCCCAATGTCAATACCACGCCTCAAGAATTGATAACCCCCCCGAGTCCAGCCATATTTCTCCCTCGTGCTGCATCAAGGAATGAAGCGGAGCATCGCCGTTGGTGGGCGGCCTTCTCCTGATTAAATTGGATGAATTTATCAATATTGGAACGGATAGACCAGCTCCACCCAGGGCCGCGGCCTTGCGCCGACTACGGGGGGGGTTCCTAGGATTATCTTCACAAATATATTTCTAACGGTTAACTTAAAGCTTTACCTGCATGGATCCCCCCCGCAACTCACTTCCTTGAACTACCCCCCCTGTCCTTTCGGGCGGGTCCTCCACCGCTCAGGAATAAGGAAGCCATTCTTGCCCAAACCGAGGGGGGGACTTCACCTCCCCCCAACCCCTTAATATAAAAGGCCCTAAGAATTAATTATCCTGCTCCATGAGGGCCGGGTTCTTCCTTGATTGA
>BBBF01000060.1 GCA_001315925.1 Thermocladium modestius JCM 10088 | reverse complement strand
CCCCAAGCACGGGGGGGAGCCCGGCCCGCCTAGCCATCGCCGCCCTGCGCCGCCACTCCCCCGGGTCGCCGTGGGAGAAGTTCACCCTAACGCCGTCCACGTGCTTGGCCAATTCCCGGAACACCGCCTCATCATCCGTAGCCGGCCCTATTGACGCCATTAACTTAACCTTATGCATGCATGCATCCATAATCCCGTCGGTTTTAATCTTTATTGGACCCGGAATAATCCCATCCCGTTCAGACCAGGCAAGGCGAGGGAGGAGGGAGTGATTCGCCGTGAGCGGTTGATAGCCTCCCATCTCTGGAGCCCCGCCTCCGGCCGCGCATCGATTCAAGTGAACGGTCGAGACGCGTTTAAATGGCTCCGGCTTCAATGAAGTTGTGGTCGTGAAGTCCATATTCGTATCCCACGGGTCTCCTACAATATTGGTGGAGGACGATCCATGGAAGCAATTGCTGGGGGGGGATCTAGGGAGGAGGATAAGCGGCGAGTTCAGGCCGGACGCCGTGGTCGTAATAAGCCCCCACTTCGTGTCGTGGAGGAGGGAGTTCCTGGTGGAGACCCAGCAGCGCCTTCCATGCATTCAGGACTACTATGGATTCCCCGACGAGCTTTACACCTACTGCTACTCGACCGATAATGACCCGGAGCTGGCTCGACGCATAATTGAGGCTGGGAGAGACGCTGGGCTGGCGGTGAGGGGGGGGATGAGAGGTGGGGGGGACTGGATCACGGGGGGGCGTGGATCCCCCCTCTCGTACATGTTCCCGAGCGGGGGGGTGAGGGCGGTGCCCGTGTCGATATCCGCTGAGGCGTCGCTCGTGGACCACATTGAGATGGGGGGGAGGGCCATTGCCAAGTCGGTCGGGGGGGAGGAGAGGGTCGTGGTGCTGGGCACGGGATCCCCCAACGCATAGGCTGGACTTGATGTCCCTGGGCGCGAGGCCCAGGCGAAGCTGGTTCGACGAGTTGCTGAGGAAGACCCTGGAGGCCGGCGACTTGAATTCACTGCTGGGGGGGCTCCACGGCACTAGGGAGTGGATGGAGGCGCAGCCGGAGGCTCGCTCAAGCCTCTCTACGTGGCGGTGGGGGGGGCGGCCGGCACGGCTAGGGCTAGGATACTGGGCGAGGAGGCGCCCTGGGCGGGGGGGGTAAGTATGCTGGCCGCCGAGTTCCTGTGAGGGGCTGGGTTCATCCTCGATGAAACTTTATATAGAGCGGGGGGGCGACCTCGACTTCAATGGCCGTCACCCAATTCAATAGGGAGAGCTGGAGGCGGATTTCCAGGATGATGGAGGCCAGCGACGTGGTGATGGAGGTACTGGACGCCAGGGACCCCCCCGCGGCCACGAGGAGCCTCGCCGCAGAGGAGCTGGCGCGCAGGATGGGCAAGGTCCTCCTAATAGTGATTAATAAGTCGGACCTGGTTCCCATGAATGTAATGCTGCGGTGGAAGCGGTACCTGGAGCGCGATGCGCCGACCATATTCATAAGCGCAAAGCATAGGCTGGGCACCAGGATGCTTACGAGAACCATAAAGAGAATCGCGCCCAGGATACCGGTGACTGTGCTGGTGGTGGGGTACCCAACGTGGGTAAGTCAACGATAATAAACTACCTCAGCGGTAGGTACGCCGCCCCCCCACGAGCCCCCCCGTCCCGGGGGGGTGGACCAGGGGGGGGAGAAGATAGTTAAGGCGAGGCCCTGGCTGACCGTGATAGATACTCCAGGCGTTATACCTGGCGAGAGCAGGGATCCAGCCGCCAAGGTTGTGAGGGGGAGGAGTCCCACGTGAGCGGCGGGGACCCCCCCGTGGTGAGCGCCGTCGCTTGATACGCAGGCTGCGCGAGGCGGGCTCCACGGCGTTGAGCGATAGGTATGGGGGGGTGGAGGACTTGAGCGACCCCCCCATGGCCGTGCTGGAGGCGGTGGCCAGGAGGCGGGGCTTCCTGTTGAAGGGCGGGAGGCCCAACATTAATGAGGCGGCCAAGGCCGTGCTCAAGGACTGGGTGGACGGCAAGATAGGGTACTACACGCTTCCGGGGGGGGTGATGTGATGGGGGGGATGGCGGTGAGGGCTGGGTTAAGCGCGGAGGCGTACTACGCGTCGGTCGCGCCTTTGATAGTGAGGTTCACCGCTGGGAGGAGGAGCGCGGTGGTTAGGGGGGGGTCTAGCAAGGCCAGCAGGAGCGCGGTGGTGGATATAACAAGCGCGGAGTCCCTCCTCGAGTTGGTGCGGGAGGGCTGGATAGACGTCATGACGAGCGTCTCCAGGAATGGATTGATAGATACGTTCGTATTCGACGTGAAGGGAACGAGCAATTTATGGCTGAGCGAGGACTCATCCACGGTTTTCCACCTGGCCATCCAGGCAATAAGGGAGTCCCTCTCATTCTTCGGGGTTAGGAATACGTTGGCGTTCTTCGACGGCATGAATGGATTCAAGGTGATCGCGCCGCTGGACGGCGGGGTGGAGAGGGGGGTGGCCAGCATGATTGTGGAGGCGACGAGGGAGGCATTTGAGCGGGCCGCCAAGAAGATAAGGGTGCTCAGGGATAACATGGGCGGCGTAACGATAGGGAGCAACACCATGTTGAAGGTGGGCATGTTGAGGGTGCCGCTCTCGCTTCACTGGTCCACCAGGATGGCGGCCGTCCCCCCCGTCATCGGCTGCGCAAGGAATTTCTCAACGATTTACGCCGATCCAAGCAGGGTGTTGAGGGACTTGAGTCGGTACTCAGAGGCGATCAGCGAGTTGGGCACCAACGAGGCCCCCCCGCGGCTGGATCCATCAATGGATGAGTTGAGGGTAATTTATGAATTGAAGACGCGCATTGCATCTAACGTACGCGTGGAGTGTGCCCGTTGACTCCTCGCTTACGGTCCTTCATCAGGACTTAAAGGATTCGTCATTGATCCGTGAGGTGAAGCTTCATCACCATGCTCGGGACAACGCCAACGATATTTAAGCCTTGCGTGCCCAACGCGTTCCCTGGCATGGAAACGCATTTAAGCGAAGCCGCGGCCGGCGCCGCGTGATGACGATCATTAAGTGATGAGCAATGATTGGGAACCCACGAACTGAAGCTAATCCGCGTGCTTTTCCTGCTCTCCCCCTATTAAATGGTTGAGGAGGTCAAGCGCGCGGAGGAGATTTATGAGCGCGGCCGTCGATCTATCCACGTCATCCACCTCCCTGGACGACTCGAGGGTCCTCGATATGGCCATTATCTTACCGTAAACCACGTCGCGGACCCCCCCCACCAGCCCATACCTTATGGATACCGACCGCTCCTCCTCCTCGCTCTTAACGAGGACCACCTCCTTATCGCACCTGGCGCAGTAGTACTTGCCGCTCTTCAACCTGAGCAGCGGCGTCCCACACGTGGGGGGGCACGCGTACTGCGTCAACGCGGCGCCTTCCCTCATCAATTCCGCCATCCTACGTATTACTGGATCGCTCGACGCCATGGCTCTGCGCCCCCCCCACCATGCTTAATATATCTTTCCATGCATTGACGCGGAGAGACGGCCCCCCGTCACTTGCACTCATCGCGGAGACCCTTGGGGGGAGTAACCCCCCCCTTTGCCCCCCCAGGTACTTGCCGGAGTACTTGGCCGCCCCCCCCTCCGTCCTGGAGAGAACCACGTGGAGGAACCTCATGCCTGGCCTCAGCACTATGTAATTGCTGCTTGAATTGACTATCTCTATCGTGACGTTACCCTCAAATCCGGCGTCTATGACCGTGGGAGGACTGGATAAGCCGTACCTAGCCACGGTGCTCCTAAGGTTGCACAAGCCAATCACGTCGTTGGGGAACTTGACGTACTCCGTCGTGGTGAGGAGCACGAAGTTCCTGGGCGGGATCACTATCTTTCCGTCCTTGGCCTCCACTATGCTGTAGAGGTCCCTCGCGTTGTCTAGATTGCACGGGTCGATCACTTGATCGTTGAACGAGTAGATCGCGTATTGACTGCCCACCCTGAGGTCAACCCCGTTCTCCCTAACCGTGTCGGGGGGGAGAGGGGGGGCTGTATTGAGAGGGCGCCCGACTTTATTAGGCCGTTTATGGCTTCCCCTGACAGCATCATGGAGAGAGCCCGTGGAGGGCCTTTAATAACTTCACGATGACGCGAGGCGCCCCCCCCGATCACTTCAACTCCTTTATTGTCTTCCTTATGGCCCTCGCCACGTCAACTGCATCTGACTCGGTGAAGTGGGGGGGGAGACGAGTATCCCGAAGACCCTCTGCGAGGCCCACTCGGCGTTGGGGAGGGGGCTTGTACTGGACCTTCCTCCCATAGAATGGGCATGACCAGGGACAGCCCAGGCCGTGCCCGCTCATTTCCTGGAACAGCTTCGTCCTGTAAAGCGGGACTGGGTACGCCACGGTGACTGCCCTAATCCCCCCCTCCGCCCTTATCGCGTCCACGAGCTTGTCCCTGTTTATCCCGGCCCTGTCCGTCAGCAGCATTTGGTATATATGCCACGCGTGCCTAACCCTCGGCCTAGGGTGGGGGTAGGTAGAGGAGGTCGCCGTCCAATTCCCTCAATTCATCCGTCAACGCCCTGGCGAACTTCGATTTATTCTCTATTATCCTCTCTATCCTCCTCAACTGCATGAGCCCCCCCAGCGCTGCCTGGAACTCCGTCAACCTGTAATTATACCCCCCCAGCACGTCGTAGTGGTACTTCTCCGTCTCCCCATGGCTCCTCAACAACTTAATCCTGGCCGCCAACTCATCGCTCCCAGTGGCCACCGCGCCCCCCCTCGCCCGTCGTTATCGTCTTGGTGGGGGGGTAGAAGCTGTGGGTGCTGGCGTGCCCCCCCCAACCCCCCCCAGCCTTAACCCCCCCCATACTCCGCGCCCAGTGATTGAGCCGTGTCCTCTATCACGTACAGCCCCCCCTCTCCCTGGCTATCTTGGTGAATCCATCCATGTCGGCCGGGTGGCCGGCCAGGTGGACGACCAGTATCGCCTTTGTCTTATCAGTTATTGCCGACTCCACGCTGCTGGGGGGGTCTAGATTAAGCGTCTCCCTATCTATGTCGGCGAAAATGGGCACGGCGTTGGAGTGGAGAATCGTGGAGGCCGTGGCGACGAACGTGAATGGCGTCGTTATGACCTCATCCCCCCCCGGCCCGACCCCCCCCACCGCCTTGAGGGCCAGGTGAATTGAGGAGGTGCCGCTGCTAGCCGTGAATGCATGCTTAACCCCCCCAAGTAGCGGGCCAGCTCCTCCTCCAGCTGGGCATTGTACTCCCCCCCGTGAAGCGAGGATAAGTTGCCGCTCCTTATTATGTCCCCCCCCACCAATTTTATGTCCTCCTCCTCTATCCAGGGCTTGAACTCGAGGGGGTTCCTCCTCACGGGCTCCCCCCCGTTTATTGCCAACGACATGATGCATGAACCCCCCCCTCCACGCTTTATTAGCTTTGTCCCTCCGCGCGCCTCCTCATCAATTCCCGCAAGAACCCGCAGCCCAGGATTGAGTCGCCCAGCGTAGCCGCCGCTCGCCCGTACTTGGACTCATCGAAGCCGAGGCCCAAGTCGTGGAGCACCGCGTTCAATAGGTAAACCGAGGAGGGCAGCCCCATCTTGACCCCCCCCTTAATAACCGCATCAAGGCGTGCATGTGCACCACGTTGCGCAGGGCATCTACCTCGGAGGAGGCCGGCGTCGGTACCTTGAATGGATTGAGGGATATGTTCCTTATGGAGCGGGGAGGCAGGCCGAGCATTCTGGACAGGAAGGGCTTCCTGAAGAGCGACGCCGTCTCAACGGGGAGAGGGGGGACGGAGTCGGCGGTCTCCACGTCTACGCGGCAATTCCAATCCACGCAGGCCACCGCGCTCCTCACTGTTATGGAGCCCCCCCACAGAACCAGGGCGGCTAGGTGCTCCCCCCACACACCTCCATACCCTATCCCTCGCGGCCGCGTCCTTTATGTAGCCGAACCCCCCCCTCCTCACCACCCCCCCCTCTTTATGTCGGGGGGCGGAGCCGCCGAACTCCTTGGATAAGCACTCCCCCCCCAGTGTCTTGCCGCTCCTCGGCCTCAACGCGGTTGGGTCGACGACCACGGCCTCCTCCCTTATACCCCCCCACGGCTCCTCCCCCCCTGCCTCCCCCCCGTTCGTGGCGACGGCGATCGCCATGGCTCTCCTCGGCCTCACTGTGACCCTATCCCTCAACCTCCTCACCAACTCCTCCCTCCCCCCCAGAAGGAAGTCCGAGGGGGGGTCCGTGAAGGAGAGGCTGAACTTGATGAGGAGCTTCACGTTGGCCACCACCTCGTTCGGTATGTCTAGGGGGGGGATTGAGTTATCATCACGTAGAACCTGCGGAAGTTGCGGCCGCCCCTCACATGCACAGCCAGCGTGCTCGACTCCCCGCTCAGGAAGAATAGGTGCGCCTCATCGATCACTGCAATCACGTTGGTGGTGCCGGCGGACTCCATGGCCTTGAGGAAGAACACCACGAACGCGACGCGCTGCGTCTCGTTGAGCCCGCTCAGGTCTATCCCGACCGACTTGCCGCGCGTCTTGCTCTCAATCACCTCGCGCAGGAGGGGGGGGTGGGTTGAGGAGAACGCGTCGCCCGTGAAGTAGGCCAGCCTCCTCATCAACCCCCCCTTAGCCGCGTTCTCGTCATCCGTGCCCAGCCTCCGCTCCTCCACCTCCCTGGACAACCCTGCGCTCACCTCCCTGAGGGACTTGCTTGACTTGGCGTGTCTCACGAACAGCAGCTCCATGGCCGGGGTGAAGCGGTAATTGGAGTTGGGGAATCGAATTGCCAAGGCCTCATCCAGTGAATCAAGCATTGCCAGGGGATTGTCCTCGAAGTCGAATGGATTGAGCGGGTAGGGCGCGTGCGAGTCCGTGTACCCTCATAGGAGCCGAACGCGTCGAACACCACGACCGAGTAATCCCCCCCCTCACGCTGGACAGGGACTCCTTTATCAGGGTGGACTTGCCCGTCCCAGTGGTTCCAAGAACCAACGCGTGGCCCTCCAGCCTTGGCAAGTAATCGAAGAGCATCATTGGGACCAACTCATTGATAGCGACATGTACCGCGCAACGCCGCTCTTCACCACGTCGCAGGGAACCAGGCACCTGGGCAGAACGCTCCCCCCCAGCGGCTATCCCTGCGCCCCCCCACGCGTAGAGCCCGATGGCGGCGGGGGCAAGCGGTGAGGGACACCATGTAGCCGGCCGGCAAGTCCCCCCCGGCGGAAACGCCCTGCGCCTAGCCCTTCGCGCCCGCTCCACCGCAATGTAACCCCCCCACCCGCTATCCACTCATCCAGCTCCTCTGCCCTCCCGATGAACAACCCGCTCACGCAGGCAATGTCAACGCGCCTCAGCGGCAGCTTGGCCGGCGCCCTCAATTCCTTTATGCGGTTGCTTATCAATACGGCCGAGTCCCTCCCGAGGATCAACTATCCCCCCCAACCCAAGCCGCACGGGGGGGGTTCCAACCTCGATCGAGCCGCGCCCTTCCTCCCCCCCATTAAGGAGTCCAACAGCTTCCTAGCTTCCTTGAACATGATCGATGAAGCGATCCCGGATTAAATACTTAATGCATGGATGGGAGTCCAAGGCGAACAGGGAGACCTGGAGGCAATTCATGGGTCGAGACTCGCCCCCCCTCACCACCATGGACTCCCCCCCGTTCACCACTGCATTTATGGTTGCCGAGAAGGGCCTGCCGCTCACCGCCAAGAACCAATTCAAGGCCCGCCCACCCACTCGACCCCCCCGCCTAGCCAACACCCACTCC
>BBBF01000059.1 GCA_001315925.1 Thermocladium modestius JCM 10088 | reverse complement strand
ACCGGTTCACCGCATCGCCAGCTTTTTTAACGGAGAGGGTAAATCAAGCCTATGCTGGTGGAAACCGCCAAGTGCCTTAATCCATACATGAACGGGATAAGGGGGTTAATCGTGGAGCGGAGGAGGAACTCCTTCCTGATATTAACGCCGACGGGGGCTTTGAAGGTAGTGCCCAAGGGGGCATTGCTGGTTTTACGTATACAGGGGGGGGAACTGCGTGAGGCTGGAGCGCGATCCATCTCCTTGATCATCAATGCTTTCGCTGGCTCGCCACCAACGAATTAATGAGGGGAGATAGTATGCCCAACATTAAGCTAGTGCTAGCCTTGCTTGACCCCCCCATAACTGCATCCCTGAGCGCCGTCCTCAGCAATGGCTTGGGGAATTTAAGCAATCTCTTCACCGCCTCGTAATCGTAGAGGATGGGGTCAGCCAGCTTCCTGTAATCCACCATCCTCTTCATGAATGACCCAAATACTGAATAGAGCAGCGAGTAGTAATCAATGCCTTGAATCATAGAATCAACCACCAACTTCCCAGTTATCATGGCGGGGTTTATCCCGGCCCCCCCGTTGGTTGGTATCACGCTGCCCACCGCATCGCCCACCAAGTACGCACCTCCCCCCCTGGCCCTAACCAAGCCCCCCCCACCGGTATCGTCTTGGATAGAACGGCCTCTGTAGCGGCCGTAAGCCGAACTTATCGATGAATCTCCTGTGGAGATCCAGCACGGACGCCCCCCCCTCCCCCCCACGCTGCATCGCCCCCCCTCACACCGATGCCCGTGTTGTGAGTCCCATCCCCCCCCTTGGAAATATCCAGGCATAGCCGCCTGGAGCCAGCCTTGGATCCATTATTATCATCGCCTCCTCATCATCGAACCTGCCGGCTGCGCGCTGGCTAGTGGCCACTATTAAGTCCCGAGGCCCCCCCATCTCTGAGGCCCCCCCAGCCAACTCGCTCAGCGTGGAGGGATAGCATCGGCCCCCCCCACTGCCTTGTCCGCCACCATGAATGACTCACCATCCCGCCCCCCCTTCACGGAGCACTTAACGTATGGATCGTCAACAACGCACCCCGTGACTGTGGTGGAGAAGAGAACCTTAGCGCCCCCCCCTTGCTCCGCGGCATCTATTACGTGTCTAATCATTGCGCCCTTATCTATCACCAATGAATCGAACGGAAACGATCCTATTGAAACATCGCCCAGAATTACGTTTAACCGCTTTATCCTATTGATAATCACATCTCTTGAGAGCACGACATCTAAGGTGTATGCCAGCAAATCATTTATTCTCGAGGGCAGGTAATTGGCCAGTAAGTCCTTCGACGGAAGCAGCTCGCCGCACACGATGGGTCCATATCGGGCCGACTTCTTATCGATCAATGTAACGTTAAACTCCTTCCTGACGGCCTCCAAGGCAGTGAACGAGCCGCCGGGCCCCCCCGCCCCCCCCACTATCATCAAATCCATGCGGGGAATTCCTCTCACTGCTAATTAAAGCTAAGCCCTGACGCCAATGAGGAGATGGGAAGGACCGCATTCCTTATTTAATAATTGAATATAACTGAGGGGGAGGCACCGTCCAACTCCCTCAGTTGGCGAAGCACCCTGCCGCGGATCTCATCGTCGTCATCCTCCATCAATGGCTTGCCCCCCCCTCCATCACCTTCACCAATAATTCCTCCGGGGCTCCATTGGGGCAATCAATGCGCGACCCCCCCCACATGGTAACCACGTCCCTGAACCCGGGGCACCTATGCACCTGCTTGAAGCCGGCCAGCTTTCCCCCCCTCTTAGTTATTGGGCGCCACTTCCCGCTCTTCTCATCAAATGCCTCCACTATATCCATGCTCACGTCAATGCTGGGTGGAAACGCTATCGACGTCCCGACCCCCCCAAACGAGTCGGCGACGTCCCTCAACGATGCCACGGCCTCCTCGTCCAGCCCACCGCTGACCACCACCTTTAAGTCGTAACCCATCGCCTTCGCGCTCCACTTCACCTCATTCACTATATCCCTCATGTTCCCCCCCCTCCTGCTGCTGGGCGTGTCCAGCCGCACCCCCCCGCCAGCTTATTGCCGAGGGACTTAATGGCGAGCCCCCCCACCTCCTCCCTCTCGTCCAAGAAGGTGTCCGCCAGCACTATCCTGGGCACGTCGCTGGGAACGGCCTCATCGAAGAACTTCCACGCAAGGGAGTGATCCCCCCCCATCGCATGCTTGAATATTATCATCAATGCGTGAGGCATTGTTCCGCTAGCCCTTATTCCCAGCAGCTCGGCCCCCCCAGCGTCCCGGCCACTCCATCGCATCCCCCCCTATATAGGCAGCCCTATCAGCCATGGGTTGTATCAAGGGGGGGTGGAGAGCCCTAGCCCCCCGAAGAAGAGGCATTGCTTATCCATCGCCAGCCTCTTTATCCTAGCGGCCTTCGTGGATATGGATGAGTAATGCCTCAGTATGCCTAGGATGGGCGTCTCGTACACCGCGAAATCTGCGTACCTCCCTTCAATCACCAATAATGGCTCCTTCGGCAGGAACACCGTTCCCTCCCTCATCGAGTATACATCTATGTTCAGCCCAGCCCTCCTTATCAGCTCAATCACTTCCCTCAACCCTGTGAATAGGCCCCCCCACGAGTAGCCAGGGGGGGAGGCCCATCACGTGGAACTCCGCCCTTACCTTGACGTCCTCAAGCCCGGCCTTCTTTATGGTCTCAATGGTTCGGATGAAGTAAACATCAGTGACCTTGCCGTCTATGACCTCCTCCTCCCTCGCTGCGTAGAATGCCCTGTCCTTCATGCCGGGCCAATCATCATTACGCTATTTAAAGATATTCCGGCAAATTGATCGAAGTTCCTCCATCCTCAGCCGATGCGGAGAACCTCCATGGGCCTAACCTTGGCCACACGCCTTATTGGAACGATGGACGCCAATATACCTATGGCTATTGAGGCGGCGAAGCCCAACGCGAAGAGGGAGGGGGGGATTGGCTGTATTATTATATTGATTGAGTACCCCCCCAACGCGTTCAACAGAGCGGAAACGCCGTGAGCCCCGTAGAAGCCCACCACTAGCCCTATTGTGGATCCGATCATGGTTATGAAAAGCGACTCGAAGAGGAACATCATCATTATCTGAGAATTCGATGCGCCTATTGCCTTCAGTATGCCTATCTCCCTTAATCTCTCATTTACATTCATCAACATCGTGTTGGCTATGCTGAGCCCAGCTATTGCTAGGCTGAGCACTATTATCAATATGAAGAACGTATTTACGAGGCTTATTACATCCCCAATTGCCCCAATTATGTCTTGCTGCTCGTAGACTTGTGCATCAGGGTAGGCAGAGTGCACGGCATCCACGAAGGCCGTGAGGGTAGTGGACGAATCGCTGGTCAGCTTCACGAATATGGTGTTGACGAAGCCGCTCACTCCCAACTGATCCTGCAGGTAGCTGAGGGATGTGACCACCATATTCACTTGAAACCCGAAGAGACCCCCCCGAATATGCTGGAGAAAACGCCGGCCACCCTCATCCTCACCACTTGATACGTGGAGCCCAAGCCGCCCAGTCCCTCCGGAATCATGACGTATATGTAATCCCCCCCCACCCCCCCAACTCCCAGCTTTTGCGCTAATTGGCTGGATATTATGCAATCGCCCGGCGATTCTATTAATCCCCCCCCACTGATCAAATCGGGATAGAAGTACTGCAATGCACTGGATGGCATTCCGATCAGCGTTATGGTTTCGCCGCCCACCACCGCATTGCCCACCAGTATTGCCGGTACGGCGTTGGATACATATTTCATTCCATTCATGGAAACGGCGACTTGCTGAGGCATGGCTATCGTGGAGGAGTATATTATGACGTCGGCCGGCAGTATGCTCTTCACCTCATTTGTGACGGCGAGTTGAACGTCGTGCGTGACAGTCTCGAGGGCTATCATCAATGCAACTGCGTACACGACAGTCAGAGCAGTGAGCAGCGTCCTACTTTTCTTGCTCCTCATGTTCTTGATGGCCATCCCGACCAATAAGCCGTAATTCACTTGATGACCGAAGCCGCCCCCCATATAAAAAGCTCTCCACTTGATGCCAGCGATTTGCCTGGAGGTTCTTAGCAGAAACGTTAATAAAGGTGAATTGCACGGAATGGTTCGGTTAAATTGAGGTGAAATGAGCCATGGGAGCATTAACTATAGTGGCCAAATACCTAATAGAAGCAGCGGTGGAAATACAAGGTTTGGTTGATAAGCCCGATATAGTTGGGGCATTGTTCAGCCAAACCGAGGGACTGCTCGGAAGCGAGCTCGACCTACGCAACCTGCAGAACACGGGCAGGATAGGCAGGATAGAGGTCGAGGTGGAGCACAAGGGGGGGATAAGACAGTTGGCAAGATCTATATCCCCCCCTCCAACCTGGATCGCTACGAGACCTCCCTCCTAGCCGCGATGCTGGAATCCGTGGATAAGGTCGGGCCGTATAATGCCAAGGTCCAAGTCCTTCGGATAGGGGGGGATTTGAGAGAGGAGAAGCGCAAGAAAATAATGGACCGCGCCAGGGAGCTTCTATCCAAGATAGAGGCCGAAACGCTGCCCGATACCAAGGAGATAGTGGAACGCTTCGTGGATCAAATGAAGGAGGCGGAGCTGGTTAAATACGGACCCGAGGGATTACCGGCTGGGCCGGACGTGGATAAGTCGGACACGGTGATAATAGTGGAGGGCCGCGCCGACGTAATTAACCTGCTCAAGCATGGGTATCGCAACGTGATAGCGATAGAGGGAGCGTCGGGTGGGATACCCAAGTCGGTCATAGATCTAAGCAGGAAGAAGACCGTGATAGCGTTCGTGGATGGCGATAGGGGGAGGCGATTTGGTGTTGAGGGAATTGCTGAAGTCCGTGGACGTGGATTACGTTGCCAGGGCCCCCCCAAGTGGAAAGGAGGTAGAGCAATTGACTGGCAAGGAAATATCGAAGGCCCTTCGCAATAAATTGCCGATAGAGGAGTACTTGTTGACCATAGAGAAGAAGGAGAGGCAAGTGATAGAGGAGGCGAAGCAGGAAGCTAAGGAGCAACGCCAAGAGCAAGCCCAAACCGCCAGGGAGGGCAAGCAGGAAGCGGAGGCGAGCGGCGCGGTGGAGGTGCCCGTGGAGAAGCGCGAGGCTGCTCCGGAAGAGATTAAAACAGAGAAGCCGCATCTAACGCCGTCAATGCAGCTTGAGGTAAAGATACCGCCCCCCCAAGTAGTGGAGGAGATGAGCAAATTGGAGGGAACATTGGAGGCAGTGATTTACGACGAGAACTGGAACATGATTAAGAGAGTCCCAGTTAGGGATTTGGTGGATGCCTTGCAGCAAGTAACTAATGCCCACGCAATAATATTTGATGGAGTCTGCACGCAGCGCTTGGTTGACGCCGCTGCATCGAAGGGAGTTAAATTGATGGCTATGTCCCGTCTAGGCAATATAGCCAAGGTCCCTGCATCGCTTCAGCTGGCATCGATTGAGGATATATTGAAGACTATGGAGGCGGAGGCCAAGCCCCCCCGGCCTAGCGAGGAAATCAAGTATACTTCCGCCTCCCCTTTTTCCAATCAGCCTATTTTCATCAACTCCAAGGGGGGGTTCCAGTATCCGCATGGCGGCCGGTATCACTTGCTTCTCCACGTAATAATCCACGTCGACCTCCTCCCCCCCGCCCTTCAATAGGGGCACCGGCATCACCCTATCGGCCAGCCGTCCCTCTCCCCCCCTTAGCACTATGAAACCTATGGAGTCCCCCCCCTTACCCACTTTGAAACCCCCCCTCTCCAACAACTTCCTGGCCGCCGCCACATGAGGAGCATTGGCCTTATACTCATCCACGGATTTATCCAGGGTCTTCCAGATAATCAACTCATCCACGCTCCGCCCACCCCCCCCTCCTCAACTCATCCACCACTGCCCTAACGTAATTCACGGCGGCATCCACGCCCTGCTTTAAGGCTAGCTCGGCTACAGTTTCTTGAACCTCCTTGGCTAGATCACACCAATCCCCCCCCTCACGGCCTCGAATCCAACTATGTCGACCTCCCCATTCTCCAGAAGACCGACGTAGCGCTTCTTGGACTCCGTAATCAGTAGCTTAACGTACGTCTTATCAACCTTGACCTCGAATCCCTTGTCAGCCATGTAATCCATCACGCTCCTAACGACGTTCTCATCGTTCAGCAAGAAGAGGCTGTCCGTATCTCCGTAAATCACCTTTCCCCCCCCATGGACTCTGCATGCCTTATCGCATCCATTAAGAGGGACCTACCCCCCCAAGCCGTTACGGCCTCGGCCACCTCCCTCCTATACCACCTGGCCCCCCCAGCCCAGCCACAGTATCCATACATGCATTCGCCATTATCTTAAGCGCGCGTTGCCTCTCGTCCAAGTAAATGAACTCAGGCGAGCCCTCCTTGAACCGCTTCATTTCATCCCTAATAATTCTCCTCGCCTCAACCAACTTCTGCAGCATGCTGGGGGGGTAAAGACCACGTGGGGATTTGAGGAATTTATGGCCCACCTCCGGAGCCACGTAACAATCGCACTCGGCTTCATCGGTTAATGTGTCGGGGGATACATTGAACCTCATCATTATGCTGGGATACATGCTGGAGAAGTCCAGGACCACCACATTCTCGTGCAGGCCAGGCCTTGGTTCCAGCACCATGGCGCCCTTATATGGCTCGCTTTCCCGATCCACTCTGTTGGGGGGGGCGAGCTCGCCTATCTTGAACGCCTCATGCATTATCATCCACTCCACCCTGCGCCCACGCTGGCCTCCACGACTTGGTCCAAGGGCAATCCCGAGATACTGGCCAATTGAATAACGTGGGGCAGCAGCTTCTCGCCCAACCTAAGCGTGCTGACCACGTCGTCCCTAGCGTACTTCAGCAATTCCTCTCTCTTGACAGGATCATCCCAATACTCGTATATCCGGTGGCCTGGAATCAAGGTTCTCTCGCTTCTCTTCATTACCCCCCCAAAATGCTCGGCCGCATAGTCCAAGCTCTTTCGCTTCACATCGCTCATTTCATCTATTATATTGAATAGATCTATGTGAGCCCGCCCTATTATGGACCAATGCCCGTAGGTGCTCTGCTCCGGCTCGGTGCCGTATTTACTGAGGGGAAGACCGATGCCCAACAACGAAGCCCGCCTCGAGAGGTACGGCAAGTCGAACCGCCCAGAGTTATACCCGAACACTATATCTGGATTCAATTCGTTGAACTTAGAGATGAATTCCCCAATCATCTTTCCCTCATCCCCCCCATCATTTATAAATAGATAAATGTTGCCATTCCAATCCATTAACGAGATGATTATTATTGGATCCCTCTCTGGGCTCGGCGTCCCCCTTGGATTATATGTCTCTATATCCAAGCAACGTACTTGAGGTGGGGGGGCACATCAATGGAATCCAGTTGAACGGGATCGCCGAGAGCCCTATACGATGCCTCAACCCCCCCTCTTCCCAGTTGCCCTCCCTCCTCCACCTCGTACTCCACCCAGCCAGGCTTAATTCCCTTATCTATCATGTACCTAAGCGTGAATCTTATGTCGGCTTCCAGAACATCCTTAACCCCCCCGGTCACTGCCTTGGCCCTCTCCCTAGCTTCCCTTACCTTATCCGGGGGGGATGTGACAGTCACCCTAATTACATCAATGGGTCGCCCAAAGAGCTTCTTGCTCTCCTTGGAAACCGAGATCACGTCCTTCATCCTCTTCAGCCCGGCCAATGCCCTCTCCCCCTCCACGACAGCGTAGAAGTACGGCCTGAACCCCCTGTGAGCGATCGCTA
>BBBF01000058.1 GCA_001315925.1 Thermocladium modestius JCM 10088 | reverse complement strand
GGGAGGGGGGGTTGGGCGTAATATTTAAGTGAGGGAGTTAATGGGTTTCCGCGTGATTAGGGCTGATGGTGCTGCTGAATCTACGTGATGAATTGAACCCGGTATGATAATAGCTCCCTCAACTCATCCTCAAGCACCTTATTTACGCATTCATCCAGGTCCGGGACGCCCATCTCGCCGCACCTAGCCACCAGCGCGGCGAACTCCTGAGGGGTCAGCCTCACCTTAATGGTTCTCCGCATGGATTACCCGTTCAATTAAACTATATAAGGATACCTGATAAAATAGATACGAAAAAACCATGCCGAGCACCGGGACGCGGGTCAAGTGGACGGCGGGTGGATCACGGGGGGGATTGAAGCCGGCGACGAAAAGATAATGAGGGGGGGAGGGAGTCCTCGACTCAACCACGCGGCTATGAACCCGCTCACGCTGTTTCCGGGGGGGCGCGTAGGGCGGTGAATCCAGGTAACCACCCCATGGCGTCAACGATTGTCGCGGCTATGCCGGCTCCAGCCTAAGGGATGCGGCTTTCCATGCATTCACGTTTTATCTGTAATGTCTTGAGGGGGGGAGTTGGTTTTTTCATGGTTATGAACTGCGTGTCCAATTATTGGTAACGCATATATAAATATTTCTACAGTGATCACAGACTTATTTTTCAGTCAACGTATTTGTCTAATTAATCATTATTATTTGTCTTACATCAACGGTAGAATTATTAATGATACGAAATGCTTTAAAATAAATATGGATGCAGGAGGTTATGCCTAGAGTAGGTATTGTGGGCGTGGGTTGGTTCGGCTTCCAGCCCGAGACGCCCGCTCACTCCTTTAGGGAAATGGTGTATAAAGCCGCAAATAGAGCGTACGTGGACGCGGGGGGACTGGATCCTCGACGGGACGTCGATGCATTCGTGAGCTGCCAGGAGGATTTCTGGGAGGGGATCTCAATATCCGACGAGTTCGCCCCCCCGGATCAATTGGGGGGGGAGCCATGAGACCCGTCTACACGGTGGCCGGGGATGGATTGCAGGGACTGGCGTCGGCGTTCATGATGATAAGGAGCGGCCAGTTCGACGTTGTGGTGGTTGAGTCCCACGCCAAGCCCAGCGACGTGGAGACTCTCGGGGACATAGTTAATATGGCCATGGACCCCCCCATAACCATGGCCCCCCCCTACGGCTTGAGAACCCCCCCCACGCCCTGGCCGCCCTGGAGGCGAGGCTCTACATGCATAGGACCGGCGCCACGGAGGAGGACTTAGCGGCCGTGGTGGTGAGGGCGAAGAGGAACGCCATGAGGAATCCAAGGGCATCGTTCGCAATGAACGTGGGGTGGATGATTACCTGGCCGCCGGGAAGGTCCTGGACCCGCTTAGGAGGCTCGACGTGGCCCCCCCGCTGGTGGACGCCGCCGTGGTGGTCGTGCTGGCCAGCGAGGAGGAGGCGCGGAGGCTCACGGACTCCCCGGTGTGGGTGAGGGGGGGTTGGGTGGTCAACGGAGACATCGCAGTGGGAGCTGCACGACATGGAGTACCCCCCCAGGCACGCCGCGGAGGCGGCCCGCATGGCTTACAGGATGGCCGGGATAGATGATCCGGGAAAGGCCATTCAGTTCGCGGAGGTGGATAATAGGTACTCCTTCAAGGAGCTTCAATTCATTGAAGCCCTCGGCCTGGCGGGGGGGAGGGGGGGCGAGGCCGTGAAGATGCTGAGGGAGGGCGCGTTCGAGCCCGGGGGGGGAGGCTCCCCGTCAACGCCAGCGGCGGCGCCTGGGGGGGAGGGCGTGCCGTTCGAGGCCCACGGCCTTGCCAGGCTGTTATACGCCGTGGAGGCGTTGAGGGGGGG
The DNA here is from genome assembly GCA_001315925.1 of Thermocladium modestius JCM 10088. Lineage (GTDB taxonomy): Archaea > Thermoproteota > Thermoprotei > Thermoproteales > Thermocladiaceae > Thermocladium > Thermocladium modestius. The sequence goes on along the minus strand of BBBF01000058.1, from coordinate 6,184 downwards.
GATGCATGGGCCTGACGGCGAGACGGCCCTCGTCCACGGGTGGAGGGGGGGCGTGCCCACCACGACGAGCGCCGCGGTGGTGCTGGGGGGGAGGTGATGGGGGGATGAAGATGAATATAGAGTTGAAGCAGAGGGTCGCGGTTGTCGGCGCCGGCCTCACACTCTTCAGGCGCAGGATGCTGGACACGCCCAAGGAGTTGGCGTGGGCGGCCGCGAGGCAGGCCCTGGACGACGCTGGGTTGACGTTGAGGGACGTGGATGCCGTCGTGATCGGCTCGGCGCCCGATGCCTTCGACGGGGGGGTTCACCTGAAGGGGGGGGAGTACTTGAGCGAGGGGGGGGCGGGGGGGGCATCGATAAGCCAACCATGAGGGTGTACGTGGGCGGCGCCACCGGCGTCTTCACCCCCCCCATAGCTGGGTGGTGGCACGTGGCCAGCGGGTTGTTCGACACGGTCCTCGTCGTGGCGGAGGAGAAGATGAGCAGCGCGGCGAGGCCCCACCCGCAGTACGTGTTCCGCTACATATGGGACCCCCCCATAGTGGAGAAGCCCCCCCTCGACCCCCCCAACCTCATCTGGATATTCGCCATGGAGATGCACAGATACATGAATAAGTACGGCGTGAAGAAGGAGGACATAGCCCTCGTCTCCGTCAAGAACAAGAGGAACGCCGTGGATCACCCCCCCGCCGCCCAATTGCCTGACCCCCCCGACATAACCGTGGAGAAGGTGCTGAGCAGCGAGACGCTTGTGTGGCCAGTGCAGCAGCTCGATATAAGCCCAGTGAGCGACGGCGCGGCCGCGTTGGTGTTGGCGAGCGAGAAGGTGGCGAGGCGCGTCACGGATAACCCGGTCTGGATAGACGGCGTCGGCTTCACGCTGGACACGACTCACTGGACCAACAGGGAGCTGGCGTTCCCCGCCTACGTGAGGAGGGCTGGGGGGGAGATGGCGTACAAGATGGCGGGGGGGTGAACAACCCGAGGAGGGAGATAGACGTGGCGGAGGTGTACGATCCATTCGACTACAAGGAGCTGCACCACATGGAGGGGGGGCTGGGCCTGGCGGGGGGGAGGGGGGGCGAGGCGCCAAGGCTCACCAGGGAGGGGGGGTCACTCAGAGGGATGGGGGGGGACCTGCCCGTAAACCCATCCGGCGGGCTCCTGGGGGGGGTGGGGGGGAACCCAATAGCCGCGGCCGGCCTCATGAAGGTGGCGGAGATATATTACCAACTCTCCGGTAAGGCCGGTAAGAGGCAAGTAAAGAAGCCGGTATACACGGGGGCTCGCCCAGGCGTGGGGGGGACTTAATGCAGGCGGGCACGGTGGTGGTGATGAGGAACACGTGAGGTGATGGGCTATGGGTAAGTACCTAGGCACTTCCCTGTCCGAGAGGGACTTCGAGGCGGTCGTGAAGGAGTCGGCGAGGCCCAACGCCAAGTACAGGTACACCACGGGCATCGCCCTGGGCAGGTTCCTGGAGGAGTTGAGGAACGGGAGGATAATAGGGACCGTGTGCCCCCCCACTGCCGCAGGGTGTACGTGCCGCCCAGGATATACTGCAGCCACTGCTTCCGCGAGTTGAACGAGTGGGTCTACGTTAGGGATGAGGGGGACCGTCCAGACGGCCGTCCTCACCTACATATCGACCACCAGGGAGAAGATGGAGAAGCCCCCCCTCGTGGTGGGCGTGATAAGGCTCGACCTCCCCCCCCAGGGACTCGAGGATTACGCCGTGGACGAGACGTTCTACCCAGGCATTATGCACTACATATGCGGGGCGACGGAGGACGACGTGAAGAGCCGCAGGGTGTTCGGGAGGAGGGTTAAGGCGCGGTGGAGAAGCGAGAGGACGGGCTCGGTAAGGGACATCGAGTGCTTCGAGGTGATTCCATGAGCGACACGAAGTACTTCCGCGAGGTAATGGAGATAGAGGAGTACGAGTACACGGCGGGCCCCCCATCGGCACGAAGTTCCTGGAGGGGGGGCTCAGGAACGGCAAGCTAGTGGCGGGCAGGTGCGGCAAGTGCGGCGCAATCCACATCCCGCCCAAGGGCTTCTGCCCGGTCGATTTCCAGCAGGTGACTGAGACCGTGGAGATAGAGCCATGGGGGGGATAGTCAAGACGTTCGCCGTGATTAGGGAGGACTTCAACGGCAACTCGCTGAGGGAACCCGTCGTCCTAGCATTCATAGAGTTCCCAGGCGTGTCGGGCGGGTTGCTTCACTACCTGAAAGCGGAGAGGCCGAGCATTGGGATGAAGGTTAAGCCAAGTGGAGGGCGGAGAGGCGGGGGGGCAGCATAAACGACATTGAGTACTTCGAGCCCCCCCTCTGATTAATTTAAGGAGGAATTGCCCTTCCTGCAATTCATCGCCTATTTCCAGCGAAATAATCATTGCCTCTCCATCAACGTGGCAACACATGGCTCATTTCGGTCGATAAACCGCTTCACTGGATTCCAACGCAGGAAAAGATTTTAAACTTTGATGCATATCTTGATTGTGAATTTATTTGCCGTTGAGAACATAGGCCCCATAGGTAATGCCGTTATCGAGTTCGGCGACAAGGTAGTTATAGTGGGGGGGAGTAACTCCTCGGGCAAGACTATCTTGTCCACCGCGTTTTATATAATGCTGACCCTGGGCAGGGCAGTGATTGCGCCCACCATGAAATTAGGCAGCGAATTGACCGACGAGATTAGACGGTTGGAGGAGAAGGGAGAGATACGCATGGACTTAGAAATAGATGCCGCCAAATTAATTAATGATAATAAACAGGCAATAGAGGAGAGCTTGCGTAATTACATTGCGTCGGTATTCGGTGTGAATAGTGTTGGGGGGGAATTAATAAGGTTTGGGAATGGCGCTGGCAGAATTAAGTTGAATGGGGGGGTCTCGCTCTATCTTGATGGCGACCATGTATCTATGACTGTGGACAATAAATCGTTAAAGGTACTCATTCCGTTGGAATTCATAAAGGTGAAAGATATGCCTGGCTGTACGTCATCATATACAAATGGAAAGATTGTGGCGGTTGGAAGGGATACGAACTGCTTGGGTGGGTTAATCGCGGCCATCGCCGTATCCAACGCCGTGAACGCGCCGGAGGGGGGGTGGAGGAACACGGCCTTCATAAGCACGGAGAGGGTTGCCATGGGAAGCCTATTGCCAACTATATCGGATTTATTCGTGCCTCCCAGAGCTCCGAGGGTATTGAAGCCACTGGCATTGGATTATCTTAGATACATAATGCCAATCAAGTATAAGGTGGAAGCAATACAGGGAGAGAACATAAGGGATCTTCAAATAGAGATCAATTATTCATCAGCCACTATGCTCAAGGCATATTTGATGGGTAGGGAAGTGAGCCCAGCAATGATATCGACAGGGGGGGTCTATCAAGCAGCGGTTATAGATGCCGTGTCCAAGAATCCAGCCATCGATTCCATGATAGTAGAGGAACCCGAGATAAATCTTCACATCGATATGCAACTGCAGATCGCCAACTACCTAGCCAAACTAAGCAAGAGACTGCTAATAACCACCCACAGCGAGTGGATTGCAATGGCCATGGCCCACCTACTCAAGAGAGAACTAAAGATATACGAGATATACAATGGCGAGTTGAGGGAGGTTAACATAAATGAGGATGGCACCATAGCACAGCTGAAAACAGTGGCGCCGCACGAGAGGAAATTCATCGAGGAAACCCTCGGCGATTAAACCATGTCATGCATGTCTAGGCTATGCTGCACCAACGATCATTACTGCTGCATAAAATTAGATGAAATAATAAAAATGGATAAATCAGTCGACGCGTTATGCATTGATAAAAGCAACAACAAATACTTGGTGGAGATAAAGAGGGGGGGCAAGGCTAATCAGAAAAATATATCCAAATCGCTCAAGCAAATATCATCCTCAATGCAAATCGTCAAAGTCAAGGTTAAGGAAGCCGTTATATTTTTTGAGGATGATCCTGATCCTTATACCCAGAACTTATCTAGTTACGAGAATCAAATAGCTAAGGAATTCAATATTAAAATCGAAAAGGAGGTGATTCCTCCCTCAAGCAAATTCAAGGAGTTGTACGACGCCGCGAACTCGCTGTTTTGATCACTCCATGTCCAGGTCGATGTTGGATGCATCCATCTCGGCGATTATGGCGTCCTTGGGCTTGGTGTATTGGTACAGGTGGGAGGCGACGTATATTGGGGCGTCGGCCCTCACCGCTATCGCCACCGCGTCGCTTGGCCTCGCGTCTATGTAGTGCACCTTGCCGTTCCTGTCCCTCAGGTAGATCGTGGCCGTGTAGGTGTGCCCAAGCAGCGCGTCTATGGTTATCCTCTCCACCGAGCCGCTCAACGCCTCTATCACCTCCACCACCAAGTCCTGCGTCAACGGCCTGGGGAACTGGGCCTGGCCCAGCGCCTTCTTTATGCTGAACGCCTCCATTATCCCTATCCAGATGGGCAGCACGTTGCTTCCCCACTCATCGCTTCCTATGAGCATTATGGCGTCCTCATTGCTGGCAAGCAAGTCATCCAGCTCCGCCTTAACGTACTTCACGTCCTTGCTATCCACGCGCAAGCCGGGCCTCCCCCGTATTAATCTCTTTCCTCGAAGCAGCGTCGAGGGGGGGCACGGTAGCCCGGGGGGGTCAGTGCGCCAATAATCTTTATAATTCAACCGGGGGGGAAGGGCGCGGCGTGTGGTACTTGGATCGCCACGAGTGCGCCCTATGCGCGCTCTCCTCTAGGTTGATGGAGCTTAGGAAGTTCGGCGACAATGAGCCGGCCCACATAACCGCAATTATAAGGGCGGTTCAGGAGAACTACGGCATGGGCAGGTCCAGGCTCTTCGCCGCCACTTTCGAGGAGGAGACCAAGCTGCTTGGCTCTGGGGGGGATCCGTACAGCAAGTTGAAGGCGGAGGTGGAGGAGGCAATGGAGAGGGCCATCGCTGAGGCGAACCCATCCCTGCCCCCCCAGCTCATCAAGATGGCCGCTGCGGCGAACTCGGTGGACGCCCCCATGAAGGACTACGCCTTCGACGTTAGGGGGGGGATGATTGAGAGGCTGGGGGGGAGGAGCCGCTGCTCCTAGGCGTGGAGCCGCGGGACTTGGAGGCCGTGCCGAGGGCCCGCAGCATAGCCTACGTGACGGATAACGCGGGGGGGGAGTTCGCCGTGGACGCAGCGCTCATAAGGGCGCTGTCCAAGTCGTCCAGGGTCACTGTGATCAGCAGGAGCCTGCCCTACGAGACCGACGTCGTGGCGAGCTACGTTAGGGGGGGGAAGGTGCCTGGAGTGGAGGTGCTGGAGACGGGGGGGGAGGCTGCCGGCTTTCCTCAGCGATGGGGGGGTCAGGGAGGCCTTGGTGGGCAGCGAGCTGGTGATCTCCAAGGGGGGGGTGGGCAATCTTGAGGCGTACATGGAGTCCGGCATGAAGCTGGGGGGGAACGCTCTCTTCCTGCTCAGGGTGAAGTGCAAGCCCTTCGTGAGGCTGTTGGGGGGGTACCCATGGGCAGGCCCATCATAATCTCCTCCCGAAAAATTAACGAGTTAAGTTTTTAAAACAAGAAGACTGGGCCCGGCCATGAATAATGCCAGGAAGCTGGCGCTCACGTCGCTGGGCCACTTCATAAACGACGGCAACATGGCCATACTTCCCTACCTCATATTCCCAATAATAAGCAAGCCCCCCTACCAAGTCTCCCCCATACAGCTCGGCGTAATGTACTCCCTAATGGGGGCTGCTGGGGGCGCTGGCGAGCCCGCTGGTCCCCCCCATAACGATAAGAGCGCTCGGCGGCGCGATGAGGAGCATGGCGCTGGGCATGATGCTGTGGACCACAGGCCTCGCAACGCTCGCCGCCTCCTTCGCTGCGGGCCCCCCCTACTTCCTCCCCCCCACCATCTACCTATCCGTGGTGTTGATGGGCATCTCCAGCACCTTCTACCACCCCCCCACCGGCGCGGCCGTGCTATCCGAGGCCTACGGAGGCAACGCGGGGGCCGCTCTAGGCATAAACGGAGCGTTTGGAAGCGTGGGGAGGGCGGCGTACCCATACCTGGCCTCGCTGGCGATATTCGCCGGCGCGGCGATACGCCCCCCCAGCAACATCTGGGTATTCGCCGCCGTCTCCCTCGCGGTGGCGCGGCCGCGTTCGCCGCCAGCGGGG
>BBBF01000057.1 GCA_001315925.1 Thermocladium modestius JCM 10088 | reverse complement strand
GGGGGGCGGCTAGGAGCATAGATGAGCTGGAGGCCGTGTTGAGGGGGGGGAGGGGGGGGAGTTGAGGAGGAGGTACTGCGAGTCGGGGGGGGACGTGGAGAGGTGGTTCTCCAACCTGCTGGGCCCCATGGGGGGGTCAAGGTGGCCGCCGGGGGGGTATGTGGTCGCTAGGGCCCGCGGAGCAGGCCGAGCCTCCTCAGAAGGGATTCCCAGTCCAGCTTGAAGATGACCAGGCCCAGCAGCACGAAGGCGACGCTGCTTATAATGCCCAAGTCGAACGGCGTCAGGCCGAGGAAGGATAGGTAATCCGACACCAGGCCTATCCCCCCCATCAACTCCACCGGTATCTCCACCGCGCTCTTGATCAGCTTAGCCGCCAGCATGTAGGCGTTGAGCTTGAGGAGGGGGACGCGCGCGGCTCCGCTGCCGAAGTACATGTAGTCCTCCACGGGGAAGCCGGGGAGTATGGCCAGTATCACCAAGGCCAAGTAGAAGTAACGCGAGCCGGAGAACCGCCTCAGCAGGCCCACGTTCCTGTTCCTCCCCCCCAGCCACCTCTCCATGGCCGCCCCGGCCCCGTACATGACGTTCTTAGACACCGCGGCCCCAACGCCGCTCGCCACTATGGCAAGGGCCACCATTGGGGGGGGCGACGCATCGAACCTTATGAGGAGCGTGGTGGCTATGAGCGTGTAGGACACGCCCGTGAACGGCGTGGCATTGGCGAGGAAACTCACGGTGAATATGGCCAACATCAAGTAGAGCAGATCCATTTAATTACCTTTGAATAATAACATATTAAAAAATATTATCGACTGCTCAACGCTTCCTAAACCTAAGAAGCAACAATGATGCTGTTAATAAGATATGGAGAAGAATGGAATAAATGGGGAAGCATTCATATGAAGATCCATAGTTAACATTGCCGTTCTTTGAATGGTAGGGAATAATATTTATATTTCTGATAATTACTTAAGCACATGGTTAGGCATAAAGGGCAAACTACCGCAATAGAGACGGCCGTTGCTATAGCAGTGATACTGGTGGGAGTCTACGCTCTCTTGGAGATCATTCCCCAGTACTCACACGTGACTGGCACACAGGTGAATACATTTCAACTAGAGGAAACCGCGCAGGAAGTGCTGCAAGAGATACTGACCACGCCAGGTTACCCGATTAATTGGGGCCTCAACGCATCATCACTATCCGCGTTCGGGTTGGCGGAACCGGGAGAACCCTACGTGTTGGATCCATTTAAGGTGATTAACCTAATATATTGGGGCTACTCAAATGGATATGGAAACGGAGCATATTGTAGCCTGAATAAGACCGTTAGCAATGGCTTTGAAACATACCTTAACGAATCAGGAATAAATACGCTGCAGTTGGATAACTTTCTCCTGGTGCCGGGAGGAAGCAAATGGATAGTATCCTACGAGGAGGTAAAAACCTGTTGGGCCTCAATGGGTATGACTTCATGTTGACCATAGAGCCGCTGTTCAATGTGACCGTGCTGCCGCCAAGGGGGGGAAACAGCTCCAGCACAGTGGTTATCGTTGAGGTCACGAGGTTCGGAGAAAGCGGGTCGGACTCCGCGGTGATCAATGCTACTGTGTCGCTGCAGTACTTAATAGCGACGACGTCAGGCAACGGAATAAACGAAGTGATTCAAGGCGATGCAGCGGCGTCAACCAACGCCAGCGGCTACGCGAAGATCACCATAAACGCGCCCTATAGCTCGAACAACTTCTATTACTTCGATGCATTCGCGTCCCTAGATGGATACGGGGGGGATCATGGGTATTACACCACCGCCGCCCAAGCTCCATTGCTGATGGCAATGATACTGCCATTCACGTCATCCTACAACAACATAACATTCATCGACCCACATCTATTGACTAACTGCTTACTTAACTCAGGCGAGATAAGCAACCCAGGGCAATCCGCGCTTGGGTTAAGGATAGCGGCAGTGTACAAATCAATATATGGATACACCTTCAACAGCATAAACTTCACGCTAAATCCAGGAAAAGGAAGTAAGAGCTATCCAATCCCATGTACTGTCCTCCAAAGCCTTCAATCAAGTCATGGAAATGGAGGGCAAAAATACTCGGCTTGCTATTGGTCGCTGCCCACCACTCCGTTGTTTTTGGTGGTGAGCGTATATAGGAACAGCAATGGACAATCCGGTTCTGTGCCTCTTCATGAGATCTTGTTGATACCGTATGGCATCTCTCCCCAGTATTACCTGTCAAATAGGGAGATAGTGTTTGGAAAGAGCGTTAGTAATGCACCCACGGGCACCGCGTCCTCTTTGGTGCAGATAGGGGGGGATTCAACTTATACGGCAAAGATCGTCCTTTACTATGATGGTGATTTCCTTGCAGGCTAAGGGTCAGGCCCGCTTGATTGAGGCTATGATTGCATTGGGCATACTGGTCATGTTGGTCTCCCTGCTCCCCCCCCTCATGTCAAGGTTCCCGGAGACGCCGACCACCATACCCCAGAGCGGCGCATCCCAACTATACGTGACTCAGATAGTGAATGGATTGGCAGTTAACCCAAGCTTCCTAGGGGGGCGGTGCAGAGCGGGAATTGGAGTCGCGTCTATGAATTGATCAATAACATAGTTCCGCCGCAGTATAATTGGAGATTGATAATAGAGCCGCTATCCACTTCCGTGGGGGGGACGAGCAACGGCATGATACCAATAACGGTGTACTTGCCGTCCACGCCGCCCGTGTCCCCCCCATAACCATACCCATAGACCTAAACGTTAAGTTCATAAACTCCGCGCTGGCCGGAGCCAATAAGATAAACCTGACATTGCCGCTGTCCAACGTGGGCTTCTATATCAAGGATCAAAATGAGTGGATCCCCCCCATCGCTTGGTGGCTCGAGTACCTCGACAATGAATCCGGGGGATGCTAGGATTTGGCTGAGCATTCCAGCCCATAAAGAGCAGGTCATATATATGACGATCGGTCCCGGGGGCAAACCGATTTACCCCCCCAACGGTAGCCTATGCAACGTGCCCTATAATTATAATGATACTTGTACGGGGGGGTACTCCGTGGGCGGCATAAGCGCATTCTACGGTGCAACACTAGGCCTTCCATATGGCAAGTATGACATGGATCCCTCCGAAATATTTCCATTCTACACAAACTTCACAAATGACGACGGAGTAAGCATTACCCCCCAGTAATGGGGGGGCTAGTTATGCAACTGGCACTGGATTGCAAGTTTTGATACCGGGAAATACAGGAGGAGGAGTTGAGGTATCGTTTACTGCTGATTTGCCTCAATTGACAAGCGGGTTCGCCACATATTATATCCAGTCGACTTATAGCGTTGCAATAAATTATTCATCCACCATAGAATACAAGATAAATAATAATGGATATTATTTTGATATGATGTTACATGTCCACTCAAGCGGCCAAAATGCGTTGAGCGGCACATTGCAGGAAACCGGTACCTCCGGGTTAAGCGTATATCCTCCATTGCTCTCGTATAAAATGGCATATAAGGCGTTACTTAATTGCACAACAGAAGGTGTTAATTACTTGACCGTGAGTGATTATGCGTACGTGCTTAATTATTATACTGGCCAGCTTCAGTCGACCGGTTGGGCGGCCGGGAAGAGACAACTCGCTTCGTGTCCAACTAGCATTCCAGTGACTATATACATTGAGGGAATTAATCCAAGCAATTATATTTTGTATAATGATACGTTCACGATATATGATTTGTGGTGGGTTCCTCTTTATTTCAATTCATCAGCTACCATAGCGATTCCGTACTCAGTGAATTATGGGTATGGCTCCGTGGTTCCCATTAGGTATCAGTACAGGTATCCCGTTTCATTCATGGTGCCAACGGCGTCGGATTACGCATTGATGGAGTTAAGCAATGGGTCCATTTATATACTGGGCCTGTCAATAGGATCTATTGGGTGATGGGTTGTGAAGCCAAGAAACGCCAGGGCCGAGGGCAGGAGGGGGGTCAGATGCTCATACTGATAGTGCTGATAGTCGCCGTTGCCTTAGTTACCCTTCTCTACCTGTACAAGGTCTTCGCGATGAGCCCGCTCTACGTGTCTCAGAGATCCATTTATGAGGTGTACAAGCAAAACCCGTACATGGTGGTTTCATCAATGACGAGCACGCTTCAGTATCTTATCGGCAACATACTCCGCAGCTACGACGAGTTCAGCATACAGTATGGAGCTGCCTTGAACCAGCCCATATTGACGGGGGGGAGCGGCGCCATAGTTCCATCATCGTACAAAGAAGCACTACTTGCCCAGTACAAATACTACCTATCTCAGTACTATACGCCGCTGGGAATGGATCCAAACCCGACGTGGGGCAGGCTCGACTTCAACATAACAAACGTGTACGGAGCCCTCTCCATGTTCAACACCATAATAGCGCTGAACAACGCCAGCATATACGGGATAGCGGAGAACGAGACAAGCTTCCCGCTAATAGGGCTTAACAACGTTAAGGTGAAGACGACAATGAATTTCACCGTGAACGAGGTGCAGCCAAGCAGCTATACCTGCCCCGGAACCCCCAGCTACTACGTGATCCAAGCCGTAAATAGAACTATATTCAATTTCGAAAAATCACCAAACACGAAGTGGTGGGCATTAGCATCGGACAACTACGGCGAAATATCACATAATAGCAGCGGATGGTGGCTTGGGAGCAATGGATTAAGCGGATTGATGTACTTGATGCCGCTGGATAACATTTCATCAAATTATGGTTTTAACATAAGCGCTATAATGACCATTAACAAGGGAGGAGTGGGTGGAATAGAAATATTCCAAGAATACCCGGTGGTGGGAACTCAACAATGCAATAGTAATTATGATGGGGGGGCTGGCTATTGTTTTAATTATATGTATACTACGAGCTCTAATAATCCGCTAACAGTAAATATGACCGTCGATGTATCGTTTGGTAAACAGCCAACTGTAACTTTTATAGTTATTAATACTATCAATAAACAAGTATTATATAAATATAATAGTAGAATAGCCGTCCCTGCATGGGTTAAAATAAGTAGTTTATTTGGTGTGGGTTATGAGTATGGAGCCGAGCAAGGAGTTGGTTCATGGGCATTGGTGGTTGGTAGCAATGCAGTGGTTTCCGAGGTATCCGTTAAGTTGATCAATAGATATTATTATCCAAAATGGGTCTTATTGCAGGAGTCATGGGATGGTGCCCCCCCGGCTTTGGGGGGGGTAATCCTTAGTCTCGATTCGTTCAATCCAAGCAAACAAGAGACAAGCCAACCACTGGAAGGAAATAGTCTGGTTGTTTGTAATGTTACATCCACCTCATTAATATTTAATGTATCACTTCCATATCCAAGCGGATATCCAGTGACTCAATACATTATCAATTCCACGCTAAATGGACTATCACTATTTACGTCGCCCATGCCAGCATCTGCATATGCCATGGTACCTTACATGAATGTCTTCTCAAATAATGGAGCCTTATTTTATTACGTATACGTTGGCAATTGGGGGGGAACCATACCAACCATATTATTGTTCTATAATGGATTGGACTCCACATTATATGACGGATATGCTACAATCTCGCAAGTCGCCAGCATCAATACGCCCAGCAAGATCTTTCCAACAGTGGCCAGTAAAACCGAAATGGTATATATACCGGTAGGATACACAATGCTTAAATACGTCACCATAATACCAAGTTATATAGCTAACAAGCAACTGATTGGCACGCAAGTATTTTACTACGAACCTTCCTCAACGCATGAGTCACTACCGTTCACAGTAGCTAACCAAACTTATACGGTATATGATAATTATTACAACTATTTTATACCATTAACTATGGAAAATGTAAACGTATGGATCTGGTGCTATAGTGCCAACGCCAACGGATATTATGATTATAGTGAAAGTAGTTATTGTAGCGGAGGTGGTCAATAAGTGATGATCAATAATAGGAGGGGCATCAGCGAGAGCATTTCCGTAGTTATAATAATGGCGGTTGTGTTGGCCTTAATAGGGGTTATGCTCTACGTGGCCACTTATTACTTCAGCAATTCCGCATCGTCCTCCGGCATTTCGCTGGCCGAGTCATTCCTAATAAACGTGGCCGATGATATGGATACCATAGCTTTCCACACAGGGATAGACAGGGTGTACTATATCCCGTCGACTCCATATGGAGTAATGAATTGGCTCCCGAATTACTGCGTGTACAACCTAAGCGGGCTTGTATTCAAGGATGGAGCCGTGATATACGGGACGCCCCCCCAATTACTATTCCATGCCTAGCGGCTTCGTTCAAGTACTGCGGGGGGCGATGGGGGGAACCCGTATCGACCTCGCCCTCATCAGTCATGTTCCAGGTAATTCAGTACGGCGAGGACACGCTGGGTGGGGGGGAGACTTATGGAACGTACTTGGCCCTTTATCCCCCCCGTCCCATAATAATTGGGAATAATACTAATTATGTATACATATACATGGCATCGTCGATGGGAGGCGGAAGCGGGAGGACAATCATGTCCATCAACGTGACCGACACAAGCGTGGTGTTGCTGGGCAAGGGATCCTACCCATTGAAGGCCACGTGCGCTCCGAGACGGCCGAATATAAGGTGACATCCTTTGGATCGCTTTACGTTGTTTACTCCAACTACACGGTTACAATGAGGTGATCGGATGGATACCGTTGCATTCATAATAACCACCGTGGCCATCGTGGTCCTAGTGTCCATATTCGCCTACGAGATCGCCGCCTACGTTAATTCGCAATTCCTCCAGTTGAGGGGATACGTGGAGTCCATCATAGGAAACACGATTGTTTACCAAGTCACCGAGGGGCTGTCGGTTGCGTCGATACCCAACGTGGTGAGCGATTTCAATTACACAATACTGCTCGCCTCATCATCTATACCGCTCAGGGGGGCCGCCGTCAACTTCAACATCACGTTGTTCTGCGTGGAGGTAAATAAAGCAACTGACTCAATCATCTATAATAAGGGGGTGCCGGCCCAATGCGGCTCCTCCCCCCCGCCGAAGGGCAGCGGCGAGGTCCTGGCGGTTAACGTGTCCATAATCATATCCACGTCCACCACGACAGTTAGGAGCAGGCAACCCGAGATGCTGCTAATAACCTCCACCAATCAACCATTCAACATAACGGCCTATGGCTGCCTGCAAGGCACGGTGACGCTGCTAAATAATAAGAAACCCACGGGCGTGTGCATCTGGACCCCCCCGACGCAGCTGTATGGGGGAAAGGCGGTGCTGGAGATAGAGACCGGGAGACCACGATAAGCAAATGGAATCTCTACACGGCTGAGAGGGCCCTGTCCAGATCCCCCCCTATTATGTCCTCCACGTCCTCAAGCCCCCCCACGGAGAGACGGAGGAGGGAGTCGTCTATCCCCCCCAGCAACGCGCGGTGATCCTCCGGTATGGCTGACGACGCGCTTACTATGGGGGGGTACGTGATGAGGGACTCCGGGCCCCCCCCGAAGCTTGGCGTGGGCCTTATTATCTTGAGGGACTTGAGGAACCGCTCCACCTCCGCCCTGCCTCCCTCACCTTGAAAGAGACTATGCCGCCGAACCCGCCCCCCCTCAACCTGGACGCCTCCCTTCCACCGTTCAATCCAGGGTAGTAGACTGCGGCTACCTTGGAGTGATCCCTGAGGAACTGCGCCACTGCCATCGCCGACTCACATTGCCGCCGAACCCTCAGCTCCAGCGTCTTCAATCCCCTCATGACCAGGAACGCCTCCATGGGTTGGAGAATGGAGCCGAGCCTCCGGCGCCAGTGCCATAGATCCACGATTCGCTCGCGATCCCCGATCACGGCCCCCGCCACCACGTCGTTATGGCCCGACAAGTACTTGGTAGCGCTGTGCACCACTAAGTCGCGCCCAGCTCCAGCGGGTTGAGCAGGACGGGCGTGGCTATGGTATTATCCACCACGACGATCGCCCCGACCTCGTGGGCCGCCTTGGCTATCTCCTCAACATCCAGCACCCTAAGCGTGGGGGGGTTCGTTATTGACTCAATCATCACGAGCTTCACCCTGCCATCAATGGCGTCCAGGATGGATCGCGTGTCGGGAAACGCCGTCCTCAACTCAACGCCGAACTTCCCCAGCTCCCGGGCCAAGCCGAGAGTGGTTCCGTACATCTCCATGGGCATCAAGACGGCGTCCCGCTCCCAACACCC
>BBBF01000056.1 GCA_001315925.1 Thermocladium modestius JCM 10088 | reverse complement strand
TTCCTTGTACTGTCACATTCTTAACCAGTTCACCTCGTTCCAACACTTGGCTGTTGCTATAGCCAGTTCCTTTAGCTTCTCGTGGGTGTTCCTGTCCGCGATGAGCTTAACCACGTTAGTTCTCTTCATTGTTGGCATTTCCTATATACCTCAATCAACCTCCTAATCACATCATCATAAGTCTCCCTAGGATGAACCTTCAACCCCCCCCTCAACTCCTCCTTAACCTCTACTAACCCTAATCGGCTCAGTGACGGGCATACTACAGAGGTAGCGGGCAGTAGCTTAAAACCTAACCCCCCCACCTCAAAAGGCGAGGCTTGTCGATTTTGTCATGAATAGCCGTCCAGGGTGGTCTCGGCAATATCAAACGCATACGCGGCTATTCTTCCAAGCGACTCTATGACTAATAACGCGAATCCGCGGGAGTCGGCGGGCACGTCGTGCATGGATGTCATGGCCTCCATCCTCTCGTTAAGCAGCACGTTTCTTTGGTTTAATATCTTCATCGCTATTTCCGTGTCCTTACCTATGAAGGCGTTGAGGGCGGCATTGCTTAGCTCCAGCACCTTAAATCCCAGCTCCTTTATGGCGCCAATGGCTGGTCCAGCCAAGACTAGGTTGGGCGCCCACTGCGCTATTCTCCACGCGTGATCCCCGCTCCTCTCAACCGACTTGGCGACCAGCAAATAGGGTGTGAGTTCCATTCTATTTTCAAGGGATACGGACTTAAGCTGGATTGTCCCGGCTATCGCCATGTTTATCAATCTATGGATCAATAAGTAAGTCTTGTCCACCTCATCATCGCGGGCAGTCACGTCCTCAGCCAACTCACCATCGCTGTTCCCTATCAAGTCGAGCGAGTCACGAAGCATCCCCCCCCTCACCGTTAGCCACATCCTGCTCATCAACTTGCCCAGCGGCAGCTGCGTTTGGAGGGATAACACCTTAACGTGCGCCTCGGCCGGTGATTCCTCTATCAATTCCACTCCTGCCAGCTTAACCTTAATGGACCGGAACAAATGCTCCTTCACCGATGGATTCACAGCATCGAATTTGATAATCATGGACTCATCGCCCCCCCTCAAATACGAGCTTATCACCATCCTCAACACCTCATCCACCGTGGACGACGACATCACGTGTATGCTGCTGGTCCTAACGGCTTCCCTACCCATCGATCTTATCAATATCCCATCATCCCTCAACTCCAAGTAAACCGGCGACCCAGGCTCAACCCCCCCTATTGAGCTGGCCCACGCCTTAGGAATAGTAATTCCCAGAGACGACTTACCCAGTGACTGGGCCTTCCTCACCTCAACCCGCCGCGATCCCTTATCCGGCATTAAGACTCAGCAATTCCCTTGCCTTGCCTATTTAAACAATATCCCTTTCAGGGAAGGAAGAAAACAAGGAAGATTGATTAGTCAAAAAGAGAGGCGATTCACGGTTATTCCTGCTTGCCCTCCTTATTTTCGGCCTCCTCCTTGATTGGCTTGATGGATTGAGCCCTGCGTATCACGTCGTCTATATTGATGGAACCGTGATCGCTCTTGGATGGATCCACCGCATCATCTCCATACTTGAATTGAATTATTAAGTCCGAGGATGTCCTGACGGTTCCATCATATGACACGTACATGTCCTGCATCGCATTTATCAACCTACGCTGGGCGTAGCCGCTCTGCGACGTCCTGACCGCGGTATCCACCAATCCATCCCTGCCGCTCGCCGCGTGGAAGAAGTACTCTATTGGGGGGGTTAATCCAAGCCTCAGATTGGACCTGACGTAGCCCCTCGCCTCTGGTCCCAGGTCGCCCTGCTCGAAGTGAGGAAGCGTTCTGTTGAGGAAGCCCCCTCTTGAACCTCTCCCCCCTCACGGTCTGCTGCCCCAGCAGCGCCATCATTTGGGTCAGGTTTACCAGGCTTCCCCTGGCCCCCCCGGTCTTCGCCATTATGTAGGCGTCCGAGTCCTTATCAACGTATTTATCTATTATGGCGGCCGCCTCCTCCCTTATCTTTGATAACAGTATCGTTATTCTATTCTCCAGCGTTTCCTCAACTGTGTAGCCTGGATCCGCCTCCAGGGTCTTGGCATAGAACTTAGACAAGAGATCCTTAACGTCCTCCTCATACTTATTCTCTATCTCCCTTATCTCCCGGAACGCCTCCTCCCCCCCAGCTCTAGGGAGTCCATGCCTATGGTGAATCCCCCCCTCAAGTCGACGAATCTCATTATCATCCTAAGCGTGGAGTCCAGCCATTGCCTGGCCACGTCGCCTCCATACCTCTTCACTATGGTGTGCCAGAGCGAATTGACCTGCTCCGCTCCGATGGATTTCTTATCAAGAACGCCGGTCGCCATGTAGCCGTTAACCACCACTATGAATTCATCGGTGAGGCAGTCATTTGCGTCCTTGCAGGTAGACCTCATGGCGGTGGGCTGCGTCCAATTCAAGTCCTTCGGCAGCAGCATTGATATTACCTGCTTCCCGGTCCAAAGCTTCTCTGGGTAGAGTATGGCGGGCTCCATTACCTCTCCATCATAGTTGGCCGCGGCCAGCAGGTACATCAACTGCTCCTTGTTTATCAACGTATCCTTCCTGCTAAGCAGGTAACCGCTGGTTATATAGTCCTGTCTTGCCCCCCCTATTATAGGCCCGCCGTATCTGGGCGTTATTATGTGGTTCTGCACCAACATCAATAACCTAGCCTCCGCCCTGGCCTCCTCGGTCTGGGGGGGAACGTGGAGGTTCATCTCATCCCCATCGAAGTCGGCGTTGTAGGGTGGGCAAACCGCCAAGTGAAGCCTAAACGTCCTGCCGGGCAGCACCTTGCTATGTGGCCCATTATCGACATCCTGTGAAGGCTCGGCTGCCTGTTGAAGAGAACTATATCCCCCCCATCTATCAAATGCCTGTAAACTATGGAGCCGGGGGTTATGGACTTGGCCACCTCCGTCCTATCCCTCACGTACTTCAGATTCCGCTTCCTGCCGTCAGACCCAACTATCTCTATCGCGCCGGGCCATATCTCGGGCCCATTCACCACTAATTGCCTCACCTTATCTATGTTCACTCAGTGACGTACTCCGGCACCGTCAACTCCTTGGCTATATCTATCGGCACCCCCACCTCGTTTATGCTTATGTTGGGATCAGGGCTTATCACGGTCCTAGCGGAGAAGTCGACTCTCTTGCCGGATAAGCTTCCCCCTGAAGCGCCCCCCCTCCTTTCCCTTCAATCTCTGGGCTAGTGTCTTCAAAGGCCTCCCGCCTCTATGCTTGGCTTGGGGGGGAAGGCCGGGCAATTCATTGTTGAAGTAGGTGGAGACGTGGTATTGAAGCAGGTTCCAGACGTCGTCTACCATCATTGATGGGGGGGAGCCGGACTCTATAGCGTTCCTCAGCTTCTCGTTGGTCCTCACTATCTCCACCAACTTATGCGTCAAGTCGTCGACGCTCATTTGGCCGTTTGGCAATTGAATTGATGGACGAACCTGGGGGGGCGGGGGGGCACAGGTATTACGGTGAGTATAGCCCACTCCGGCCTGGCCGATGATGGATCCACCCCAAGCACCTCCAGGTCGGAGTCCGGTATCTTCTCCAGCCTCTCCCTTATCTTGACGGGATCCATCTTCACCTCCACGTGGTTCTCCGTCTCCTCGTAGAAATCCGTGGGCCTCTCCAGCCTTATCCTCAACTGCTTGGCACCGCAGTGGGGGCAAGTGTCCCTGCTAATGGCTTTCTTCACTATCTTCGCTATCACCCTATCCCTAGTTAAGTGCCAATGCTTCTTAAGCCGGGCCAGCCTAGTCCTGTACCTGCTTATCTCCTCGTCCGTCAACAATGCGCGGCCGCACTCTCTGCACGTCGCCCTTAATAGATCGTGAATCGGCTTGGCGAATTCAGGATGTATGACGGGCCTGGCCAGCTCTATTCTGCCGAAATGCCCCCCCGGGCACCTGCTGTAATCATTGCCGCAAGTATCGCAGACGGCCTCCGGCTCTGCGACGCCCAGCCTCTTATCCATTATTCCGCCCTTGACTGGATTGCCTGCCTCATCGTAGGTCTCGGAGGTCGTTATCTCCATAACCGACATGCGCCTAATTGTGTCGGGCGACAGTATCCCAAACCTTATCCTGCTCAGCGACTTGGAAGGAATATCCCTCTCCGTTGATTTGGGTTGATTCAATGACATCTACGGCAACCATATGCTTAACCCAGTTTATAAACTTTAATCACAGGAACCCGAAACTATCGGCTAGGAGAATAAAAGGATTGCTATAATGATGCCGAGCAACTCATGAAGACCGCTCACCGATGCCACCCAACGCGATCCATGAATGCAACAATCAAGGCCAGCAGGGACGGGATGGAAACGACGAGCCCTATTAACACGCCGCCCACGCCTCCAGCCCCCCCGCCGGCGGCGGTCAAGGAGGGCGGCGTGACCTCTGCGTCTATCCATCCATCGCCATCAACAAACGCCTCCAGCCAAGCATGGTAATCCAACCCACTCGCCCGCCCGTTCTGGATGATGTAGCCCACGGCCACCTCCGCGCTCAACCCCCCCTCCTCCTCCAACGCATGGGCCGCGTATATGGCGTAATCGCTGCACCAACCCGTGCGGTATGCTGGAACGCCGGTGATTGGGTTGGCATACGGCACCGAGATAGAGTAAGAGTACCTGCCGCTGAACCTGAGGCCTTGGATCAAGTCATTAATGGGGGGGCCAAGCGATGCATTGACCGGCGAACAGACCTGAACCGAGTATAAGGCCGATCTTACGGGGGGGCAAGCGGCACCACCACGTAATCCGGCCCAAGAACCTCTATCGGCACGCTGGGAACTGTGCTCACCAATGTAATGCGACCGGTTACCTTTGTTATGGATGGACCGGCGTTAACGTAGACGGGCAGCGGAATCACTTGGGGGGGGAGGGGGGGAGGGGGGGAACGAGATTGATATGTAGGTGGTGGAGCAATTGATGCCGCTTCCAAAATCAACAGAGTAGGGCGGGTAACCCAGGTAAGTCACGTTGCGGCTCGGGCCTGTTAATTCGCCGTTGCTCACCTTATTCACCGTGAATAGCCTTAGGTAGAAATCGGACGAGGCGTTTGTGAACGCGTAGACGCTGCTCGACTCATTGAGGGGGGGAGATAGGGCGCCGTCAAGCCCTGCTGCGCGGAGGGGGAGGGGGATGAAGTAGATTATTCTGAGCGAGCCGTTGGTCAGCAAGCCTATCGTTGCCCCCCCGCTCGAATTCACGCTCATCAATACATAGGAGCCATTCCCCAGCGGCTCCCCCCCAACCCAAGCCCTGCCCCCCCACCACGAAGATCGTGGATCCGTTTGCTTGGGTAACCATCAGGGAGCTTAAGGCAAAGAGCAGGGCAAGCAGCACTTGCCTAAGGCTCCGGCCGGGATAAAAACCTAAGCCCGACACTCATTATGCTCGATTGAACGAAGGGCTATGCAATGACTATTAATTTAAGCACTAGGTCGCCGATCAATAAGTAAATCACGTAGCCGAGGAACATGTAGGCTATGTACGGCATGTTGTAGCTGACCAGCACGTACTCCCTGCCCTCCGATGCCTGGGCCGCCTCATCGCTTATCCTGAGACTGAGCCTGCCCGGGGAGTAGGCCCACGGCTTTCTCCTCACAACTGATGAGCGCTCACAGGTGAGGAATAATAAATAGGCCAGCCGCCTGAGAGCGGAAGCACCGCTCATCTCAAGGCACTTCCCAGCCCTCACTGTATTCATAGCGATGTTCCATATTATGAATGGAGTTGTGAGAAGCATGCTGTTGATAAGCGAGGCTATCACTGGAGAGTTGAGGGCGGCGTACAGCGGCGTTGGGGGGGGAGGGCCGGCACCGTGGACGTGGATATCAGGGCTATCCCTATGCGTCGGCCTCTCCCATGCTCTTCGTGACCCATATGATGGCTGCCAAGGCTATCCCTATGGCCGCATCCAGCACGTATAGATAAATAACTATGGGTGGCGATTTCGCGGCGGTCCATATACCAAGGCAACGCCGGGAGCGGCTATGAACCACGTCAAATCATTTATTACCCTGCCGCGTATGTCCTGGAACGCGGCTACCCCCAGCGATAGCACCATGAAGGCCGCAGCTGCCTCAGCCATCAACACAGCCTGCCCAACCTCTTCTTGAGGAGGTCTATGGGGTCGGTCCTGACCGGATCCACCCCCCCAGCTTCTCCGCCATGTGGAGAGTGGCCATTCCGAGAAGCGTTATCCCGTAAAGCTCCTTGGCAAGCAATCCATCGCCCTTAAGCTCCAACTTTACTGGGTCAGCGGAGAAGTCGGCGAAGACGGACTCCACTGCCTCCATGACGGGGGTTGGGGGCCAGCTTTATCAGTACATGCTTTACCGAGTGCCTCATCATGAGGGTGACTATGTCGTTGTGATCCGCCTCCGGTATTGGAGCCACTATGGCGGGAGTTTTCGCGTTCTCGTTTAGGTCGTTCTTGAACCTGACGGCAACGCCTTGGACTCTGGAATCGATGAATATGTACGGCACGGCGCCGAGCAGCTGCTCCCCCCCTACGTATTCGGCCAAGCTCACGTCTCTCAACGCCTCCTCCTGGGCGGCTATGCTCTCCTCCACCTCCTTTCCATTCACTCCAACAGCGTCATCTATTATGGACAGCGCGGCGTACAGCAGCTGCGGAAAGCGAACCTGGGGGCAGTCGCCGTGGGCACCTGAACCACCTGAATGCCCAGCCTCCGGAACTCGCTCGCCATGATTCCCCCCCCAGTCGTCACCCCCCCTATCACGGCAGACCCCCCCCTCTCCCTGGCGCGCAGCGAGCTGCATATGGTCTCCGACGTGTTCCCGGAGTAGCTGATCGCTATCGTCAATGTGCTGGCGTCCACCCAATCAGGCACGGTTAGATCCTTCACCACGTGAATGGGAATCCTGCCCCCCAAGTAATCCCTCAACACATCGCCGACTATGCCTGATCCCCCCATTCCCGTTATCAATATTGAGGATGGGCGGGGGGGAATAGGGCCTAACTTGATGGAACCATAGATGGACTTAGACGTCGTGGGCCACTGCCTGTAATCCAGTGGATTCATATAAACGCCGATCGGCCCGCCGTATTTAATTGTTGTCCGGAGAGCGGCGATGAAGCCCGGGGGGGAGATGGGGGGGCGCGCATCCAGTAATTCAGGAGTTGAGGGAGGCAAGCCGGTCGAGGAGCGGAAACCATCGCCTCACACTGCGATTCGGCGAGCATGCCTTAGGTTTAGCCGTTATGGCCCGTGAATACCTTTTTAAAATGGGAGCCGCGATTACAATTAATGAGCATCAGGCAGTGCATAGTGATGACCCTTTTGTCATTTCTTAAGGCCGTCAGCTTGATAAGCTAGGGGGTGCTCTGCTTCATCGTGGATTACCTGGGCGGGTTCGAGGCGTTTTCCTGGAGCTAGAGGGGGGTTCACCCATAAGTCCCGACTTCATAGACGCGGTGGAGGAGTTGAGGAGCAGCGGAGCCATAAGGATGAGCGGGGCCACCGTCTCCCTGGGAACTGAGCAGCCGAAGCTGGACTGTGGATGGATGGCCGATAAGGTTAGGCGGACTGCGGCCAGCGTCGTCTCGAACTACGCCCACTTGGATTTGGAGGAATTGATAAACGAGGCGGCATTCCTCTATCAGGACCAGCAGTGACCGAGGCAAGCGGATTCCTAGGGCGGGGGGGAGGAGACGTTAGGCTTCCCCACGTATCGGCGAAGCTCCGCCGTTATCCTATAGACCGCGGCCGGCCCCTCCATGGCGAACGCCGTCACTATCCCAACCAGATCCGCGCCCGCCCTCAGACCGGCCATAACCGATGCCCCGTCGAGGAAGCCACCAGTCCCTATTATTAATCCTCGATGCCCAACCTGCGCGCAATGCGTATCAGGGAGACCACCAATTCATTTATCGGCGCGCCGCTGAGGCCACCATACCCCCCCTCGGCAGCGGTGCCGTAATGGGCAGCGTGTTGGCTATGGTCAAGCCAAGGCCGGAGGCGGCCAGCTCCGAGATCAATCGGCGCTCCGCGTCGATGTTCCTGAGCAGTGGGACCTTGATTAACGCGGGCTTGTCCAGCCTCTCCGCCTCGCCCAGCAACCGCCTTAACCCATCGCCCTCCAGCCAGAGCCCCCCCCTATAGGTGGGGGGGCTGCTCACGTTCAGCTCAACGTAGTCCACGCACTTTATCGCTGACGCCGCCCTGGCGGTCCTGACCACCTCCTCCACGGTGAACCCGGCCGCGCTTACGATCAATAGCTTGGAGTTGGGCCACGAGGGGGGGCACTTCGACTTAACTATGCGCAGCGCTG
>BBBF01000055.1 GCA_001315925.1 Thermocladium modestius JCM 10088 | reverse complement strand
TGTACTTCTTGAGCATTGATATCAATATTTTCAATTCATTAATAGATTTTATTCCAGTGCATCCATCCTAATCACATGCGATATTCAGCAACCATTTATAAACCTTTCCAATAAATAAGGGCTCGTTGACCTTCTCCCGCCCTAAAGGGCAAGGCTTATCGTTCATTTTGCTCAGTCAGGGGGGGTGAAGATATCACCAATCAAACCGGAAACCTAATCATCACTGTCCAAACGCATTCCGCTTGGGAATTTAAAGCTTAGCGAGAATACGTAATGCCCTCAAATATTAACGGCCGAATCTCCTTTCCCTACCGGCGTAGAAGTTGAGCGCATCGATCAAGTCATCTCTACCAAAGTCGGGCCAGTACTTATTGGTGAAGTACATCTCCGCGTATGCCGTCTCCAACGGAAAGAAGTTGCTCAACCTATACTCCCCCCCGCCGGTCCTTATCACCAAGTCAATCATGGGATGGGGCAGAAAAGATGTGGGGGGGAGATACTTGAACAGTTCCGAATCGCTTATCTCACCCTTGGCTCCTAGCATGCCATTGACCATGTCGACAACGGACTGAAGACCGCCGTACGCTATGGCTAAATTAAGGAAGTGATCGCCGTAATTGCTCGTTGAATTCATGGCGTTTAAAATTTCATCAACCACGCGCTGGGGGAGGTTTCTCCACCTGCCGATTGCCGTTATCCTCACTCTATTGTTATGTATCCGTGGATCGCTCCTGGTCTTTATCAACTTGTTAATCAATAATTCATATACTATCTTCTTCTCAGTCTCACTTCTATTCATCAAGTTTTCCAGAGACAGCACGTAAACCGTCACGGCCTTTATTCCCATTTCTATGGCCCAATCCAAGAAATCCTCTACCTTATCGGCGCCTATCCTATATGCTGAGAAGAAATCGGTGTTATTCTTGCGCGCCCATCTTCTATTGCCATCAGGTATCACGCCTATATGCAATGGAAACCTTGAAAGCCCTTGATTCATTATAGATCGAGAAATAATTCGTCAATTTAAATGTTTTGCGCATATTTGACATGACGCTATAAAGTTATGCCTCACACGGCGAAATGAACTGAGCTCCATTTTAAAGATGGGGATACATGGTCATCCATTACAAAGGAAGCCCTTCAAAGGCTGGGCCCTATCATGAATGGCTAAATGGAGAGAGATTAACGGGTTTCCTGGTCGAAAATGAAATAGCTCGGACCACTGACCTCTCCCGTCCTAAAGGCGAGACTTGGTTTCTATTTTGTAAGATTTATAGAGGCTAGCGAATCCATAAGCTACACCTTTCTTCCTTACGTGAGAGACTCCGGCGAGTATGGATGAAACCATCTCTATGAGACGCATCCCTGCGCCTATTTTCCCTGGCTGGCCACGCATGAATCGAAGCATTCTTGCACGCATCTCTCCGCCAAGTACGGCTCATCATCGCTGCACTTGGAGCCACATGACGACAGACAGCAATTTATTGATGCCATTTCAGATGAAGGATAGCCGCTCCTATTAAATCTTACTGCCAGCCACAAGGAATCTCCAGTATCCGTGTTAATAACTTATTATGTCCCCTTCATTTGTAGGAATTAGGTGCGCATTGAGGCCATACTTGCGCCTAAGCGATTGGGCCAGCGAGGCCGCATGACCGTACACTGTATATATTGTCTTTGCCTTGGATTCCAATGCGAATTTGACCAGCGATGAGTAATCACTATGATTGCTCAACTGAATGGATTCATCGCTGCGGGCCCAGCCAGTTACCCCCCCTATTATCTTTATGGGGCGGCTCAACTTGAATGAATTCCTGTATCTAAGATCTAAATCGCCCTGTACGCCTGCTATTGCCACTATGGGTCCCGCCTCGTCCGCGCCTGGAATCATCGCGGAGCCCATGGGTTCATCCAATAACAATTTGTTCAATTTATATACACCATAATCTAGAAACGGATCGTATCTCCGCAACAATGCCGCCAGCTCCTGGCCCTTGCCCAAGGGATGACCGCTGAACACCACATCATTGCCCTGCGACAACTCGGATTCAACCTTATCCAGTATCAACTCGTAGAGCTGATTCCTAGGCCTGAATCTATAGGCCTCATTACCGTATGTTCCCTCCATTATCAATATATCACATCGTGCATGGCATCCGCGCCCCTCTGAACCAAGCTATCTTCTGAGTTGAAATCCCCCGTGATCCCAATTGAGATATCGTTGAACTCCAATACATACATCGCACTCCCAATAACATGACCCGCATTCAGAACCCTTATGCTGAGCTCATCCAGCACCAACAAATCCCCCACATCCACAATGCTGGGGGGGCCCTTGAGGTTCAATCCATATATTGAGGTCAGTATATCGAATGTTTGCCTGGTCAACACGAGATTGCGGGCCTTTGACACGGCAGACGTAAAGTGATCCGTATGACCGTGGGTAATCAATACGTAATCGTACTTGGAAGCATCGAACCTCCTATATGGATCTACCAATATAGATAATCCATTGTGCTCTATGGATACGCCGCCGCTGAACCTTATCTTCAAATCCATTAACGTATACCGCCCATCCATCAATATATAAATATAGTCTCCAATACCAGATTTATACAACTTGGCGCCGGGGGGGCGGGATTTGAACCCGGGCCCCCCCATGCGGGGACGGGATGACTCGCCCAAAGGGGCCTCAAGTCCCGCGCCTTGGGCCGCTCGGCCACCCCCCCGGCTCCATTGTGAGGACAGCACATTCCCTTTTTAAGGTTTCCCAAATACCGTGCAATCGATCATATGAAGGCTCAGTTAAGGATAAATACAGCGGAATGACGTTAAGGCCATGGGAGTAACCGAGTTGGGCAAATTGATAAATGAATCCAGGCAAGAGATTGATCTAGCCAAGCTGAATGGAAGGATCATATCCATTGATGCATATAATGCCCTATATCAATTCCTCGCATCCATAAGGCAGCCCGATGGTACTCCATTGATGGACTCGAGGGGGGGTAGAGTGACGAGCCACCTGAATGGACTTCTATACAGGACAATTAATCTATTGGAGAACGGCATCAAGCCGGTATACGTGTTCGACGGCAAGCCGCCCCCAATTAAAGCAGACCGAGATAGAGAGGAGGAGGCAGAGAAAGGAGGAGGAGGCTCATGCAGCTGAGGCGGCCGCCAAGGCCGGCAATACCGAGGAGGCCAGGAAGCATTCGCAGAGAGCCATATTTATCACAGATGAAATGGTGAACGATTCCAAGGAGTTGTTGACCGCCATGGGTCTTCCATGGGTACAAGCACCTGGGGGGGAGGGGGGGAGGCCGAGGCAGCATTTATGGCGGAGAGGGGGGAAAAGCATGGGCGGCCGGCAGCAAGATTACGATTCCCTCCTATTCGGAGCGCCTAGGCTGGTCAGAAACCTCACAGTGACGGGCAAGAGGAAGCTGCCCAACAAGAGGGAATACGTCGATGTGAAGCCAGAACTAATAGAGCTGGATAAGGTATTAAGGGAATTGGGGTTAAGGGATAGAATTCAACTTATAGACTTAGCAGTGCTCATTGGAACAGACTACAATCCAGACGGGGTGCCGGGAGTAGGACCTCAAAGGGCTTTAAAGCTCATTAAGGAATATGGCTCCATTGATAGGGTCGCGAAGTCGGTAGGTCTTGAGAAGTTCCCAATGGATCCTATTGCGATACGGGAGTACTTCATGAAGCCCGACGTAATTGAGGTGGGCGAGTTAAGATTCAATAAACCAGATGAACGAACAATAATGGATCTGCTCGTCAGGAGGCACGACTTCAGCGAAGACAGGGTTAAGGGCGCCATAGAAAGACTGCGCAAGTCTATGGATAGGACGGGTGGGTCCTCCACGCTGGACGCATTCATGTAGTGATGCTCCATGAAGCTATTCCCGGCATGGATGGTCGTGAAGAGCTTGTTCGCCGATGAATTGCGGGGCACCGCCATAGATGTGCTATTCGGATCAGCACTCGATAAAGCCATGGTTAAGATGAATTATTACTACAGGAAGGGCGTCGATAATTACTTGGAGGCCGCCGCTAATTACATGTCGCTGGCGATTAAGGAGGAGGCCGCCCGCATGGGAATAAAGCTGAGCAACGAGGACGAGGGAGAATGATTGAGAGGGGGGGCAGCAAGATACTGGAGGCCTTCCAACGAACACCTGCGTTCGGCTTATTGAGGCCCAAGACCAGGTTGGTGGTGATAGATGAATCTATTGGAATGTATGTTCAGCCCGACTTCTATGACGGCTACTCGATATATGAGGTCAAGTCATTTAATCCCACTAAGACTAGGTACGCCTATTATCAAGTAAGGCTATTTCAATTGGGGGGGTATCCAGATAGTGAGGCCGTTTTAGTGGGATTCGATGGCAACACGCTTGACCCGATCATCATACGGATCAATAGAATTAGCGAGGAGGATAGGCATCGCATTATAATGGATGTAGCTAAGTTTGGATCAAGCAATGGAGTTGAGGGCGAGCCGGACCGCGATGTAATAATCAAGTACTCCACCAGAGGGGGGGCTAGCGGCACCGTATTCCCCTCTGGCTCAACCAATTAATTATAGTGGGGGGGCCCAGCACCAAGGGCGCATTGGCTAAATCGCTTACCTGCCTGGATCCTGTTAAGAACATGGATATCTTGAACTCCTTAATGGTTCTCTCCATTAATTGAAGCAAT
The DNA here is from genome assembly GCA_001315925.1 of Thermocladium modestius JCM 10088. GTDB lineage: Archaea > Thermoproteota > Thermoprotei > Thermoproteales > Thermocladiaceae > Thermocladium > Thermocladium modestius. Next base: position 4,665 of record BBBF01000055.1, on the reverse strand, counting down.
TGATCCCTGCCCTGCAGTGCGCTCACCAGGAAGGGGGGGCGGGACATGGAAAACGCTGATGCACCAAGTGATAATGCCTTGGCACCGTCTAAGCCCGATCTTATGCCCCCCCCGACGCCAATATTATTCCCCCCCGGAACGCTGATTTCACCTCGCAGATGGATATGGCGGTCGGTATCCCCCCCCAGCCCTGGAACACCTTGGATAGCTCGCCCACGTCATTCCTATGCCACCTCTCAGCCTCTATTTTTATGAATGATGTGCCGCCCACTCCCCCCCCACGTCTATAGCGGCTATTCCTGACCCTGCCAACGCGATAGCCACCTCCCTGGATATCCCATTCCCAACCTCCTTAACCACCACGGGCTTGTTTATGGACCTGGATATGTATCTCACCTTCTCCACGACCCCCCCCTGAACCACGGCTCCCCCCCCTCCGGCTGGAATACCTCCTGGGCTGGATTCAAGTGTATGGCCACCGCGGATGCATCTATCATATCAACCGCGTTATTTACCCATTCCAGTACCTTGCCCTCGTCTAACCTAGATATCTGTGGGGCGCCTATATTGGCTATCTTTAATGCCGTCGGCGCCTTCTCCTTTATCACGCTGAACGTCCACCTAGTCTCCGGCTTCTCTATTGCTATTCGTTGAGAACCCACGTACATCCCCCCCAAGCCGAATCTCTCGACCGCCTCCGCGAACATGGTATTTATCTTACCGGAGAGCTCCGTTCCTCCAGTTATCGCGCCCACGAGCAGAGGCGTTGAGAGGGTTTTTCCGAACAATTGTATACTCGAGTCTACCTCATCATAATCGAAGCCCGGCATTGCATTGTGGATTAACTGCACCTCGTCGAATAAAGTAGATCCCTCCTCGGCATCTTCACGCGCTGCTATCTTTATGTGTTCTACCTTCCTATCCTCAATGCTGATAATCATCACCTACATGGAATGCTATGCTGGCGTAGCCCACAGTCTCCATCTTATTGGGGCCCGTGTCCCCCCCCGAGGTGGCATGCATCAATAGATCCACGTGCTTAATGCCCCTAAGCTTGGAGTACTCCATGGCTGTCAATATCGCGCCGAAGCCGCAAATGGATATATTAAGCCTATCCATGATATCCATTAATCCCTCCGAGTCCAACTTAATTATGCGCTCTATGGCCTTCATGTCCTTCTCGGAGGTCACGTCATGTGGTTCATAATGGTTTAGATCGCTGGATGCAACGAATACTACATCTTTTCTATTCCCTATTACACTAACCAATGCCTGTGCCATACGGCGCGCTACGTCCAGCGTCTGCTCCCAAACCACTATCGGCACTATCTTGGATCCCGGAAATAGGTGCTGAATGAATGGGACCTGCACCTCCACGGAGTGTTCCCTCTCGAATGCAAAGGAATCAACCTCAAGCCTTCGAATGACTTCATCAATTCATTGGCAATAGAACTATCGATCTCTATGTCTCCCAAAGGAGTCTCCCAAACCCCCCCCTCATTCATCACAGCCACGGGCGCACCCACTCCATAATGATTGGGACCCATAATTATGAACGTGGATGGAGATAGCCGTTTTTTTATCGCCACATACGAGTGGGCGGCTATTGGACCTGAGTATATCAAGCCAGCGTGGGGAACCACCACAGCCACGGGATCCCCTATCGAGCGGGGATTGCGCGCTGGACCCAATTCATGGTTTATGGACCATTCAATCCTGTTCCTAAGCAGCTCACCATCATCCTCATAAAACGCGCCTGCCACCGCCGGCCGTCGCTTTACAACCATCGAAAAGCCAAGCGTTTCACCCAAATATATTCTTAACCTACCACCAAATTGAGCCGTCAACTAAAGGAATTTATTCTTAGTCCAACCATTATACGGCAGTGGCTGTTTTCTCTGCCTTGGAATTTATCTTAGTCCGTTCCCTACCATTGGATGGCCTATATATGGGCTTTATACCATCGATTATTATTGCCGTCAAAGCGATAACGGATAACGCCACTATCCACAGCGGCAAATCCACGGCCAGCGCCAACGCTATCATGGCCCAAACAGATACCATAGATGCCACAAGTATTTTTCCATCCATGGCTTGTCTCCTTATAACGTATATAAAAATAAATCGTTTAAAAAACATTCAATTAACACATTTTATTCCGAAACTTTCGAAACTACCTTCACATCACTTCTCCATGAATCTATAGATCGTATTCAATATTATCTCGTTAGCGCCCTCGTATATCTCCGTTACCTTAGCATCCCTATACAACATCTCCAATACATTGTCCGTCGAAAGCCCCCCCATTCCCCCCCCATCATTTGAATAGCAACTCTGGTCGACTCGACGCCCAGCCTGGACCCCAGCAGTTTGGCGGAGTGGGCGTACAGCAAGAAGTCAGGCAATGATTTATCCCTCATATAGGCCGCCGAATATACAAGCGACCTAACGGACTCCGTTTGAGCGTACATATTGGCAACATAGTGTTGAAGCACTTGAAAATCGGCGAGGGACCTACCGAACGCGCTTCTCTGCTTTATATAACTGATGGCCTCCCTCATGGCCCTCTCGGCTATTCCAAGCCCTATCGATCCGACGCAAGTCCTCCCCAGGTTCAGGCTGTTTATTGCAACGTAGAAGCTTGTTTACCTCGCCCACCACGGCATCATCCCCCCCTAACTCACAGTCAACGAACTTCACCTCGGCCGTGCCGGTTCCCCCCCTCAATCCGATCACATGTATCGGGCTCGTCTCCACGCACTTGTTCCTATCCACCATGAATGCGGTAATGGATTTATGCCTCTCCTCCTTAGGACCAGTCCTCGCAAATACCAAGTAGGCATCAGCATTCATGCCGGACGTTATCCACATCTTATGGCCATTCAACACCCACTCCCCCCCCTCTCCCTCCTAGCAACGCTCTCCAGCGCAGCGGCATCGCTGCCGCAACAAGGCTCGCTCAACGCATACGATATAATGGTTTCCCCCCCGCTGATGGCCTTAGACAAGTACTTCTCCTTTATTGCATTGTTCCCATAAGTCGCCAGAGTATCCACAATTAAAGAGCCTTGAATTTCAAGTATGGTAGCCACTCCTGGACTATGCTTAGCCACCTCCTCCACAGTCAATATCTCAGACCTGAAGTCGAGACCTGGCCCGCCGTAATCGATTGGCCCATGGGAGCTAATAAGCCCAATTTACCCATATCCCTTAATAAATCCCTTGGATATTCATAGTTCTCCATGTTCTTCACAAAGGGATCTATCTCTCGCTCTGCGAATTCCGCAGCGCTTTTCCGAACTAATTCATGGGTCTCATCCAAAAGCGGATGCATGCCAAGAGAAGAATCGCATGGTTTTTAAGCTTACCCAATTAATAAAATCAATTGATATTAGTAAAAAGATAGCCAACAAGCACCTAGACCTTATTAGAGCGAATTAATGATTTATTAACTGACCTCTTCCCCCCCGCCCTTTAGGGGTTTCCCGGGGGGGTCTTGGGGGTTATGCCTCTTTAACGGGCGCTACTCCGTCATGAAGCACTAGGAATGACAACGGCTTCTTAACACTTGATACTACAATACCGATAGCCCTCCCCCCCAGCATGTTTAAAGCGCCGTTCAAGTCACTGTGAAGCCTATGCCCCCCCCTAGGACAATTAACGACCCCCCCCAGGGCACCTCCTAACCTCTACACCGTGATACGCGCAGTACTTCGAAGTATTATACTCAACAACTTCATACACTTTAATACCGTACTCCCGAGCCTTCAACTCAATAACATCCATTAACTTGCGGTAGGACCAGAGGTTGACGGTGAACTTGTCACCCTTCCCCTGCGCAATGTTGAGGGGGGGTAACCGAGGTAGATGGTTGATACGCCCAGCCCATACAACTCCTTCACCACGTGAGAAGCCAAGTTCCTATACAGGTGTAGGAGACGCCTCGTCAATTTCCTAAAAAGCCTCCTCTCCTCCCTCCGTAACTCCCGCACGCCTCACACTCCCCGAGGTTCTAGCTTCGTCTGCCAACGACTGCACCCCCGGCGATCTTCCCTTGAAGGTAGAAGTAGTCCTCCTTGGCCCTAACTCCCCTATACAGAAGCCACGTACCATCATCGACTACTACGCTGGCCAAAACGTTTATGCCTAGGTCGATTGACGCCACTTTGTTTCCTTTAGGTTGCGCCATTTGTATTGACCTTCTCTCACCGTGAACGATGTATTTGCTCCTCTTTCCCGTCCTTGCCTCCTCAACCCCCCCCACATCAACTGGCACGTGGGCGTACCAGCGATTCGTTTCCTCACCGTATATGATCTCCAGCCTACCTTGCTTACCGTACCACCTCAACCCACCTACAAATTCGACTTCCAAGTGGAAGTCCTTGAGGATGATCTTGTGGCTCTCTTCATCGATTCGGTACCTATCCTGCCTAACGACTAGGATTAACTTCCTCCTCCCTTCCCCCCCGTCCTTCCAGTATCTAGGCGGTGAAACGCGCTTCACGTGGGGGCGGTAGCTTTCCTTCTTTCTTCAACTTCAGTAAGGAGAAGAATGATGACCACGCCTAATTATTCTTTTGAGGGACTGCTTGAGCGTTAACGCCCAGCACACCCTTGTACTTCTCGTAATACTTGTCCCACGTGTCTTTTAGATCCACTTTTTGG
>BBBF01000054.1 GCA_001315925.1 Thermocladium modestius JCM 10088 | reverse complement strand
CATACTGACCCCCCCCTCGCCTCGCCTCTTGTTACCAACGCGTTTATAGATGACGCTAATAGCTCCGCTATTATCAATCCTACGATCAATACCACTAACGCCAACTTATTCATCTACATGCCTTGATTAGTTACGTTATTACGATATATAAACGCTTGTCTCTTCATGCCTTGTGGATAGGTCATGTTTAGTATTTCCACGATAATCATCGTTAAAATAAACCTAACGCAGTCCCATGATGAAGATCAATCGCCCCCCAAAACCACTGATTCGACTAGCGCCGCCATGGCATAATGACGCCCTCCCCCCCTCCCTGAGGAGCGAGGCCTTCAGCGTTTGGTGACCGCATTGCTCGTGGGGATGGGTTTCTTTGGCCGGCGTGAATTGCGTGTCCAATTTTTGGTAACGCAGTCACCACAGCCATAATTCCACTAGGCCAAAACAAGCGATGGGAAAAGAGCCACCTCATCCCCCCCCTCCCTAAGAACGGTGCGGAGCCCCCCCTCCAGGAAATCAATGCTCCTCCCGTTCACGACCACCACGAGCCCCCCCATCCTAACGGAGTCCCCCCCATTTACGACCAGATCCACGACCCTCGGCTTCACCCTGCGGAGATCCTCCAATAAATCCCCCCCCACCGTCGCGCCGTCCTCCACGTCTAGATCCACGACCAGCGCCCCCCCGCCGCCTGGAACAGGGTGGCCAGGAACTTAACCCGAACCCTCACGCATGGCACCGCAGCTAGGGCAATAAATGGATTGCCGTCCCCCCCAGCAGCGCAATGATGATAGAATAGGGGCTCACTGGAAGGAGATGGCCACGGCGAGGAGGACGATTATTGCGGCCGCGTACTCCCTGAGAGTCGGTCTCTCCCTCCCCCCCATGGCCCTGGAGAAGAGCTGGGCCGCCAGGGGCGCGGCGCCTGTGGCTATCACCGTGGGGGCCAGCCCCCCCACCGCCACGCTGGAGTAGGCGAATAGCGCGGAGCCGACGCCGAGGTCCAGGACCGCGATGAGAGGGAGAGGCGTCCTCCACGTCGCCTTAACGGCGCCCCCCCCACCCCCCCGCCCCCCCCGCTCGCCAACGCCAGCACGGGAAGCGCTGCGGCCACGCGGGTGAACGCCGTCGAGACTGGGTTCAGGCCATGCATCCCGGCCACCCTGATAGCGGCGTACCCCCCCATGGACCAAGCAACCGCGGCGGCGAGCGAGTAGGCCACGCCGACAGCCTTGCCGCTCCCCCCCACCGCTCCCTCCCCGGCCCGCAAGGAGGTAGACGCCGATCAGCACGAGGCCGGCGGCGGCGAGGAAGGCGGGCTTGAGGGGGGGCTCCCCCGAGGGGGGGCACCGCGACGAACTGCTCCATGACTATGTAGCTGTACGCCGCGGGGGGGAGGGCGGTGGAGACGCCGGCCGCCTTTATCCCCCTCAAGTAGAGGGAGTCCCCCAGCGCGAGGGAGAGGACGCCGCTGACAGCGCCGTAGGCCGCGGCCGGGGTAATGCCGAGGACCAGGGAGGGGGGGACTAGGAGGGCCAGGGACGCGTAGATCATTCGAAGCACGTTCAACCGAATAACGCCAAGGCCAACCATGAAGTCCCTGTACGCTATGGACGCGTAGGCCCAAATCACTGCCGCCGCCAGCGCCGGCGCCAAGTCCTCCACGGATCCACGGCTGGCTTCTCCTTTTAAGCATGTCCAGCGCCACTCAAGCCCGCCCCCAGCCCCCTCCAGCTGAGGAAGGCCCTCCACGCGGGAGGCTGGCTTATGGGGGGGGTTGGTTCACCGCGTGGTGGATATCTTTGCTATGCTGGCCCTCAGGTTTCTTAGGTTGGGGTCGTCGGTGTTCGTTATCATGGCCTTCATAACCCTGTGGGGCTTGGCAGAGCCGATGCTGTTAATCATCTCCCGCCCCCCCACCGCCGCGCATAGGGAGTTCCCGCCCAAGTTGAGAGGCGTCCAGTCCCCCCCGGATACTCTCCTCAACTTGTCCTCGTTATCCTTCAAGGCGAAGCAAGCGGCGCCACCAGCGCTATGGAGAGGGAGTAGACCGCGTTCTTCACGAGGCACTCCTGGACGGCCGCCATGACCTCCCTGGACTGGATCATTTGGGCCATGGACCGTATCGCGCCCACGCCGTCCCCCCCACCCATGACGCTCATCAAGGCATTGCCATCCCCCCCCTCAACGCGTCGGCAAGGCTATTCATGGTTGCCCTGGCGGTGTTGAACAATTCCCTCTTATTCCTGTAATCCTCGGCGCATGACTTGCCCATCGACGCCTTTAGGTCCCTCAAGTTATCAGCCAGCGCCTGGTGACCGCTGCGCGCAGCGGTTATCTGCTTCTCCACCTTCCCCCCCTTCACCTCGTCCAGCATCTGCTGGTAGTTCCTGCTCATGGTGCTGTCCAACTCCTTCATGACGTTCTCAACAACGTTGCTGCCGCTGAACGCGCTCCTCAATAGGTTGCCTATGACGACGGGGGGGAGGCACTTCAGCGACTCATCTATGGCCAGGGATGGGTCGAGCAGCTTAGTCAAGCAATCCATTGATGCATCGAATGAATCCCCGCCCCCCGCGCCTGAGAGGGCGCAAGCCGTCCCAGCGACGCGCTCGGCGTATTGCTGAAGCATTAACAACCCGTGCTGTACGCCTTATTATTAAGGAGGAGCTCCGCGCTCCTTAAGTCCTGCTCCGCCAGCTCCAACTCGCCGGAGGCGGCCTTAATGGCGTCCCGCCCCCCCAAGCCCAGGACGCAGCTCCTCAAGTCATCCTCCACTCGCATTGAATTATCTATTTTCCTGGAATAAAAGGGTTTCCACGGCTCCCAGGGGGATCAAGCATTAATCACGTCCTCAGCATCACGGCCGTTCCGCCAGTCAACTGCCCCCCGCCGCCTTAAACGCGACGCCCGTCACGCTAATCACGCTGATGATCATGATAAGCCCCCCCAGGCCGGGCCTCACTATGCTCATTATGTTCAACGCGATCGTTGACGCGAGGCCAATGATGTAGCCTATCACCAATAGCACGGCGGCCACCGTGGCCAGGGCCCCCCCGCGTATCCTCGTTAATAGGAAGGCGGATGCGAGCAGCCAACCGGCGAGAAACATTATTGGTGCCAGAATGAAGTAAGCAGGCAGCGATGGTATTCTCCCCCCCACGTGCAGCGCGACGCGGCTATACTCAACGGCGTAGGCGCTGACGTTTATGATGCCTCCCAACAGCATCGCCAGCGAGGCCCCCCAACAACAGCGGCTCCACTCCGCCCACCGCGGAGCCCACCATCAACAAGATTATCGGTATCAACACTATGGAGGCGAGCGCCAAGGTCATCGCCAGCAGGGCGGTTATGCTGTGCAGCATAGCGGCGACCAGGCTTGGAAGGATTGCCTGCAGCACCTCCACCGCGGCGTATAGAAACATGGAGGAACCCACCACAACCCTATTCATGCATGAATGATGTGGCTGGAAATTATTAAGCATTACGGGGGGGGTGACCGCTTCATCATTAATGAGGGGGGGGAGGGAAAATGGATGCATTTCCTCGCAAGGTCCATTGATGGGCCTCCCGGTTAATGCGTGTAGGGAGAATCATGGCGAACAATGAACAGTCACACCTCAATGCATATGGAAGCGGCCGGCGAGCCGCGCATTGGATTGGGGGGGAGAGATGCGGTAGAGAGCGGCGGGGGGGCTTCATGGGGGGGAGCCCGGTGTGGCCAATCGTTGATTTAGGCGAGTCGCTGGAATTGTTATATGGTCTCGATTGCAGCAATATTTATAATTATGTTACTAAAAATTGGACACGCACTATCATTCGATGGGGGGGAAATACAAGCTCTATCATTGTTGGGTCATCCCCCCCAATTCGGTCTTCCGGAGGAACCTCTGCCATCGCCGTAACGGGTGGCATGCCCTTTGTGGGTTTGTCGAACCGCCGATTTCCTCCACGACGGGTAGTCATGTATTGCCGCTCCTGGCCTAGGGTTCGCGGGGCTTCGTTAATCCCTTAATAGGTTAATCACGTTATCTAGCCCCTTATCTAGTTCGGGGATCAGCTCTGAGCTGATCGAGCCGAGGCAGTGGTAAAAGCTGGATATGTCGGTCCAGTACTTGGCGTTGCCGATGCCGAGCTTCTCCCTAAACTTCCACGCCAAGTACATAGCTAGGTATGCCTTCTTCTTGCTGTCCTTATTGCTTCTCTCCGCGTTTAGGAGATTAACCGTAAACTCATCATCGCAATGCCCATGGAGCATGGTCTCAACTAGATCGAACACAAGTTCATCTAGGTTCAAGTGATTTAAGTGATGCATATCGGCGTCGCCGCATTTAAGGTTCGCTGCATCGCCGTCGAGCACGACGTGGATGTCCATCGACCCGCCCTCCTCCAGTAACTCCTCGGCCATTTTACATGCTTGATCCTTTCCATTGCCATTGCAGACATATGTGCCGCCGTCCACGGCGTAGCATTCATATTTAAATTCATTGACCTTCCTTTTCTTAGTTTCCTTCACTCCCATCAAGCCCAGCAAGAACATGACGTCGCTCTTCCCCCCCTCCATTATGAACATCCTCTTCCTCCCGCCGTTTACCATACACAGTTGCCCCCCCTCAAATCCTCGTTTAGCTCTTCGATCCTCCTCCTCGCCTCCTCGCCGTCGTAGGTTCTCAGCAACCTATTTCTACTGCTCTCGATAACCAACACATCATCAAGATCCGCGGCCTCAAGGATTGAGCTGAGCATTTCGCCGCTCTGCGTGGTTATTATCCACTGGACATCCCCCGTGCCCCCGATCAGCTTTGCTGCCTTCTCCATGAGCCAGGGATGCATGTGCAGCTCCACGTTGTCGTAGATGACTATTCCATTCGAGGCGGCCAGCGCCATAAGGGCCAGGCTTAGGTAGCCGCTGCCCAGGTACTGTATGGGCCTCTCGCCGTCCCTCGTGACGAACACAACATCGTGTCTGCCGAACTCATCCGGCTTAAGCCCCCCCATGAAGCTGGCCTCCAGCCCCCCCTCGAACGCCGCATTGAATAGCCTAATCGCCCTTGCGTAGTCCACGAGCTTCATGAGCGAGTCCGTGAATTGCTGAGTCAATGGATTGGGCGTCGATAAAGCTATGAAGTCGTAGTTAGCGTCATCAACCCTACTCACTGTGGCGAAGTAAGGGACTTGCTGGAGAGGCATGCCAGCTGGCGTCGCGTCCACCCTGAGAAAGCCCTTGGCCTCGCCGCCCTTTTCCACCATTGCAATTCTGGTGAACGGGGGGGATGGCGGTAAGGGCGATTGAGACTTTATCCTGCCCAGTTCCTCGATGCCGGCGGTTCTGACCTCCATGCCGTCGATCTCCAGCTTAAAGCCATCGCCCAACAGCTTGTAGAGCCAGAACTCATCCATCCTGAGAGTTGCGGCAATTATGGAGAGAGGCTGGACGCGGTCCGGGCTAGTCAGTACAAGCATGGATGCGGTCAATGCCTCAAGAATTGATGTCTTGAACGTGCCGTTGCACCCAGTCAACACGTTGACCCTCCTAAGCTCCACCGCATCACCCTCCCCCCCGCCGCGCACCCCCCCCTTTACCCTAAACCCCCCCATCCCCCCCCTAATATTACGGACAGCCACGCTCCCAATCCGCACAGCGCCTCAAGCAATAGCGCAGCGCCGGTTAAATACATTGCCGGTGCGGGGATTGAGGCCCCTCCTCAGGGGGGGATTTCAAACCACGGGAACCGCCTCAATAATCTCCTGTCAAGGCAGAAATAATCCAGTTACGCCGACTTCCGAAATAATTACGTTATCAAAAATAGAACACGCAATTTCTACATGCATTGATTGAGTTGTTTAATCGATGATTCCTATAGATACATGCGAACCATAGGCAAGACAGGAAGCGAAATTAACGTACGGCGACAGGGAAATAAGATGCGGTAGAATATAGTTCAATTTCGAATCATAGCAGCCCCCCCAGAAAGTTCCTCCCCCCTACCTCCTCAAAGCGCTTGATAACTAAAAGGGAAGCCTCGCCCCCTCCAGGAGGCGGGGGGAGCCGTCAGCATGAATAGATAGTTCGAGACCATTCATGAGTCCCAGCCCTGATCCCTCCTCTTAGCCGAATTGAACTTAATGCAATGCAATGGTTACCTATCTTCCGAGTAAATTGGAATTGAAGGTTTCAAGGAGCCGGGCCTCGAACGCTATAGTTTTGGTGCGGCCGTGGGATTTGAACCCACGATCTACGGCGTGGAAGGCCGTCGTCCTGATCCAAACTAGACTACGGCCGCCCGATAGTCCATTCACGTCGCTTTTTTAAAGATTATCGCCGGGCAACCCTCCCCCCCCGACATTAGTGGAAAAACAAACCATTACCACCCATAATAGGCCCGAAACACGAGCCCCAGGGCCCCCCCATGAGGCTCCATTAATCACGGCGCGTTGCCACCTGCTCACTGCTCCGCGTCGAGCCTCTTTATTATCTCGTATACATCGCTCGCCGTGCTGGCCACCGGAACCCCCCCGGGGAACCTCCTGGTCCAGGACGCGAACCCGATCGAGTTAAACCCAACCGCGACGCCCGCCTCCACGTCGCGCGGCGTGTCAGTGACGTACGCGGCCAGCCTGGGGATTATGCCGTGGGTCTCAATCACGACGCGCAGCAGGTCCAGCTTAGTGCCCCCCCTCCCCCCCAGGTCTCCTAGGGAGTGAACGGCGTCCACCCCCCCCGAGACCCCCCCGGCCGCCTCCATCTCCCTCCTAACCAAGCCGCTCTCCATCTCCCTCCCCCCCGTCGCCACTATAATCCTCCTCCCCCCCTCATCCTTGAGCCGCTTCACGAGCTCAGCCATGCCGGGGATGGGCCTCCCCCCCACCTCCCCCCCCGCCTCCACGTAGATGGACCAACAACGCCTCCAAAACCGGAATGAATCCGCCCCCCCACCCGGCACGTAGGACCTGAGCAGGTTCTCCTCGTAATCCGCCAGGAACGAGTCGAAGCTGGGCGGGGGGGCCGCGCGCCGTGCTCCTCCACGCACTTCATGAACGCGCTGTAGAAGCCCCCTGAAGGTATCCAGCAACGTCATGTCCAAATCAAACACGACCCACTCAATCATCAACCACGCGAGACAAAGCCCCCCTTTTATCCTTAACCGATGACCAGCTCCCAGTCGAGACGCGCCTAGAAGAGACGCCGCGGAGTCGCTCCTGATCCCCAGCCGCACCTCCCGCATTGAGCCCTATTCAAGGTCTTCCTAGAGTGATGATAAGAAGCATCACCGAGTAAATACCTACCACAGTCCCCACACAAATATCTCTGCCTTATATAAAACATAATCTGAGTAATTTAGTAGATGTACTTAATATACTTCAATGCAATTAGTAATGAAAGTATCAACCATGTTAACTCGGAAACTAAAGATAATTCAAGAACTATAGATGTTCCAATTTGATAAAACACAGTAATGGCAGAAGTTGGCAAAAGCATGGAAACAAAGACCATGTAGTGAGGTAATAACTTAACATTGTAATACACCGGAGGTAATAAAGTAATCACAGAAGCTATGATAAAGAATACCTCCCTAGCCCTATAAGCCCAGCTAATCTTCAAAGCCATGAACAACCCCAAATTAGACGAAGTAAGGTAAAGCATGAAGATCTCGACAAACATAGTTAGCAGTGTAGTTAAAGGTAATTTTACAGTGAGTAACAATAACAATACATAAACTAAAACGAGAGGTAATGGAAATAGGAGATTTACGAGATAAATACTTACCGTATAATTCCTCCTAGCGGCTTCGTCGAACCAAATCATGTCCGTAAACTTGACGACTCTAGTCAAATATGAGAAGTCACCTGCAGAAGAAAAGCCTGAGAGGGTTAATGTAGATGCAATTGACCCCATAAGTGCAATGTCGTTCAACTTCCCCCTCTATTACACTTAATATGAAGAGGATTGCAAGTGAGTCGAAATAAAGGCTAAGTAATGTCAAGGGGGGGTGTCTTATACTGAACTTAAGCCCGTAATAATAGCTGAAGATGATCCTACTCATAAAAGACCACTTTAGCGACTATATCATCAACGTTAGCCTTTCTAATTGAGTTATAAGAAGGTATTATTCCCTTCTCGCATAGATAGTTCTTCTCGTATAATTGATAGCAATTTTCAAGAATCTCATCGCTATCCACCACTACCTTATCCTCAGCCTCTTTAACTAGCTCTTCTGGGGGAAAAATGTAGAAACCTCTTACTCTTAGTAATTATCAAGACTTTATCCAATACATCAATTATGCCAGATAATGTAGGAGACGAAATTATCACAGTCTTCCCATCTTCTTTCATCTTCTTTATAATTCCCTTTAGCCTTGTTATCCCTTCAATATCGAGATAAGTTAAGGGCTCGTCAAGGAGGTAAAGGTCAGCGTCGAAGGATAATACTGCACTTAGCAATACTCTCTGTTTTTGTCCTCCAGACATCTCGTCAACTTCTTTATTAGGTACGTTAAAATACTCCAACATCTCTAAGGCTTTTTGCTTAGCCCTCCTTGAGTCAAGTCCTCTCAAGGTGAGGTAGCTCACTATAAAGTCGACTGCAGACATTACTCCTATAGGCTCTGCGTCCTGGGGGGGCAAGTAAGATATCCTCTTAGCGTTTACTGTAACCTTACCGCTGTCAGGCTTTAGGATTCCCAGGATTATCCTTAACAGCGTCGTTTTTCCGTAGCCATTAGGAGCTACGATACCGTACACTAGGTTTTCATCGAAGGAGAGAATTAGATCTTTAAATATTATTACGTCACCATAGCTTTTTGAAACGCTCTCAAGTCTCACTATCGCCATTGTTACTCGCCCATCTCGTTTAGTTTTTAACAAAATGATTGATAAAAGATGGGGGGGCGGGCCTCGCTCCTTCTAGGGGGGGCTGGGGGGGTGGGTTTTCAGGTCATGTTTTGTTTGGGTTTTTTGTTTCTTGCTGGTCGACTCTCTGAGGATGGGGGGGGCTGGGGGGGCCGACTACCCCAGCAATACCAGTAGGGGGGGGAGGGGGGGGCCAAGTAGCCCTAAAGAGGCGTAACCCCCCAGACCCCGGGAAACCCCCTCAAGGGCGGGGGGGAGGAGGTCAGCAAAGATCTTATCTACTCTACTTTTAGCTTTCAACTTATCAGTTGAAGAGAATAATCGCATCAAGAAGAGCAAGACGCTCAAAGAGTTCAACATTTATAAAGAGAACTGCCCTTCACCTTACCGCCTTGACCTCGCTTTTTTCCCTTTCATCAAACCCCCAGTTTAGGTCTGGTTTGGAATTAATCTAGGGGGGGTTAGGCTATAAGCAGCATACTTAATATTCCAAACCTAGGTTAAATAGGCTCAGTTTTCCTCCACTGCCTGAAAGAAGTTATGAAGGCCCTAGGGGGGGGTGAGCCTGCCGTTCCTTTCGTCATAAGC
>BBBF01000053.1 GCA_001315925.1 Thermocladium modestius JCM 10088 | reverse complement strand
GAAAACACACCCCCCCAGCCCCCCCTAGAAGGAGCGAGGGCCTGCCCCCCATCTCTTATCATGAGGGGGGGGCGAGTGCCTCTACTGGATTATTTTCGACCCCCTCTACTTAGTCCCAACCCTTTCCTCTATCCCTCCTGGAGGTAATTCCACTTATTCCTAGCCCTTATTAGAAAGAACCGTGAATCATACATCGCTACGACGCCTGCAAAGATGCCCAAGTTTTGTTTCGTTGAAGCTACTTCGTTTTACTTGAGGAGACTCTATTTAGGTGACCTTCCTATCGCCGTTAACAATATGCTTTATTTCCACTAGCCTTAATTGTTCTACGCACGGCTTCAATTAATATTGAGGCATGTCAATATTCTTATTTTTCCATTGCACAATGAAACTATTAATATATGCCATGAAAGGCGAGGTTTTCCACTCCTCTAATCCCACCTAATAATAGTGAGGTTTTTGAACCCCCCCTCACCTCGACTAGTTTTAATGTTGTTACGCGACTGTCGCTTCGCATTGAGGCGAAACGGCGCTGATATATCGGTGATGGAGGACGTGGATATAAGGATTGAAGGAGAGGAGATAACGGAAGTGGGGGGCGCGAATTGAAGGCAGATGGGGAAGTGATGAATTGTAGCCGCATGATAGCAATGCCTGGCATGGTGAATGCCCACACCCATTTGGGCATGTCGCTGCTGCGCGGCTATAGAGATGATGAGGAATTGATGGATTGGCTAAATAGCATGTGGTCCGTGGAGAGAAGGCTGAGCGAGGAGGTTATAGGACTATCCAGCGAGTTATCTATCATTGAATCGATAATGAGCGGAACCACGGCATTCATAGATATGTATTTCCACCCATCAGTGACGATGGAGGTTGCCAAGAAATATGGAATAAGGGGGGGTCTCTTGGGCCCCCCCGTGTTCATAGACGGGCTAAACGATCCCAAGCTGGTCGAGAATGATTTGAGGAACATGTTATCGTCGAGAAATGAATTGATAAAGCCCGTGATAAACATTCACGGAATTTACTCCGTTGGCAAGGACACTTTGGAGAGGGCCGCCGCATTAATGGATGAGACTGGCCTGCCCCCTTAACATGCACGTTGATGAGACCAGGGATGAGGTGATGGAGATTAGGAGGAAGTACGGAAAGCAACCCATAGAGGTATTGATGGATGTGGGATTGGTTAGGAGGAATAGCATATTCGTGCACCTTGGGTGGGTGTCCAGTTGGGAGTTGGAGATAATAACCAGGGAGGGCGCTAACGTCGTTCATTGCCCCACGTCCAACATGA
Source organism: Thermocladium modestius JCM 10088 (assembly GCA_001315925.1). GTDB lineage: Archaea > Thermoproteota > Thermoprotei > Thermoproteales > Thermocladiaceae > Thermocladium > Thermocladium modestius. The sequence goes on along the minus strand of BBBF01000053.1, from coordinate 8,172 downwards.
AGCTGGCCACTGGGGGCTTCTTCCCCCCCATAGTAGAATTAATGAAGATGGGGGTGAATGTTGGAATTGGAACTGATGGACCGGCGTCCAACAATTCGCTGGACGTATTCAGGGAGATGAAGATGGCGGTACTGCTTCAGCGTAACAATTATTGGAGCACCGCCATGAAGGCCAGCCATGCCATATCCATGGCCACAAAGAACGGTTATGAATTGATTGGGGGGGTGAGGGGGGGAGACATAGCGCCCGGAAATAAGGCTGACTTGGTATTATTGAGCGCCGACTCGATAGGTTTGCTTCCCATGGGGCCGGATAACTTGGTCTCGAATCTAGTGTACTCCGCCACTGGTAGGGACGTCGTGGCAACTATAGTCAACGGAAGAATTATCTATGGCCCCCCCATAATAGAGATGAGTTTATAGAGAGGGCAATCGAAATAGGTAGGAAACTCGAGGATTATAAATCGCGACTCCTCCCAATGGTTCAGCTGAGTAAGTAGTTCTCCAAAGGAATCTCCATTATGCATAAGAACATCATGTTGCTCCGATTATGATGCTGGCCAACCCACTGATCACAGCTAGGGCGCCCAACGTGAATAGCACGATTATTACTCTATTGCTTCTCGCAAACCTAAGCAATGCATCTATTAGAAACAAGCTGACTATGGTAGCAGCCATTATGGAAAACCCCCCCAATGCATTCACGCCTACGAAATGCAAATCGCCTTCAACCATGTGCCTAGATAGAATTAAGGTGGCTCCAATGGCCCCCCAGCGCCGCGGGAATTAGTTCTATGAATGATAACCTAAAAGCCTCATCGGGTTTCACCCCCCCGAGAAATAGAAGCGCGGATGTAGTCATGCCTGATCTACTCACGCCAGGCAAGGCGGCCAATCCCTGAGCAAGCCCCCCCACCATTATGAAATCCCTTATTGTGAGGTCCTTCAACGATTTGCCGGAGGACCTAGACTTCCTGGAAAGGCGTATTACTAATCCATCAATTATTAACGCTAACCCGAGCATTAACATGGGGGGGACTCCTACCACAGGACCTTTAATCGAGTTTACTATGAATATGTAGAGGGGGGGAACGCCCAGCAATCCCGTGACTATTGTGGAGACTATTATGTATTTCAACAACATCAACCCTGCTCCCCTCCCCTTCCAAATAAGGCCAGTATTGCCATATATATTTCTGATCTGAAATAAGCCATCGCTGCAAATATCGTTCCTATCTCCATAAACAAACCAAAAGCATATGCCTCAGAGAATTGCAATCCCAATAGGTATGTCGATACCAATAAGACTTGCGTTTTACTACTGACAGGTATCCACTCGCTTACCCCCCCTGAACAATTCCCAAAATAATACCTAAGACTATGTGATCCACGACTGATAGAGCCCTTAATCGATAAAAGCCTTTTGTATGTTCAATCAGTAATGTATATAGCGATCAATAGATGCCCACCCATCGCGGCTCTAAACAATTCCATCTACTACACACGAATACAAATTCCTTATCTTTTATTTCTACTCTCCCTAATATCCCTCACCCAGTCGTCTTCGCTTACATCTTTCATTAATTCCTTAATTCTCATTAACAGTCTCCTTAATCTCTTCCTTCTCCTTTTCCTTTATCGCTTCATCTAAAGCTTTTTCCACTACCTCCCTAACATTAATTCCGAGATCCTCAGCATTCTTCTTTAATTCCATATATTCTTACGCTTATTACATCTGACATAGTTGTGCATACAGAATATTCGTAATACAAGGGTTCTGTATACATAAACCTTCACCACATTTAACTGCGAAGCATTCCTATATGGCTCGCATTATTCCTAGAGAGGTTTGGACCCGTTGAGTCCTTCACTGATGAAAACCTCAAATCTCAGCCCTTGTAATCCATGAGATACTTGAATCTTTACCTCGGCCCTCTTGGTTCCCTTAAGCAGTTAATCCTGCTCGGATCCCCCCCGATAGATCCTAAATGGTGGGACCTGCTGTACTTTTTAATTAATTTACCATCATGGCACCGATGTTATGCCGGTACCGTTTAGTGTGGAGGAGGAAGAACTACGCCCACAGGGAGCTAGAGCTAGATGAACTACACGATTACGTCGCCTACGTCACGGAAGGGGGGGGAGGTGATTGTTCACTGCTTCACGTAATCCAATATTATGGCTGGGCAAACCTTCCTAACCCCATTTATTGATCCTATTTCCTGCAATATTTTGGTCATCTCCATACTATCCCGGGCCCAAGCCTCCATCATTATCATGTGATCTCCTGTGGTTATATAGACCTTCTTGCTAAAGTCCTTACTGGCTAGATCATGGGCTATTTGAATCAACTTGTCCGGCTCGCTATCTATACCTATTATTGCTACGTGTTTATACCCTATTTTGGATGGATCGACCACCACAGTGAACTTCCTTATAACTCCCATCATCTCCAGCTTCCTTATCCTCCTACGCACTGCCGCCTCACTTATCCCCCAACTCCTTACCTATCTTAGTGAATGGGGGGGTTTTGGAGTCCTGCATCATTATCTCAATTATCCGCTTGTCCCTATCATCTATTCCCTCTTCACTCCCCCCTCCTCGAATTGCTCAATCACCACATTCCGAATATACCCCCCCGATTATTTTTAAATACTTTGGCAAATTACCTATAATTGTTCATAGCTTCATGGAATCTAGGTGAAGTGGGTCATTAATAAACAATATACATGTTAAGCAATAAGGTAAAAGAGGCCCTATTACTCTAAGTTAGTTGAATTCTTGTTAATAATGGTGATTATAAGGTCTTGTCTATTGCGTGTCCAATTATTGGTAACGCATATATAAATATTTCTCACCCAGTAAAATCCCTTCCATTATGAAGCGGGGTCATCGATTAGCAATTAATTTTGAAAAAATCTTTTAATTTAAGATACCGAGGAGTCATATGGTCAACCTAAGCGAGAGGAGGCGATTTCTCAAGATTATGCTGGGCATAGGGGCAATAGCGCTTATCGGCTCCGTTGGGGGAAGCAAGTTGAGTGAGCTACTGGCATCTAATGAGGGGGGCACGAAGCGCGTTGACGCCGTTGGATCAATGGTATGTGGTCCAGATAGGGAATACCCCCCCAACGTGAACGTGGATAATTATAGATTAATGGTGGATGGGTTGGTCAACAATCCCCTAAGTCTCAGCTTGAAGGATATAATGCAGATGGAATCAACTTCATTGCGGGATACTATTCAATGTGTTTCCGATTCTTTCTTCCTGAAGGCAAACGTCGAGTGGAGGGGGGGTACCTCTTCAAAGCATACTGAAGCTGGCGAAGCCCCTTAGCAATGCCACGAAGGTGATATTATATGGAGCCGATGGTTATACAAGCGACCTACCCCTCTATAAAGCGATGGAGCGACCACCCTAGTAGTGTATGAGGCGGATCAAGAGCTGCTGCTTCAACAGCATGGATATCCTGTGCGGATGGCAGTGCCGGGCTGGTGGGGCTATAAATACGTTAAATGGCTTGTCAGAATAAGTTTGACCAACACGGATTACTTGGGGGGGTACTGGGAGTCAAGGGGGGGTTATCCAGACATAGCCAAGAAGTGATGGTGAACACGCGTGAATAGACGGATGGGCATTTATGCCGTCGCGCTGGCATCATCTGCAATAGAGGTTAACCCGCTCGCCAGCTTTGTCGTGATCCCGCTAATGGCCGTTTTCATGGGCTCGGAGTTGGAGAAAAGCATATACTCGCCCAAATTCCAGAGGGAGACTGCGTGGATGCTGTTGGCATTGGCGGCCCTTGAGGGATTCACGGGATTCGCAGCAGGCCCCCCCGTTACATCAAACATAATATCCAAGGCCACGTTCGGCTTGATGACGCGTGGATTGGGATTGGAGCTGCATTTAATCTTGATAGATCCCCCCCTAGCTCTTTTCTTCATACTTCATATAGCCAGCGGCATTGGACTATCCCTGATCAGGAGGGGGCATTAGGGCAGCCGTGATATATAAGGCCATAATACCAGCAGCATTGATAGCTGCCTTCGCATTGATAGTATACCTCAATTCTCTTTTCTTCTTTGGTTGAAATCGAATTAATAATCCGCGGTGCCCGTGGAGCCGGACAATATTAATTCATGACTTGACGCATCAATGCTCCAACATCTATCTTGGAGTGGGGGGGTGATTATGGAGTTGCTGCATATTATCTCAGCAGCCCCGGCACCATGAATCTTCTCATCCGCTTCGTTCAACAGCAGGCAGTGAGCCGCAACCACGCGTATCGATCTCGCCTCCCCCCCCGCAATGCCTTTATTCCATTGATTATGGTTCCCCCCCCGTGGCTATTATATCATCTATTATCACTACATCCCTATTCGATGCGCTTATATCCTTCGGCTTCATGGACACCTCCCCCCCCGTGTACCTATCCCTGCTCTTCTCCAGGTAATCGAAGTCCGCTTCCAGCAATTGAGCCAACTTCCTTGCCCTCACAAACTGCCGACGTCCGGGCTCAGCACTAGGGGGGGATTCTTCAACCCAGTCAATGCCGTGGAGTACAGCTGGAATGGCTCCAGATTAATCCCAACGCCATTTCGCTCCAGCACCTCCGGCTTGTGTATGTCCACCACGTATAAATCGTCTAGGCCGCATGCCGAAATGCCTTTATTATATAATCTATGCTGATGGCCTCTCCATCCAGGAATCTCCTGTCCTGGCGCGCGTATGGCATGTATGGCATGAATAAGCCAACCCTAGACGCCCCTAAATCCCTCAAGGCGCTTATCACCAGCATTGACCTCAATATTGATTTATCCTGGCCTGGATATGCCCTAGTCGCGTAAATCACGCGTTGTCCCGATACATCGACGGGTAATCTAATGTACTGCTCACCGTCTGGGAATACCTTGTATATCAGCTCGATTCCCATTGTTCCCGCCAAATCCCTGGATGATTCATCGTATATCAATAGCATAACTTTAAATCGGTAGCCTGAGGGAATTAAAAATGTTGAGTGATGATGCCAGGCTGTTTGATTTGATGATTGGGGGGGTTAATAGCGCTGATGCGTTTTTCCAATGGGCTTCAAATTCTACGTGGAGCTCGCGAATTCCCATTTCCTCATTTTATAGAGGCCCTTGCGCATCAGGAATTCCCTGAATGCATCGGTCTCCGTGAAGGAATCATCATCGAGCGATGTCTCGAATGCCTTGAATTCATTCCAGATCATTTCGTGGACGGCATCGTATTTGCCCTTGAGCCTTATGTGCTTCACCAGAGATGATACTGAGGAATAGGTCTTGCCGCAGGAAGGACATTTAATCATTTGCTTCCCCCCCTCGGTATTCGCCTCATTATTAAGTTGCCGTTCTCAACCTCATATTTAACTATGTACTTGGACTCGTCAACTACATTGGGTACATTAGCCATGTCCTCCGGCTCGAAGACGGTGGAGCCCAGATCCGGGAATGCCACGTCATGAATGGTGGTTCCCTGAAGGGAGCCGACGGGGCAAGCATCCACGCAGAAGTGGCACAATATGCATTGCTCATACCGTATTCCTGGGTAGAACTTGCCATTGGGAGCCCTGTACATCCATATGGCATTGACTGGGCAAGCCCATGCGCACTGAAAGCACGAAATGCACTTCTCCATATCATTAACTATGAACCCCCCCCTGAACCTCTCGTTAACCCACCGTTTCTCCAGCGGGTAATGAATGGTTAACCTGGAGGGCTTTATCAACTCCTTGAGACCGGTCAACAAGGCATCCAAGTGATAGGCGGTTATCCTCAACCATCTGCCTTTGGAGCGCTTACCTTTATCATATTACACCACCCGCCACGCAATGCTGATTATAAGGCTTACTACGGAGAGCACCAGCAAGGTCTTCCACCCGATCTTAAGCACTTGGTCCAGTCTGTAATTGGGGTACACTGCCCTTAGGAATGAAAAGAACATCATGAGAAGAAACACCCTGAAGCCGAGCCAGAAGGCTGGGGGGGATAGTCGCCTAATATCCATATATATGGCCCGCTCCAACCGCCTAGGAATAGGAGGGAGATCAGCAGCGACATTATGTACCCCCCCTTCTCATAGGTGACGGTCATAGTGAGGCCGAACATCAAGCCACCGTATTCAGTGAATGGGCCCGCCACCACGTCGCTCTCGTTGGTCACTATTTCGAATGGGTACCTGTCGGTCGCCATTGCCGTCGTTATTATCGCCAACAGAAATGCCAGGGGGGGATTCATTATGGCGCCGGGCAAGAATGATTGACTGCTAACGGCCTTGAAGGGATCGGCGGTGGCGTACAGTATTAACATGGAAATTATGGATGCCATGAAGGATACCTCGTATGCCACATAAACCAAAGCCTCCCTAACCGTGCCTATGAATGCCCACTTATCGTTGGATGCCCATCCCATGGTAACCATTGCTAAATTGAAGATGGAAAGCAACACCACAACTATTAAGATGTTGTAGGGAGTGTAGATGGCTATCAAGTGAGGCCCCCCCGCGGGCAGGAATAGGAGGGGGGGGTCAAAGCGACGAAGAATGCTAGCACTGGGACGTGGAGGAAATACGGCATATTGGCGTCGTCCGGCAAAATTATCTCCTGCAGCATGTATCTTATTAAGTCGCTGACCGGCTGTATTATGCCTCCCGTCCTTCTCGATATTTGGAGAGGACCATACCTCCATTGTACCCTGCCAGCCGCTTTTCTCTCCCACCAAATCGTATATATCAATACGACGAATAACCCAACCAGGCCTGGCAAGAACCAAACTGCAAAGACGGGCTCCCACATCAAGAATTCCACTATTGGGCCTATTATAGGGACGCCGAGTAGGAACTTTATTATCGGTTCTACAAGCGGAATTTGCACAAGGTACATGGTTAAAGCCGACCAAACACAAAGTTATAAGCTTTGCTAAACCACAATGCCCCCCGGGAACGTTGGTCTCCTCTATAGTAGTATATCTCCCTCATTATATATGCTTTGACTGACCTCCCTGAAGGGACCTATCTTGACGTTCTTATTGATGAACACGTGATCCTTTATGTAAGTGCCGTCCCCCCCTATGGTGACTCCCCCCCTCTCTATCCTGACCCACTTTCCTATGGAGACGTCCTGCCCCCCCACCACCGCTCCATCTATGTGAGCGCCCACATCTATCCTAACGCCGTCCATTATGATCGAGTTGGATATGCTGGCGTCCCGGCCTACCTTGGTGTTCTTCAACACTATAGCGTAAGGACCTATTTCGCTTCCCTCCCCCCCTATCTCCACGTTCTCATCGATGAAGCTAAGCCCCCCCTTCGGGTTCAGCAATTCAAGGGCCTTGAAATTGGCCTCCATATAGGTCTCTATAGTGCCTATGTCGAACCAGAAATCCCTCAGGACATAGCCATACACATCATGTTTCTCCAATATTCTGGGCAACACATCCACAGCCAGTTTGCCCTGCCTCCCTGGCTGGGGGGAAGTACTGCAATGCATCCTCCGCGAATATGTATATACCGGCATTGGCAAGATTGGAGCGCTGGGCCGTGGCCGGCTTCTCTATGAAATTAATTATTTTTCCATTATCATCCATCTCGGCTATGCATAATGATGCGGATCAGACACGGGGGTCAACGCTATCGTGGCTAGTCCTCCCTTTGTTTTATGGTACCTCAACATATCGTTTATATCGATAGACGTGAATATGTCTCCATTCACTATTATGAAGTCACCATTTATTCCGTGTAGTTTATTTATCAATGAAATGGGACCCGCATCGCCTAAAGGCCTATCCTCCACAACTATCGACGTATTATTCCATTTATTATTCAAATGTCTTTCTATTTTATCTCCCATATATCTTATGGATACGAATATTCGAGACGGGTTTGATTTGACCACTGCCTCCAATATCCAATCAATTACCTCCTTATTAAGTATGGGAAGGAGCGGTTTGGGTCTCGTATACGTGAGCGGCCTCAGCCTAGTCGCATAGCCGCCAGCCAACACTATGGCATCCATATAATTATTAAAAATCATTAAAGATTATTTAAAGTTAGCCCAACCATGCCAAGACCAAGAACACTGATCGACAACCACCACCTGATAAAAGATGGGGCGGGCCTCGCTCCTTCTAGGGGGGGCTGGGGGGGTGTGTTTTT
>BBBF01000052.1 GCA_001315925.1 Thermocladium modestius JCM 10088 | reverse complement strand
TAATAATTGTAGTATCTATCGAGTTGCTGGTGATATTTTGAGAGTTATCAATATAGTAATGCATAATGTGAATAGAGATATACATGAATATAAATAATTTAATGCCTTAATTCGCCAATGAAGTTAAGTAATGTTTTTATTAAATAATTTATATTTTCATAGGTATCGATTTCTTATCTTAAGTTCATTTAATTTTACCTTTAAGTAGCGTCTTCTAAGTAAAAGTAGTTCACTAGTCACCTCTAATGGGGGGGTGACATAGCGGTATGGTGCGCAATAAAGGTTTAATACGCCTACCTTTTCTATTAGTACATTAGCAAGCTGCATACCATCGATGAAGCCACGGTAATTAACTTTATTAATGAATAAGTAAAATAGTCTCCTTGATCTTAATATTCTGCTAATTAGTGTATTTGAATATCTAGTCTTGACGATTAGACTTAGGGCTGTTGATCCACGTACTCCATAGAAGTTGCTGAGTGATCCCCCCCTTGTTACCATGCCTTGGTAATGTATACCTATATCTATCGGTATATACTTGACCTGATATCCCCTATTCCATAATATTAATCCTAAGAGACTATCATCCAGGTATAGAAATGTTTCGTCTATGAATGGTTTACCATTAGGCATTACCCTCTTTATAGCATCAACCCTCACTACCATATATGCCCCATCTGGATACGTTACGTAATGTATCTTATCAATCCCAGGGCATTCGTCTGCGACTAATCCATTGCAGATACCCCCGCCAATCCAAAGTTCATCAATCCATCCTCCTGTAGAGTATATTATCTTCCCATCCGGGTAGTGTATTAGTCCGCTTGCGGCCGCTACCCTTTCACCATCCTCCATATATTCCACTAATTTAGCTAATGAGTACGGTGCTGGTATTAAATCGTTATTCACGAATGCCACATATTTACTTTCAGGATCCTTAGCCTCCCAACCTGCATTCATACCACCAGCATAACCTAGATTCTTGTCATTGCGAATAATCTTAACTTTCACATTATCCTGCTTACGTTCTTCAAGGAACCTTACAATATGCTCAAAACTACCATCATTAGAAGCATTATCAACTATTAAAAGTTCATAGCTGTTAAAGTCCATATTAAGGAATGCTTCAAGACTCTTATACACCGTATCCATGAACTTCATACTATTATAATTGAGCCAGATAACCGAGACTTTAGTACGCATTGATACATTCCTCTATATAGCGTTTATTAATGTTACCGCTTGAATAAGAGTGATGACATAATGATGCCACGCGGGCTATAGGTGAAGACGCATGGTTATCTTTATAAGTAGGTTTCCCTTAATGTACCTTAATGGCCGGAGTTACTGCCATTATCATTACACATAACCCCAAATTATCTAGGTTTAGGAATATTCTTAGGTCACTAGTCTATGAAGTTGATAGTATTGTGATTGTTTAATGCATCAGATAATATTGATGAAATTAAGGTATTATGCAGTAGCATACCTAATTGTAGCATAATAAAGCTAAACTTTAATAGTGGAGTAGCCTATGCATTAATGAAGGGTGTGCATTACGCCGTAGTCAATTATAGGCCTGAGTGGCTACTATTTCTTGACGACGATACCATGGTCTTAAGGAATGCCGTAAAAACAGCATTAACCATCTATGAAAAGACTCCAATCAATGTTAAGAGAATAGGGTTAATTAAACTTAGCACATCGGATGGAGACTGCAAGATCTATGAGACGCATCATAATGCATTTTCAGGAACTTTGATTAAAAGCCATGTAGCCGTTAAGACATGCTGCAGGGTAAACTTCTTCCTAGACCAGGCAGATCATGACTTATATGCCAGAGTAAGGGAATAGGATATCTAACACTTTTATTAAACTGTAGGCTAATAGACCATAAATTAGGGGTAATTAAATGGATACCAGTATTATCTAGGTATACTATTTATGAACCACCATGGAGATACTACTATATAGTGAGAAACTCGACAATACTCCTACTAGAGGGAAGGCTATACTCCAGGTTATACCTTAATCAAATCATTCAACTTGGTATAAAAATCCTATTTAAGGATGGTCCCAAGAAATTCATAAAGGCCCTAGGCCTGGGCCTATTACACGCACTACTCGGCCATGAGGGATATATTGATAAGAGGCTTATTTAATTAAAATTAAGCTTAAAAATTAAAAGGTCCTACTGCCATTTGAATGGATCCCTATATTTCGGTCATAGTTACAGCCCATGATAGGAGAAGATTCCTACCCCCCCTAGCCTTAATGAGCCTAGAAAAACAGACATTAGATAAAGGGGGGGAATTTGAGGTTATTATAGTTAAAAAATTTTGAAGATAAAGCTATAGACAATATCATAAGCCGCAATGGTTGGAAAAACATAGTAACCAATACTATACCTTTAGGAGGTAAAATAGCCATTGGACTTGAGGAAGCTAAAGGTGAAGTAATTACATTCTTAGAAGACGATGATATGTATAAACCTGAACGGTTACAATTCATAAAAAATGTATTCAGCAGGTATAGAAATGTGGTTTATTTCCATAATAGGCAAGATGTAATTGATGAACATGGCAACGTTATACCATTAACTATAGCAAGATACATGATACACTATGGAGCATTACTTAACTACTCTGACATGATAATAGATGAAAAGCTAAAAAAGATACCATGTGCGATGGATTACATCAATTTACTTACAGGCGCAGACTTTAACAATTCATCAATAGCAATAAGAAGAATATCATTAAGTAAAAATGATCTAAACGTATTAAAGAGTATGCAAACAGGTATAGATCTTTACTTATATTCAAAAACATTCGCATTCATAGGATCTTTATATCTAACATCACTAAAGCTTACATATTATAGAACACATTCATCAAACTTATCAGCATACAGTTCTTTAAATTATCCTATTAATGAAAAGTACATTATTAAACTTATAATGCAAAGATATTTATTAGCACTTATACGGATTAAAAATGTCAATAATATTGTTAAATTGGCAAATATTAACTGCCCATCAAACATGTATAAAGATTTTCTTAAATCCATGGAATTAGAGATGCTAAGGTATTCTACCAAATATAGAATATTAGAGATTAATGTACTTAATATGCTTAAGGACGCTATTTTAATAAATAATAATACGTTACAAAGGAGTTTAACTATATTGAAGTTAATAAATACTTTGAATGCTAAAAGTATTTTTGAAGATGAATTAGAATTTTATAAAAAATTTGGTAAATTCTATGAGATTTATACTATGGGGAAGAACTTTTGGTATGGCTTATTGTATGCATTATCAACATACCTACTCCAATATATGCCTGATAGCATAAGGCTTAAATATTTAGAATATTCTATAAGAAGAAGCACATCTTATATTATCCTTAAGATGCAGAAATACTTAAAATCTAAAGGTATTTAGGGTATTGATGAATTTACTTAGAAGTCTATTTGTTGCTTTAAGAAGTAGTGATTTATTTGAAAATTGGCTATATGCAGGTTTAAAGTACATGCTTATTAAATATGGCTTAGCTAAGGATTCTATAGTGGTGAAATGCAATGATAAAAAACATAGGCTTACTCCAGATATATATTCATTCATTATTAATGCTCATTACGATGGTTATATTACTAATTTTAAATGTAATAACATAATAGAATTTATACAGAATAACTTTAGATTTAACATTACGGATGATAGTAAGATTTTTCTAGTAACACCTGATAATATTAAACTTTACATAGATTCTATTAGATTAATTGACTGGACGGTTTTACTTGAAACTTGGCTCTATGATATTCATTTTCTTGATTTTAATCTTAATAGATGGTTTATTCTTGATATAGGGGCTTATATTGGTGACACAGCGCTTTACTATGCGAGTAAAGGTGCCTTTGTTGTGGCAGTTGAACCTGCACCTAAACACTTTGAATTAATGTTAAAGAATATTGGACTTAATCCAGAATTTAAAACTAAAATCTTGCCAATAAATGTAGCGATAGCTAATAGTGATGGTTATGTAGATATTGCAGTAGATGGTGATTATCTTGATGGAGGCGTATCAATATATAAAGATGGAGCTAGCAGGATAAGGGTAAAGGCAGTTACTCTTAAGTCCCTTTTAAATAACATTAAGGAAATGGGCGTTAATATCGGTGAATTTAAAACCAAGGTATTAAAAATGGACTGCAAAGGATGCGAATGGGATGTTGTAAATAACGAATTAGATTCCTTAAAGTCATTCGATATCATAAAAATTGAATATAGCGGATATCTTAGAAATTATACTGTTGATCAATTAATTAATAAGTTAAAATACATTAACTTTACATGTATGAGATATGCGCATAATGAGCAAGCTATAAAAATAGGATTAGATAGACATGGAATGATTCATTGTATAAGGGTGTAGATCAATATGTGTAATATAGCAGTTATAGAATTTTTCCATCATTATGCTGAAGTCGATGAATTTAAGGATAAGGTAGTTCTCGAAATTGGCAGCAAATATGTTAATGGTAGTGTTAGACCGTTCATTGAGAAATTCCTTAAACCTAAACTCTATATAGGTATTGATCTTGAACCAGGTTTATATGTTGATATTGTTACCACAGCTGAAGCTGCTACAAATATTTTCGGCGTTAATAGGTTTGATGTAGTAATATCAACAGAGGTAATTGAACATGTATATGATTGGCAGAGAGTTATAAATGCCATAAAGGAGGTATTAAAGCCAGGCGGTTATATATATATATAACAACTAGATCAAGAGGATTCCCATACCATGCGTATCCCTTTGATTTCTGGCGCTATGAAATTCATGATATGGCTAATATATTCAGTGACTTTGAAATAATAACTTTAGAAAAGGATCATCAAGAGCCTGGCGTCTTTTTAAAGGCAAGAAAACCTAGCAATTGGAAGCCAGCTGATCTATCAGATATCGCATTGTATTCTATAATACTTGGTAGCAGAACAAAAGATCTCGTGAACTTAAAAAATGCACCTTTAATAAGAAGATTAGCTCTTAAATATTGTGAAAATAGAACGATTAGATTATGGATACCAGCTAGAATATTTAACACTATTCAATGGCTATATTGCATGTAAATATTTAAATGTAAATATATTATTTAAGATATAAGTGCTAATACTAATTATGAATTGATATTTTATCTCATGCCTTTTAACATTATAATTCAAGTATTATAGAATATCTTCCTAAACATAATTTGATTAAATATATAAATAATGTCTAATTCCTCAAGCTAATGAGCTTAGATTTAATAGCGAATATGCCTAAAATTATCACTATATTGGATATTCAAAGTTTGTTTCTGCTTGTTTCAGTGGCGGGCATTTTGAATCCTTCTCACTTAATATTACCCTCTCCCTTATTGGCCATGGTATCGATAGCTCTGGGTCGTTCCAGGCTATGCACCTCTCATGCTGTTGGCTATACTCCTTGGTAACTAGGTATAGGAAGTATGACTCCTCAATGGCCTGAAAACCGTGGGCGAAACCTGGCGGTACCCATAGGGCCAGGCCCGGTGTTAATTCAACGGCCACGTATTTGCCGAACCACGGTGAACCCCTCCTAATGTCCACGGCCACGTCAAGAACCCTACCCTTAACCACATAAACCAACTTACCCTGCTCCGCAGGCTTAAGCTGATAATGAAGCCCCCTAACAACGTAGGGCCTTGAGTAGGATAGATTGACTTGGGTAAAATCATAAGGCAAGTTAGTAGTTAAGTATTCTGTACGCTTCCAAAGCTCAGTGAAGAACCCCCCTATCATCCTCAAACACCTTGAACTGAAATAGCATTACGTCAGGTATATCTAGTCTCTTAACATTAATGAGAGGCATACTTAAATGATTCCCACTCTTTTTTAAATATTGCTAGTGTATAATTAATGTCGTTAACTGGTATTCCAAGTATCTTAACGGCTCTTGAACTATCTAGGCTTGAATCCCTTGGCCTAGGGGGGGCCTTGAAGGATAATTGACTAATCGATATTGGCTTAACCAACTCAGTTGGGAAATTAAAGGCTTTTGCTATGGCTAAGGCGAACTCATACCTGGATAACCTTGGGCCAGCTGCATGCAGTACTCCACTGTAATTAATTGGCAGTAGCTTAGTAATCATCTCAGCAATCAGGGTGTTTAATGTTGGTGAACCCCCCCATTGATCAACAATAGCCTTAACTTCCTCACCACGGCTAAGCTTCTCCACCACAGTCCTACCGAAATTCTGCCTACCAGGCCCAAAACCATAAATCCAGGCAACCCTAACAACGACACCATCAACTGCTAAAACGGATTCCTCACCCAGTAGTTTAGTTAACCCATAGTAGTTTATGGGTCTTGGAGCATCTGCCTCACCGTAAAGACCCCCCCTATCGCCTCGGAAGACGTAGTCCGTGGAGAGGTAAAACAGCCTAGCCCCCCCAGCCCTTAGGCACCACCTAGCCACATCCCTAGTGGCCACGGCGTTAACCCTATAACATGATTCAACATCATCCTCGCACCCATCAACATCGCCCATAGCGGCCATGTGCACCACCGCCGATGGCTTATACTGATCCAGGAGGCCGGTGGGATTGGTCAAGTCCCACCTAACGGAGCCATCGACTGGGTGCTGATTGTAGACCCCCCCCAAGACGTCGTAGCCCAACTCCCTCAGCCTAGCTAGGGTCTTAAACCCAGGCGACGAGCTGGCCCCCCCGGTGACAAGGATTAGGCCCCCCCTCATTTCCCAAGCAGCCTCTTATACCACTTAACGGTCCACCAACGCTCCTCGGGCCTCAAGTAGCCAAGCAGCACCTCGTGGTAGACCTGCCTAACCCCCCCATCCCCCCCAACGGCGTACAGCGTGTCGTAGCCAAGCGAGCGTATTTTCCTGAACGACACGGCGTAGCTCCTCTTATCAACCTCTCCCCCCCTAAACGCCACCTCGCTCCCCGTGATCGCCTGAACCTCCTTGGCCACGTCGATTATCCTGTAATTCTGCCCATCCGAGCCCACATTGAACGCCTCCCCCCCGCTCACCCTATCCCGCGGCGCCTCAAGCATCATCGCTACGGCCCTCGCAACGTCGAGGACATGAACCAAGGGCCTCTGCTGCATTCCATCGCCCTCCACGTATATCCTCCCCCCCTCCTGCATTGCCGAGAGGGTCATCGCGTTAACCACCAAGTCAAACCTCATCCTCCTCGACGGTCCATACACGGTGGCGAACCTAAGGGCGACGGCTGTGAATGAATCGCCGGCGAGCGGCAATACATCCCTCTCCGCCATCAGGTTCGCCTTGGCGTACGTGGTGAGGGGGGGGTTGGGCTCCGTCGACTCATCGGCGACCCCCCCGCTCTGCCTCCCGTAGACGCTGCAGCTCGACGCCAGCACGTACCTAGAGACCCCCCCCTCTCCCTGGCCAGCTTGGCGTTTCGCGCCCTGGCCCTGTAATTTATGGATAGGGTGAGCTCTGGGTCGAGCTCGCCGGCTGGGTCGTTCGAGATGGATGCCAGGTCGACGACCGCGTCGACGCCGTCGAAGACCGAGCCATCGATGTCCCTCACGTCCGCCTTAATTAACTGGAAGCCCGGCTCGCCGTTAACGTGGCCGAGGACGTCCTCGCCGAAGGCAGCCAGTCGACGCACTTGACTCCGTATCCCCTCCTCAACAGGTAGGGCACGAGGGTTGTGCCTATGTACCCCCCGCACCCGGTCACCAGGATCTTCATGGTTGGCCCGCGCATGCGGTTTTTACGTTTTGCCTCAGATTTCTACGATGGAGTAATCGGACACGTGCAGCTTAATTGATCTTTGGCCGCTCGCTATGATCCTCGCGTGCCTGCCTATTATAGACTCCTCAATCCTCTCAACGCCCTCCACGGCGCAACCCTCCATTAACACGCTGTACTCAACCGCGCTGCGCCTAATTACGCAGTCATCCCCCCCGATGCTTGTGTATGGGCCTATCAGTGAATCGTCTATGGTGCTTCCCCCCCTCCCAATTACTGCGGGCCCCCCCCTAACCACGCTGTTCCTGACGACAGCGCCCTCCTCGATTAGGACGCGCCCCCCCTCGAGCCTGCTGTTCTCCACCGCCCCCCCTTACCTCTCGCCGCGCGTTCTCGTCCAGTATCACCGCGTTCGCCGCCAGGACGTCGTCCTTCTTCCCCCCCACGTCCAGCCACCACCCCCCCTCGTGGATGGCGTACCCAACGCTCCTGCCGTCCCTCATCATTAGGTCTAGGGCGTCCGTTATCTCGTACTCGCCGCGCCATGATGGCTTCAACCGCTTCGTGTAGTCGAAGAACGCGGGGGGTTAGGAAGTACACCCCCCCATCAGGGCCAGTTTGGAGGGCGGCTCCCTCGGCTTCTCCACGAGGCGGGTCAGCTTGCCGTCGCTGTCCAGCACGGCTACGCCGAATCTGGAGGGGTCCTCTACCTCCTTGAGCAGCAGGAAGGCGTCGTGGCCCTTGGCCCTGCTTAGGTACCTCGATGCGCCTCCCTGTATTAGGTTGTCTCCCAGGTAGGCGATGAAGTCTTCGCTTATGTGTTTCTCGGCCAGGGAGACTGCGTGGGCTATCCCCCCCATTGGCTTTTCCTGGACTATGTACCGAGCCGTTAGTCCGAATCGCGATCCGTCCCCCCCGACGTACTCCCTTATTGCGTCTCCATTGTGTGGGCCGACTATCACGTGTACCTCCTCTGCGCCGGCAGCGGCCAGGTCCTCCAGCACGTAGCCTATTACCGGCTTGTTGGCGAGGGGGGGGATTAGGTGCTTGGGCGTGGATAGTGAGGTGGGCCTGAGCCTGGTGGCGTACCCGCCCGCCAACACCAAACCAACAACCATAATGTTTCTTTTCGCGCTGGGTTAAAAGCATCACTATGTTTAAGAGAATTGAAATCTAACCAGTCGCAGCTTGATTCATTAATGTTTTTGTAAATATGAGGAGGTAAGGGGAATATAAATGTTTATGGTTGTCGCTTTTGCTTTGAATGACTCATTGTCGATATGATGTTTGTCTCACTGCGTTCATCATGTATTGTTGGCCCATACAGACTGGTCGTTAGGATAAGCTTGGAGAAAAAGAAATATAATTTACTATGGAGTAGATCACATAAGTTATAATAAAGATGTTTATTTACCATTTCACATTAATAAACTTCCATTAATGAATTAGCTCCTTCAGAGAAATAATATATTATATTCTTTGATAAAAAGAGAAATAAGTTATCTGTAATTGGGTGGTCATAATCATGTGATTGTGGTGCCGCAACCCTGAGGCTTGACGTCGGCGGCCAAATACATAAATACCTAGGCATTAGACGAACCATGATGAAGGCAAATACATTGATGTTGCTGCCATTGATCATCGCAGCGGTAATGGCGATCGCGTTAATCGTTCACGCTGCTTCTCAACCCCCCCGCCGCCCAGCCTCCTAAGCGCTTACGGCGAGGTGGCGCGCCTGGCGCCGGCGGCGCCAACGTGACGCTCCTCGTGAATGAGTTGAACCAAGCCATAAACCTGACGAGCGAGGGCGAGGCAAGCAACGCCTCCCCCCCCTGATTAACGAGGTCCTCGCCCAACTCCCCGGGGGGGCGAGGGCCAGCCTAAACGGGATCCTCGCCTCCAAGGTAATCGCCCTAGCCGCTGCCGCCGCCGTCATAGCCGCCGCTGCTCTGATCTACGCCAAGCGCCGCGAGATAATTGGGGAGTTATGGCTAAGGCTGAGGAGCGGGGGGGACTCCGTGAGGGCTGGGCCAGGCAAGCCCACCACCCTCCTATTCAATGAGGAGGTCGCATCCATAGTCCTGGCGATACTCATAATATTGGTGGTGTTCATCACCGCCCAGTCCGTGGTGAGCAACTACTCCACCCGCTTCTCGGCCATAGGTCTCCTCGGGCGGCGGCAAGCTTGGGGGGGTACCCATCCACTATCCCAGTGAACTCC
>BBBF01000051.1 GCA_001315925.1 Thermocladium modestius JCM 10088 | reverse complement strand
CAACCGACCCCCCCCACCACCGAACGAATACGCCGAGCACGCCGCCTAGGCAGTACCCACCGCCGTAGCACCGCCTAGGCAGTACCCACCGCCACCACCCCCCCCACCACCAACAATGCCCGCTGCATCAACTCCACCGCCGCCTCCCTCCCAGCAAGTCCCCCTGCTGGCGCAGAAGGATGGCTCGTTGATTAAGATAAACCGCATATCGCTTTACGTAGGGATCCCGCTGTTGGCAATGGCCATTGTGGTATCCGTCTTCGTCATAGCGGCATCCGGTTCCGCCGTGGTGTCCAGGTACTTCGAACTATTATCGTCGTTGGTTAACATAATGGTAGCCGCCGCCATAATAGTCCTCTTCTCGATTAACCTCCTAGTTGTGAAGAGACTAGATGATGCTTTTAATCAATTGGGGAAAGCGATAAACAGTGCAGCAAAGAGACCCGTACAGCAGAGACCGCCGCCACCGCCGTTAGCACCGCCTAGGCAGTACCCACCGCCGTTAGCACCGCCTAGGCAGTACCCACCGCCACCACCCCCCCCACCGCCTCAATATCAGCCGCAGCAAGCGCCTCCCTCCCAATCGCTACCGCCTCAGCAACCCCCCCAGCCCCAGGATGAGTACCCGGAGGATTCGGAAGACGAGGGGGGGCAATGACGGCGGGCCAGCCAATCTAGTTCCCGCCATGAACGGCAATATTTATATTTAAACCAGTGAGATTAGTTTAACAATGAGGCTATTCCTTTCATTTGCCCTTCTCTTGCTTTGCTGGACTGGGATGGCGATCGCACAGCAGGTATACGTTAATCAATATGGAGTGCCCCAGGTAGTGAACTCCGTGAACGTCACAAACGCCACCATAGTTGTAATAAATGAACCGTTGAGACCCATTAATGGCACAGTGCTAGTAATGAACGGTACCCAGCCTGTGCCGTTCGTGCTGCTCCGCAATGGATCAATAGCGGTATTTGCATTTGGAAGCGGCGTGCTTAACATAACCTTCTCCGCGAACTTCACCATAACCTCGAACTCAACGTTCACGACCTGCTATAATTTCGATGAGCCCATCAATATTAAATACGCCGCCAACGTGATACCGATAGAATTTCCCTCCCCAATGAGTTATAGCATAGAGGGTAATTCGGTGAGCATGGTTCTCCCGCCAGGCATGAATTGCATTCAATACGTCACGCTGCCACCGACATCTGCGTCATCAATGACTCAATCAAGCTCCAGCAAGCCGCCTCTGCCCACTTCACCATCCACGACATCTAAGGCCGCCGGCAATGAAGCATCAATTATAATTACTGCGATAGCGGCGGCAATAATAGTAGCGGCAGCCGCGATTGTAATCGCATTGAGACGGAGGCGGTAATCCTTCAATACAAATTAGGGATGGTTATTGAAGACCCCATTTACCAAGCTCTCTTTGCCCTAGCCACCTGCTCCGCCCTGGACCGGAGGGGCTCCATCCACTCCAGCCCCAATTCCTGTAATAATTCCTTGGTGGGCAGGCCCAACTCCTCATCCCAACGCCTCAACTTATAGTACTGCCTCAACGCATCCTTTATCTCATCCAAGTTATACTTGGGACCATTTGGATCGTGAATCATCTTCCACGGAACTTGCTCCCACTCATTCACGTAACCCTCCAATACATGATATATCCTGGCAATGGCCTCTATCCTCTCGCTGACCCGCCTCAACCCGTTCTCATCAATGCTCACCCGGTGGCCCATGAATATAGCTTAGCCATGTCCTCCCACGTGTATGGATTGAATATGCAGAGCCCCATTGCATCCATGACAGCCTTGTGATCCCTGTCCTCCAGCATAGATTCCACGGTATCCCTTAGCGGCGTTTCTGGGTCATGCATTTTAGGCCACCCCCCTCAAGTGGGACCCGCCCACGTCTGCCGTCAGATAGCTCAGAA
The DNA here is from genome assembly GCA_001315925.1 of Thermocladium modestius JCM 10088. GTDB lineage: Archaea > Thermoproteota > Thermoprotei > Thermoproteales > Thermocladiaceae > Thermocladium > Thermocladium modestius. Next base: position 8,125 of record BBBF01000051.1, on the reverse strand, counting down.
CTAGCCCCCCCTCAATGGGCCGTTTGGGTACCAGGCCGGGAGGGCGAGTTGCTTGAAGTGAACCGCGTACTCAGCTCCCTTGTTCAATATCTTAGCCGCCCTACCGCTTCCCTCAGCAAGAACCTTGCCGAGTCCCTCCCTATACGCTATGTCGTGTATTAGCTTTAACAGGGCCTCTCCATTGCCGAACCTGAGATCCAAGCCCCCGGTCTCCTCGCGGCTCAGCAATCCCTTCTCGAATAAATCCATGGACCACGCTATTGCGTTTCCAGCACCTATGGAGTCTATGCCGAGATCGTTGGCCAGCCTCTGTGCCTTGAGCACAATGACTGGATCGAACACCCCCCCCGTTGCGGAGCCCAGTAGCCCTATGTTCTCGTACTCCGGCTTCACCACGTCCTCGGAGCCCGGTATCGGGATCCACCTGCTGCACTTGACTGGGCACAGCGCCCCCCCAATTATCTTAATCGGTTTGGCGGGGAAGCTTATCTCCCACTCCTTAAAGGTTACCCCCCCGCTTATCTTCTTGGCGGTCTCCTCATCAAGCGAGGGGCGGGAGTAATTGAAAGCTGGAGATACGCCAAGCGATCCGCTGTACATCAATGAGTTAGTCGTGCCGTACTCCCTGGTCTCCATGGTCTCCGTGGCGCTCTGGAACTTCTTGTATATGTCGAGTGAGTACCGCCCGAACTCCTCCTCGTGAGAGATGCGTATGCGCGGGGTGCCGTACGCTGCCACCGCCTTCAACTTCTTGGAGCCGAAAACGGCGCCCAAGCCGCCCCCCCTGCCGCCCGCCCTCTCCCCCCCATCAACTATTATATTCGCTATCCTGGCCATGTTCTCGCCGCCAGGCCCTATAGCCATAACGGACGCGGCCGGGCTGGTGGCTGCCCTAACAGCCTTGACCGTGTCCCTCGTGGTGGATCCCCCCCACAGCTTCTCTCCGTTCCTTATCTCAACCGTTCCATTATTCACCCATAGATATACTGGAACGGGGGATGCGCCCTCTATTATTAATGCATCGAAGCCGGCCCCCCCCTCATCATATACGAGAACCACTCGCCCACGCTGGTGTCGTGTATCACGTTGCTAAGCGGACTCTTTGCTCCAACTATTGTTTTCGCGCTGGCCGGGGGGGCTAAGCCTGCCAATGCCCCCCCCGCGGCTATCACTATCTTATTCGACGGAGATAACGCGTCGGTTCCAGGCTCGACCTCCCTGCCAGTATGCCGTATACGAATCCCTTCCCTCCAATGAATAGCCTTATTAACCATTCCGGGGGGGTGTCCTCGATTTTGATCGATCCATCACTCAAGTTAATTCTTGCGATCTTGGTATAACCAACTACCATCTACCGCTTATTTGATTAAATAGTTAAATAAGTTTCGTCTTAGTTTAGTTTCATTTGGTCGAAGAGGTGGCCAAACCAAGATGCAAAAACTTTATTTAACAGCCCCTGATCACCGCAATGGAGATAGATGGAAACGGTGCGCGGAGTCGCAATATTGCAGGTGGATAAGGACCTGGGAGTTACCGAATTAATCCTCAGCCATGTGGGCTTGAACCCAGTCACCCTTACCAGCGATTACTACGAGTACCTGGACATAGTAGAGAACGAGTTCTCCGCATACCTGCGCGATGATGATTTGACGAAAATAGATAAGGCACTAGAAGCAACTGTGCCCAGCTCAAAGCCCAGCATATTGCTGGCCAGGCTATATGTGAGGGACTATATGGTTAGGAAGATATTGCTAGTATCGCTGAGGAGGGGATTAATATCGAAGATGACGAGACGGCTGGCGAGCAATGGATGGAAGACGTTGATGCTATTTGAGGCGTATAGAATTCCCAGCAAAATGAGGCACCTCCGCTAAGCGTTATAATGCGATAATCCTGGTTGACAAAATGATAGCATACCGCGTAGGGCATTAGCTGGGATTAACGGCACTGCCCCCCCTGGAGGCAGGGGGCAGCACCTAAAATAGGGCAACGCCCGCTGTATATCTTTAATATTATAATGTTCAATAAACCTTTGTTAATTCCCCCCCCGCTCATTGGGAGCCGCGCCTGGGGGCGCACCTCGATCTAGCCGCGTTCAGTTTTGAGATCATTTCATCCCTGCCCACTCCCCTGCACTTGGATAACAGCGGCTCCATTAGGCTTGGATTCATTCCCCTTATTATTTGATCCATGTCCCTGTGAATTAGGGATTTGGTGTATCTATCAATTCTAGTATTCAATATTATGGACTTAGCATCCCCCCCGAACAAGTTGCCTCGGGGGCAGGACAGCGTGGACCAGGCCCAATTGACCGGCTTCCGCCGCATCGATTTCCCCCCCTCCTCCTATTAATTGAATTGCCCTCAACCTGGGCATCGACTTGAGTATTATGGGGGCTCCAAGCATCATCGGTATGCCTAGCCCGCCCTCCGGGTTGCACAGCTTCGCATCAGTTGGAGCTATCAGTAAATCGCTCAATAAAGCCAACTCCAGTCCCAGCCCAGCCGCCGATCCATTCAAGATGGTTATCACCGGCTTGTCCACTGTCACCATTATCGACGCGAGCGTTTTTATGGAGTTCACCAACTCGCTGACCGAGTCGTAGTCGCTTCCCACGTTGCTCCAATTGACTCCGGCTGAGAAGAATTCATCACCTGCACCGCTCAAAGCTATCCACTTCAGGTTGGAGTCGCTGGAGGCTATGGTTAGCGCAGATGATAATTGATTGAGCAAATCTCCATCTATTAGATTCAGCTTGCCGTTATTTATCACAATGACTCCTATTCCATCCTCATTCCACACTGCTATCCTGTCGAATTGCCCGCTCATTATTGCCTCAACTCGTAATTGAAGTATATGAACACATCAGCAGCGAACAGCAGCATCAATGAGCCCCCCCAGGACAGGCCTATAAACGGTGCCTGGGTCACTGGGTTCAAAGTGAACGTGAGCAGCATTATTATGACCGCCATAGCCGTCACTAATGCACCCATAGCTATGAGCAATTTATCGTTTAGGGTAGCTGGCTTAGCATTACTGACCGGCTTGTTGATGATCTTATGCTTGACCCCCTCTCCAGACGAAGTGGAGGGCATATATGCCGGCGAACGATATAACGAAGGGGGGGCACTACAACGAGCAGCAGCCAAAGGGGGGGCTTTACGGGGGGGATGCCCGGCTGGCCCGCACCCCAGATGCTCAACTCAACTAACCACGTCAACCCCGTTATGAAGAGGGCGGTAAGGAATGGCCTATCCAATGGATGTAGATCTTCATTTCTATCCACGAACGGCACTATTAGGAGAACCACGACAGGTATCAGTCCTCCCATTGATACGTCCACTGCCAGCGGGAACGGCATGTCGGCCATCTTGTACATGAAGAGGAAGAACCACGGTGGGTACGCGGGAACCAAGCTGGCCTGCGGCTGGTGGGGGATGGACCGGGATATGGGGAGAACAGTATTGGTATCTTATCCAATACTTGCGGTATCGCCAATATGGATGGAATTACCAATATCACTCCCCCCCAAGTCAGCGCTATTATTCCCAGCATGAATACGAAGTTCCTCGGCCACCAAGGCTTTATGCGTGGATCGCTCTTGTCCAGCAGCGCGGGTGCCTTGTACTTGGCCTCCTTCAGGTCAGGCATAAAACCGTTCTGCTCTGCTAGATAGAAGTGAAGCGCGAAGAACAGTGCAATGAGCGCTGCCAGTATTATGTGCCATCCCAACAGTCTCGTGAATAGATCCAGGTCCGTCCCGTTCCCGAAGAATATGGGAGTCAAAGCGGATAAGTGGAGGCCGGCCAGTATTCCCTTCCCGACGTCCACGGCGTCGACGCCCAGCACGTCTCCAGTCATGGAGTAGCCCACGAACGAGGTTATCATAACCATGGCGAACATCAAGACGCCGAGCACCCACTGGAACTGCCTCGGTCTCTTATAGCGCCCTTGAAATAGACGTGAAGCCCGTGTATGTAGACGGCCAGTATCATCACGTAGGCGCCGTAGAGGTGGGACGACGAGAGTATGGCACCGAATGGGATTGAATGTATAATGGCCATGGTGGAATCGTAGGCATCGCTGGGCTGGTAATAGAGCAGCATCAAGAGGCCCGTCAATACTTGCCAAACCAACGCGGCAGACGCGACGCCGCCGAGCCAATACTCTATGCTAAACATGTAGGACGGCACTCCCATGAACGGTATGTCCCTCAAGTGGAAGACATCTGCAAACCAATCGCCTATGCTCCTTCTAGCCATTTCCATCACCCTAAAGCCGGATTGCTCAGCATTGTGACGCTGGTCGAGTTGCCGCTGATTGGGGAACCGCCGCTCAGGTCATCTGTATGGCCATATATTGTTGGACCTATCATGGTCACAGCATATAAGTAGTCAGTTGATGGATCCCACTTAAGCTGAACTGTGGGAAGGGGGGGCTTCGTTGTGGGCCCAGTCACCACAGCCGCTCCCCCCCTGTAGGGATCATATGTGCTTCCATGGCAGCTGCAATGTATCACCTTATCCATGGGTCCATTAAACGTGAGTGCCTTCACTCCCGGGGGGGGATAGAATGTGAGCTCCGGATATGTGCAGCCCAAGTGCTCGCATATGGCGCTGTAGGCCACTATGGATTTACTCGGCCCCACGCCGCCGGGAAACTCATATGTTTTCCCCGTGGCGGGTATAGTCACCGTGGTAGCCGGGATCTCCACTGGTTGGTTGGAGTCATTGCCGAGGTTCAGCAAGTAATTGGGCTCGTTGCTCAGGGGGGGGTAGTTGAACATGGCCATTTTCTGCCCATTGACTGGAACATCGGATGCCTTTATTGGGTTCCCGTTCTCATCAACTAATTGAAGGGTTGGAAAAGAAGTCAAGCCCACCGATGGCGGAACCAGCACCTCCAGCCCGCGGAGCAGTCCGACCACCATGCTGGCGCCGGCAATTATGGCGAGGGACTTGAGGAATGTTCTCCTGGACTGATTGACATCGCCCATGGATCCACATTCATGCTAATTGTTTTAAAAGTTTTTTACCAAATTTATACCAGCATCATTTCCAATTTTTACAAATATTAGGCCATATTTATACCATAGTAATGCTTAATAATGCCCGGTGTTCGAATCATCCATGGGTAGAATAGGAATACGCCCAGTCCTTATTATACTATCCGCTGCTGCTCTGCTCGGTTTAATAGCGGTTTTCCACTCGGTGCCCCTAGCCCAAACCCCATCCGGTTTGGTGGCCTATAAGGTGGTGGGCGCCGCGAACCTAGCTAATCCAGGCAGCGAATCGTTCTGGAATAACATACCCTGGTTCAACGTGAGCCTAGCCCCCACGCTGTCCGGAGTGCCCACGTCGGGCTTGGTTCCCTACGTTGAAGCCAAGGCTGCATACAACGGCGATTACATATTCATCTTAGTAAAGTGGCCCGACGAGAACCCAAGCACAATAGGGGGCAAGTGCAGTGGCCGGACCGGGCCATTGGCCGGTCGTGTATAATCCCAAGGGTCCCCCCCTGAACATGACTTTCCTCCAATTATTGACAAGCACGTTCCATAAGCACTACAAGGTATTGAACAGCAGCTACGCCATAATATTCGGAAGCCCCAGGCCAATGGAATACGTATTGTATTATTACGGGCCAGCCAACGGGGGGGTGTACTTCTACGGTTATTACGTCAATGCCACCCATTACTATCCGGATAGGTTTGCCATAATGTGGTACATGGGGACGCAGCAGAACCCGAGCGACTGCATGAACATTGGAGGACCACATCCAGGGTATAAGGTGAGCGGGCAATTGGGCACCGTGTCGGAGCTATACCCAACACCGGGGGCTCGCTTAGCTCAGGGGCGGCTAATATATGGGAGTGGATAGCCGGCGTCACCTATCCCCCCCAAGGAGCCGACTTCAATTACTTCACGAACGCGACTTGGGACGCGGAGAACGGGATAAATCCCACAGCGGCAAGCAATTTCGCCGCCGCTCCTCACGGCTTCTTCCTTAACCTGCTCACAAACCAAACCGGACTTTATGATATAGGAGATGGCGGCATATGGTATCCAAATGCGACGGGGGGCCCGTGCCCGGTTACTTCAGCGGGTACACGGGCGCCAAGTATGAGAATGGTTATTGGGTGCTCGAGTTCGTCAGGCAATTGAAGGCACCCATGCCCAATACCGTTAATATAACCGTGGGAAGCACGTACGACATAGCGTTCGGCGTGTGGTACGGCAAGTCCGGCGAGACGAGTTTCGATAAATCGATAACCGCCAACTTCGTGCCTCTAACCCTTGTTCCGAAGTCGCCGGCAGCGCCCTCGCCCATTCCGTACGTGGTATTGATTGTTGCCGTGATAGGCATCATAATAGCGTTGATGGCGATAGGCATTGCATTCTATTACATGAGGAGGGGGGAACCCAGGCATAGGGGTATGATGCGAATTAATAAGAGCGATTTCTCGATTTATTCAACCGCCTTCGGCATATTCTTCCTTCTGCAATACGCGTTTAGGGAGTTCTTGCTTCCTGTCTTTCCATTCATGCCCAGCAGCTCCTCCAATATGACGGCCTTGGGACTCGTGGGCACCTTCGCGGTAATGGCGATGACGGTGGTGGCTCCCATGGTTATCTGGGAATCCAAGAGGCTCAGGTTGAGGCTGGTCTACTTCGCGGCCGCCGTGATAATGGGGGGGTGGGGGGGCGGCATTGCCTTCAGCTTGGTATATCCTCAATACTATCTATCAACGCCGTGGGTAGTAGCCAGCCTAATTCTCTGCGCGGTAACCGCCGTATCGCTTATTCAAGCATTGATTTATGGAGCATCAAGTCCCTAGCCCTACTCCCGTTAATATTGCTTCAATTGATAGCTATGTACCAATATGCCGTGAATGTGGCCACCGAATACATGCTGATCCCATATCCAAACCCATCCAGTTACTTGGTGTATCCAATGATGTACCTATTAATAATAGGAGCCTTATCGCTGCTGGCCATGTCGATATGGGTGAAGCCCAGGCGGAGCGTCTTGATAGGGTACGCAATAGGTGCGATATTCGGCGCATTGGTGGCGGTGCCCATGTATCAATTGCTTGCCTATAATAGATTCATGCAATCCATAATGGGAGAGGTCGTGGCGATGGGGCTGGGAATACTGGCTCCTCCATCATATCTACCCATGTTATCGATAGTTATGGGGATATACGTGTTCTCCTTTGTGGTAATGCTGGCCAGGTCCTTATCGGGGGAACCAATAATTGGGTTCTACGCGCTGGCCGCCTTGATATTCATAGGAACCGCGTTCGCCGTTCATGCCTTATCGATATACTTCATAGCAGCTATGACAGCTGCCGCAGCATTGGCAAACTCCTCCAAGCATGGCCGAGGCAAGGTATCCAAGCAAATGATTCACCTGCTGATGCCGTTGGCGAATGACGGGGGAACGCGATAGGCAAATGCATTTTGATATTCAATTATTAATATATATCCGTGCTCATGTGAAAACGCGATAGGCAAGCAATGCTTGTGCTATTTATTAGCAAGTAATTCCCATCTCTATATAATTTTCCCAATTCTTCCGTGATCAGCCATTGGATGTGGGTTTAACTTTCATATGAAACCGTTTATCCCAACCCATGATTTGGGCCTTCATTGAGGAGTTCCTCGTAATACTGGCAGCGGGGGCAGTTGCAGGAATAATAGGGGCATTGGCTGGCCTGGGCGGTGGAACCGTCATTTCCCCCCCGATACTCACCCTATTCCTGGGAATCCCCCCCATGGCTTACGCATCGGGATCCGCCTTGATATCCACCATAGCCACGTCTGCCGGCTCCGCCAGCGTGTACGTCAAGAAGAAGATAGCCAACGATAGGATAGGAATAAGCTTGACCACGGCGACCACCGCTGGGGGGGCAATACTTGGATCCATAATGGCCAACTACGTATATGTTCACGGCATTACTTACGTGATTTACACCGTGTTCGGCATTGTTCTGTTAGTATCGATAGTGCCCACGGTACAGCGAAGCACCTGCGAATTGCCCCGACCGCGTAAGCCAGATCTAACCACCAAATTGCTTAACTTGTATGGAACATGCTTTGATCCCAACCTGGGATGGATACGC
>BBBF01000050.1 GCA_001315925.1 Thermocladium modestius JCM 10088 | reverse complement strand
CCCGCATCCACCCCCCCGGCCGCCCGCATGGCCATGCACTGCGAGAGCGCGAGGAAGGGGTCGCTGGACGACACTGAATCCCCCCCCGCCCCCCCGCTTACCACCAACTCCTCCTCCGTCCCCCCCGTGTAGACGGCGTCGAACGAGCCAAGCCGCCTCCCGCCAAGCACTACATCGCCCCCCCCTCACCTCCGCGTCCCCCCCGCCCTCCTCCACCTCCATCAACGTGGACAGGAAGTCCAGCGTGAACACTCTATTATCCCCCCCCAGCAGGCCCAGCCGACGATGGGGGGGCTCCAGCTCTAGGATCCGGGCCTCCCTGCGCCGGCCACGAGGGTAACCTTGTGCCCGCCCCCCCTCGCCAGCAGGTAGGCGAGGTAGGCCGTGCCGGCGTTCAATCCAATAACCGCCACCCTAGCCATGAATTGCTTGAACGGCCCCGCTTTAAAAGACACCTACGCGATCTCCAGGGTTATGGGGGGGGCGTGATCCGACCCCCCCCTCACGTCCTCCAAAATCCCCCCCCGCCCCCCCCTTATCCTGCCCCCCCTCAACGACTCCGACGCCACGCAGTAATCTATCCTCCACCCGATGTTCTTCTCCCTGGCGTGGAACCTATAGGACCACCACGTGTAGTGGCCCCCCCCTCCTTCACGAATAACCTGTAGGTATCTATGAAGCCCAGCGACAGGAATCGCGTGAACCACGCCCTCTCCTCGTCCGTGAAGCCAGCGTGATTCCTATTCTCCCTGGGCCTAGCTATATCCCTCTCCTCGTGCGCCACGTTGAAGTCCCCCCCGCACGCCACGACGGGCTTCCCCCCCAGCCCCCCCAGCACGAATCGCTCGAAGGCCTCGTCGAAGCGGAGCTTGAAGTCCAGCCTCCCCCCCAGCTCCTCCCCCCCAGCGTTGGGGGAAGTACGCGTTGATCACGTACAAGTCATCGAGCTCCAGCGCCAAGAGCCTCCCCCCCTCGCTGTCGAACTCCTCCACCCCAAGCCCCCCTTGATGACGTTTACTGGGTGAATCCGAGTGAGCGTTAAGACGCCGCTGTAGCCCCCCTCCTCCTGGATGTAGCCATGTACGCCTCGTAGCCCGACATCTGCAGGTCCAGCGGCACGGAGTCCGCCTTCACTTCCTGGAACATCAATATATCATAACGGCCCGACCTAACCAGGTCCAGCACCCCCCGCCCGAGGGCCGCGCGCAGCCCATTCACGTTCCAAGAGAGCAGCATCACGGCAAGGCGTCGACTCCAGGGCTTAAAACGCTACCCGTCTCTTATAGTAATCACAGTAATCCCGCAGCCCGCACTCGCCGCACTTTGGATTTCTGGCCCTACACACGTTCCTCCCAAACTCTATTAGGGATAAGTGGCCCCCCCACAAGTACTCGTCCTTCCTGAATATCCCCCCCATCCATGCCTTGCTCGCCTCATTATACGTGGAAGCCAAGCCCAGCCTCTTGCTTATCCTGAGTATGTGGGTGTCCACCGGGAACGCGGGCTTCCCGAGATTCACCAATATCACGTCGGCCGTCTTGGGCCCAACCCCCCCGGCATAGACATCAAAAACCGCCTAGCCTCCCCCCCCAACATCCATCCCCCCCCTCACCCCCCCCTCCAAATCAACGCCGGCCGCCGCCCTGGCCAACTCCATCAACTGCCTTGCCCTCCTCCTATGCATCCCGGCCGGCCGTATTATTGATGCTAACTCCTCCTCGCCCAGCGATAAGATTCCCCCCCTGGGCGTTACGTTGCCCACCCGCCTCCTCAGCGCCTCAAGCGCCTTGCCGGCATTGGCGTCGCTCGTGTTCTGGGTGAGCACCGTCGCTACGAGCGCCTCAAATATGGAACCGCCCTCCAGCAACACCTTCCAAGCCACGAACCTCTCCGGATCCAGCCTCACGCCCTTAAGGGCTTGAATCACGGCCTCCCTGCTCAGCACGGCTGCCGGGCACTGAATCGATTTAAAAACGCCTCCTCACCGCCTACGCGGCGGCAGCCCTCTCCTCCAGCGCGGGGGGGGCTCGCTTGACCCGGCGACTACCTTGCTATGCTTATGGTCTTCAACAAGACCCCGGCCACTGCCGGCCACGGGAGCCTGAACAACGCGAGTGGGAGGGCGAGTATGAATAGCGTTATGCCCACCAGGAAGAGGATGGCGTTGAATCGCCCGCTGATCCTCTTGAAGTCGTTGTAAAGTATGAAGCCCGCCACCAACTCGAACGAGTACCCAGCCATCAGAGTCGCCCCCCCCATCAGCGTCCATTCATGCATCATGCCGAACACTATGAATGCAAGAGTCAACGCCAGGGAGTACGGGGTGTATCTGCGGATATACGTTGATGACTCCAGCCCGGAGCTCCCAAACAATCTATACGCGGCAATGCCAAGGCCCCCAGAGGATCCAGAGGATCGATACGAGGGGGGGCCAGGAGAACAGCGATTGAAGCGGCACGAATGCGGTGAGCGATAGGACTGCCATTATTGTGATGCCCGCCGTCAAGCTAGTCAACGTTGCTGAGCGAAACCTATTCACGGGCAAGGACTTTGGCGCGACTTAATAAATTATCACGCAATATATAATCTCAATTACCATGTAGTGAAGCGTGAAAACCGACCCAGCATCCAGGATCAAACCCCCCCAAGCATTGATTGAAGGCGGGCCGCTCCTTACTGCTGCGCTGCCTCCTGCTCCTCCTTCTTGGGCTCCTCCTTAATTACGGGTTCTCCCTTCCAATCGCTGGGGTAAACCAGCACCATGTTGATTTGAACGGTTTGATCGCTAACCGTGTTGCCGCGCACCAATTTCCTCCTCCTGCCCCCCTCCTCGCTTGGCCTGTACCCCGGCGGGCCGGAGAGAAGGAGGTACCGCTTGGCCGGGCCCTGTAGGTGAGGCAGCATGGGCGCCCCCCTCGAACCCGCTTCCGCCCGTTATCTTGAGCTTCAGCTCGCTTGGCAATTGAATGGCTCCCTCCAATAGTTTGGCGTCCACGGTGTCCCCCAATGCGGGCCCCGATCAATCGCTCTGCCTCCCTGTCCTTCACCTCCACCTGCTTAGCCCTGCCGCTGAGGGGGGGATCCGATATCACTAACTTGAAAGTAGGCATCGAAGAGTCATTTCAGCATCTTATTTAAATTTTGCCCCGGGCTCAGGCCCACCGCTTCCTGGCCTCCTGGTACTCATGAATCAAGTCCACCTCGCCCGGCTCCAAGTGCTCCCTGAAATCCGTGAGCAACTTAATCAAGTGATCCTCCGGGAGGTCAACGTAGAGGTCATCCCCTCCCTCACATGCCTGCCCACCATGGAATTGCCTTGAATGGATACCGCCACCTCCTCCCCCCCCTTCCTGGCTAATTGAACCGGCCTCCCATTATTCTGTATCTGCATCACGGTGCCTATGACCCTCCCATCATCCGCCCTCCTCAATCGATACCCAGGCTTTAACTGGCCCTCAAGCACCTTGACGCCGACTATTATGGGGTTGCTCCTCCTAAACACGTACCCAGGCATCAGCCTCACCTTGCCTGGCCGCACCAATTTAGCCAACTCCTCCTCCACAGACCGGTTCCTCTGCTCCCTGTGCCAATTCAGGAAGTCATCAACTAATCTGTACAGTATGTTGTTCTGGAAAACCCTGACCCCCCCATGCTGCTGCGCCTCCACCTCCGCCTCAGGGGGTAACCTTCACATTGAACGCCAGGACGACGGCGTAGAGGGGATCCCTCCTCCTCACCACGGAGGCTCTATCACATCTCGCCTGGTCACGGGCCCTATATCAGCCCTCCTGACGGGTATGTTCTGGCCCCCCCTCAAGTACATGACCATGCTCTCCAAGGTCCCCCCCAGCGTATCGGCCTTGGCAACGACCCCCCCGCTCCTATCAACCTCTATCCTGATGGCCGCCGCCTCCGCGCTCAGCTCGCTCATAGCGCTCCTCAGCTGCGCCTCATCCCTCACCACTATCAGGGGGGGACCCAGGCACGGCTCGCTCCAGGGAGTCGCCGACCACCCTGACGCCCGCCGCGGCCTTGACCTCGTCCACGAACACGTACTTATCCTCGGGGTCCCTCATCTCATCCAGGGGGGGCTTCGGCATGACCAGCAGCCTGACCGTGGTGTTGAAGGGCCCATCCAAGCCCAACGCAGCTATCCTATCCCCCCTCCTCACGGAGCCGTCGTATATTATGGCGTCCGCCGTGGTTCCCCCCCAACCCTTCTCCTCCTTTATCTCCATTATGACGCCTCTCCCCCCCGGCCCATTTCCCACGGCGAGCTATCCCTCACCAGTCTCTGCGTGAGCCCCCGCCAGCACCACGAGTAGGTCAGCCACCCCCCTCCCCCGGTCACCGCGCTCGTTGGCACTATGGGCACCTGCCTCGAGTAATCCGCCACCCTATCGTACCTATCCGCCTCTATGCCGTGCTCCGCCAGCTCCCCCCGCTATCCTGGCTATCATTTCCTCCACGCGGCCCTGCACCGCCTCGTCCTGCGCCTCGTATGAATCTATGAAGGCGAAGTTGGGGGGGTGGGGGGGTTCCCAGCCGTATATCTTGTCTACCTTATTCGCAGCCACCACGAACGGTATGCCCCTGGACTTCAACAGGAAGAGGCTCTCCTTGGTTTGCTCCTCCACTCCCTCCAATGCATCGATGACCAGTATAGCCAAGTCGGCCACGGATCCTCCCTTCGCCTAAGGTTGGAGAACGCCGCGTGGCCCGGCGTGTCAACCATTAGGAACCCCCCCCTCACCCATATCTTCCCGCTCAGCTTGAACTTGGCCAGGAGGCTCGCCGCGTACCGCTCTATGGCGGGCCAGGGCAGGTATGAGAGACCTATGTGCTGCGTTATCATGCCGGGCTCCCTATAGGCCACGGCAGTGTTCCTTATCTTATCCAGCAGCAGCGTCTTCCCAACATCTACGTGGCCCACCACTACAACTATGGGTGCCCTGTACTCAACCATATCGAGTCGAGGATATAGCTATTTAAAAATCATTACCCTAATCCACTACGCCCCCTGCCCGGCTCCCTGCGCCTTACGTATCCAGGCCAGCCTCCTGGGGTTCCTCCCCCCCATCCTGGCGCTGACGAAGCACTTCCTACTGCAGAACCTGGAGACAGTGCCATCGCTCCTAACATACATGAAGCCAGTGCCCGGCGCGATCGGTCTCCCGCAGTAACTGCAATTATATATCCTCATGGCTTTGGGCGCTCCTTCATGATTTATAAATTTTGTCGCCTCCTAGGCTCCACGGCCTTGGCCACCGCGATGCCCACCACGTACAGCGCAGAGAGGGATAAGCCTATTGTCGTCTCTATTATCCCCCCCCGTGGCTCCAGGCGACACTATCAATGCAAATACAAATGACGCGAGCACGCCCCCCACCTCCAATTCCTTCTCCACGCTTCCGCGCTCACGGCCCCCCCGACCTTGGTGAGGCCAGCCATCACCAGCGGCAACTGGAAGCCGATGCCCATGGCAGCCATGAAGGAGACCACTGTGCCTATGAAGGATTTAATGCTGAGCGTCGGCTCCACTCCCAGGGATTCATCAAATAAAAGGAAGAACTTCAACATTGTTGGAACTATAACGGCGTAGGCGAACAACGCCCCCCCGCGGCGAAGAGGGCAATGGATGGAATTATTGCGGCCTTGACGGCCTTCCTCTCGTGCGGGTAAAGGCCCGGCGCCACGAATCCCCCCCACAGCTCCCACATTACGACCGGCAGCGCGACGGCGGCGGATAGCAGCAGCGACACCTCTATCGAGGCGTAGAGCGGATCGAACACGCCTATCGATATCAACTTAACCTGGCTGGGGGGGAGGAGGGACTCCACGAATCTGCTCACCAGCATAGTGGAGATGCTGTGATCTATTGATGGGTAGGGAACGGGAAGCAATGGATCCCCGCCCACCTTCACCATTCTTACGCCGAAGGCGAAGGAAAAGATAAATGCCAACGCGACTGCAAGCAATGCCCGCCTGAGTCTCCTAGTCAATTCAGCCAAGTGGGAGAGCAGCTCCTCCCCGGACATCACTTACCCTTCTTCAGCTCCTCGACCTGCCTCTGCAGCTCCTCTATCTTCTTCTTCAGCTCCTCCACGCTCTCCTCATCGTTTTTCCTCTCATCTGGTTGCGACTGTTGATTCTGTTGCTGCGGCTGGGTCTGTGGGGGGGTGCTTGACTGCATCTGCCTCAGCTCGTTCTCAACCTCTATCTGGCCCTTCCTGAACTCCCCCCCGAGGCCCTTCCCAGGGACCTGAATATCTCCGGTAACTTGCTAGCGCCCCCCCCGAATAGCACCAGCGCCACCACGATCAAGATTATCCAGTCCCACACGCTTCCAGGCATGCTTCGAAAGGCGTGAAGAGGAGTATATATATTTACCGGGGGGGATCTCCGGCCGCAACGTCAAGTTTATCTGAGAGACGGTTACTTAAACGAGTGCCGGCAGTATCTAGGCGGAGCAGGGATGAATTGATAATAGGTAATGGGTTGAGGGTGGACGCTAGGTTCGCCTACCTGCTTAAATCTGTGATGGAGCTGGGCTCCTTAAATGCAGCCGCCAGGCGAGTTGGAGTGCCGTACGCCTCGGCTTGGGAGTGGATAAGCAAGGCCGAGTCCTTCCTGGGACGTAGATTGATGGAGAGGCAAAGGGGGGGGAGGGGGGGAGGGCGGCGGGGGGGGAGCCAGGTTGACGGGGGGGGATGGCGTTGCCCTGCTGAGGGAGTTGGAGGCAATAATGGGAGGCGGCGCTGACCTCGCCGTGTCGGGCAGCAATGATGAGGCGGTGCCGCGTTTGCTCGGCTTGCTGGAGTTATCATCATCCAGCGAGTGGGTGGGCTCGCTTAATGGTCTATCCAAGGTATTGATGATGGAGGTAGACGTGGCTGGCATTCATTTGATGGGAGGTAATGAGGAGGCCATAGATGAGTTGGGGGGGCTCTCCAAGGAGCTGCGATTGGTGAAGGGGGGGTATAGGAGGAGCATAGGCCTAGTGATTAGAAGCGAATTAACGCTTAAGCAAGTAGTGGAGGGGGGGTTGCGGGAGGCAGGCTCAGGTTGAAGATGAGGAACCTCGGCTCTGGCACTCGGATGTTGATTGATAAATTCCTGGCAGATAATGGACTGGATCCAGCCGAGGTGGCCAGCCCCCCCGTCCGTGGCGCGCACCCACGTCGAGGTGGCTAAGGCCGTGGCCAGGGGGGGAGAAGCCGATGTGGGGGGTGGCAATAGAATACGCTGCCTCACTCCTCGGCCTACAATTCATTAGGTTAGCGGTGGAGGACTTCGACTTCGTGTACTTGAGGGGGGGAAACAATAGGCCGGCCATAAGGAAATTCGAGTCCCTGCTGGAATCCGACGTAGCTAAGAGCATGATAAGCAGAATGAAGGGATACATAGTGTGATTGCCGGTTCCCTAATATGAGGGCCACCGAAAGCCCGCAGTGCCTGGTTCCTGATTTCCCGATTGGAAAAGCCCCCCCCAGGTCTCTGCATGCTTGAGCTCGGAATGATCATACTCGTCTCATCCATGCTCGCCGGGGGGGCCTTGTCCGTGAGGGCAGGTAGTTTACTCACCAGGCTTAGCGGCCAAGAAAAACGGTATCGACATAGCCGTTAAGCCCGCCTCCAGCAGGACCGCATCCATCAATCCGTAGCGGATAATCATGAAGCAAATAAAACGCTGGCCAGCACGGCCGCCACGAATTTCCCGTTATAGATTATGCCGAATAGGAAAGTCGATGATGAGGTTCCATATCTATCCCCTATCAGCGACGCGTATAGCGTCATCATTGCACCGCCTAGGAATCCCACCAAGCCGGCCGCCGCTATGTATAGGACTGGAAGGCCGCTCAACACAAGGGGGGGAGTAGCCACAGCCAGCATCGATATTTCGGCAAGTATGGCATTCCTCCTTCCCCCCCAGGAATCCGATATGAAGCCCATTATGGGCCGCCCTATGCCGCTGAACAGGGGGGGCAGCACCGTGGCAGCAGCAGTCACGGTGAAGTAATCATACCTCACCCCCCCATCACGGACAGACTCGATGAATAGAGTTGGAGAGGTATGGATGCCAGCGAGAATGATATGAAGATCAACCAGAAGCTTGGGCCAGGAGGCAATGGATTGCTTCCCTTCCCCCCTCTTATCCGCTGCCGGGTACTTGCTGCTGGCCATCAATGCGGTAGACACGATCAACAACGCGCCGCCTATGATCATCATCGGCGCTAGGTAATCCCCGCGGCTGGCCAGGGGGGGGATATGAATGGATTGAAGAAAGTGGAGCCCAGCCCAAAGCCCATGTTTATCAGACCAGTGGCGAGCCCCCCCTTGATTTGCCGAACCACTTGACGCCTAGGTTTATTGAGACGGCATACACAAAGCCGACCCCCGTGCTTCCCAGGGACCAAAGCGCGTAGAAGGCGTATATCGACTTAGTCAGTCCCGCAGTCATCATGCCGATGCCGGCCAATGCGCTGCCGGTGGCTCCCACGATCGCCGGCCCCCCGCGCATCGGCCACGTACCCCCCCCAAGCACTTGTGATAGTGTTGAGAATAGAACGAATAGGGAGTAGGCGGTTTGGATGAGAGGGAGACCGACTCCAAAGCTGTTGGCTAGGGGGGGCTTCATGAAGATGTTCCAGCTATATTGATAAGTGCCCACCAAGAGCATGGGAACCAATCCCTGGACTATGATTAACCACTTCCTCACTGCCCCCCCCGCCGTCAACAGATCCTTTTTATTTAATGCCGGAGATAAGTCGATTAAACACCATAGGCGAGGCTCCGCTATTGATGGGGGGGCTTGAATGCGAGCCTGGACGTGGGGGTCAGCTGCTAAGGGTCTCTTCCAATACCCTTGGGTGCGCTTGCCGTGGGAGTTAGGCGGGCCAGGGAGTACTCTCCTAAGGAGGAAGCGGCTTCACCGTATGTACCTAGGAACATGTTGCTGACCCACTTCAACCAGGTCATTTTGCGGGATCCCATAGAATGATAATGTAGAAAGCTCAAGGGAGGGAAAAGAGATGAAGAAAAAGGAAAGAGAGGGTTTAATTTGTTTGTAGTTGATGGCAATTGCCATTACTCTTTCTTTATTGCCTTCTTAACGGCGTCCAAAGTGGCTGGAGGTATTGTAGTCATGCCATGGGCATGCCGTGCATGCGCCGCCACTATATCCATCATTTCCTGCTCCGAGGATACGCCGTGAACCTCAAAGCCACACTGCATGCCCACGTCCTTACATTTAAAGCCATACGGCATATACTAATTTCAGCTACTGTTAGTTATAAATGTTTTGTTTTTGTAATATTAAAGACTTAAATAATCGCCCTTAGATGTTTTGGATGCAATGCCTAAATTTGCGTGGGCCTCAACATTATGAGAGCAAATATTACAAAATATAGCTCCTTCCATGTATTAGGTGTACAACTAGAGCAAGTTTTTGGGTTTAGCTGTTTTGAGCCCCTTGCACCGAGCCTGGGTCCCCCTATTAGGTCACCCAGGTTGAGAAAATGGTTTATCCCTGGGCAGCAGAAGACCTTGCTCGAAGGGATGAGAGGTGAGCGTTGTTGTAGGGGAGCTTTTTTTGGTAATTGGTTAGATATGGGGGGATTGCCCATGGGGGGGAGAGGGAACCAACCATAAGATGGGAAGCTCTAAAGGACGGGACAGCTCGCGGACCAATTTTCACCAATGCTCTACAATGATCAGTAGACTAGTCTTCAATAGTTGACTAATGGTTTATCTCCATTATATAGGAAAGGTAGGTCTCGTCTTTTGGGGGGGGTGGGGGGGTGGGTTTTTAGGGGGGGGCTTGCCCCGCTTCTCCTTCGCTCCTCCCCTGGTCAGCTCTTGAAGGGTGGGGGGGCTGATCTTCCCCACAATTCCAAGGGAGGAGGCGGAGTAGCCCCAAGGGGGGGGTAATCCAGACCCCGGGAACCCCCGCCCCCCAAGGCGGGGGGGGAGGGGGGGGATCAGTTAACTCAAGGTTCTGTGTATTTTTTACCACCGGTTACCACTAAAAATCTCTAGTCTGAGTGTGTTTCGTGAGCTCTAGAAGCATAGGCAGAGGCAGGTGTCCTAAGTGTGGTAGGGAGGGTTCAGTAATTATTAAGAGGCTTGGGG
>BBBF01000049.1 GCA_001315925.1 Thermocladium modestius JCM 10088 | reverse complement strand
CCCCCCCCACCCTCACCACGCTGGACCTGCGCCACTTGGAGCTGCTCAACTGGTAGTGGCCGCCGGGGATAACCACGTCCCCCCCGCTCCCCCCCAGCCCCCCCAGCGACGATGGATCCACGTCGGGCCAGGCCACCACCAAGTCAACGCCGTAGAGCCTCAACCTCTTGTGCTGAACCCCCCCAGCTCCTCCAGCCGACTCATTAAGGGCTCGGGATTCCTGGGAATTATTATCAAGACGCACCACCCAGCTCCTCGGCCGCCTCCTTCATCGCCTCCACCCCCCCCAACCTCCTCGCGATCGCCGCGTAGCGATTTGTGGACTGTATCTCCCTCACCACCTCCGGTTGACGCATGATTCTCTCCGCTACGGCCAGGTTGATTTAAGGCTGTGGGTCACGAAGCGGGTGTAATCAACGCCCAACTCCCTGGACGCCCTCTCCAGCGCACGCATTAGCGCCGCCAGGTATAGGTGGTGAATGACTTGGGCCACGGCCATGGCCCTATCGTGGTAATCGGCGTCGCTCGTGACCACCCTGAACCCCCCCAATCCCTCCCACAGCCTCACCACCCTGCCCAACGCGTCGCCGCTGGTGGCGGAGGGCACCACCACCATCACCTCCTCCCACGGGTCGACCGCGCCCGAGAAGAGGGGGTGGAGGCTCACGTAATTGAAGCCCACGGATTGGGAGAGGGACTCCAACTCCTTGAAGCGCTGCCCTTAGCGGAGAACACGTCGCTGACCACCTTGCCGGAGGCGCAGCGAAGGGACTCGCGGAACGCCGCGCTGCCCAGCACTGAGGGGGGGCGAGTCGCTATTATTATGTACTCGCTGGAAGAGAACGCGTCGCACGGCTTCAGCCCGGGCTCCCCGAAGAAGTCAGTCGACACTGCGCTGCTGCCCAGCACTGAGAGGAGGGCGGCGGCCATCCTGCCGCTCCCCCCCACGACCGCTATGGACTCCCTCGGCGGCCTCAGCTGTGACCTAATGGATTCCCTCAACACCAGGGACAGCAATCCCTCCGCCAAGGAGGCTGGAACGCCGAGGCGGGCGGCTGACTCCAGCCACTTGCCCCTCACAACCGCCTCCCTAGCCTCGTCGCGGAGAGGGGCCTCCCCCCCCGGGCCTTTGCCTCCCCCCCTATTCTCCTGGCCACCTCCATCCGCTTGGAGAGCAGCAGGAGCAGCTGCTCGTCGAGCCTATCTATCTCGGTCCTCAACTCGTCAAGCACTTGCATCACCTCGCCCTCAGCAACTCCATGGCCTCGCTCATTATAGTCCTGTAATTGATCCCGGAGTGCATCAGCAGGTCCCTCACCGCCCTCGCGGATCGACCGAAGGAGCGGGCTCCTATCATCCTCACCGGAACGGAGTACTTGGCGGAGAGCAGCTCGGACACGCTTGATCCCAGCCCGCCGGCCACCATGTGCTCCTCAACCGTTATTATGGCCCCCCCGGTCCTCTTGGCGTACTTCAGCACCAAGTCCTCATCCATGGGCTTCACGCTGGCCATGTCTATCACGGAGACGGAGACCCCCCTCTTTCCAAGCTCCTTCGCAGCCATGACCGCGTCCCACAACACGGGGGGGCCCGCGCCTATCACGGCAACGTCGCTGCCGTCCTGAAGCACCACGCCGCGGCCCAGCTTGAACTCGTACTCCAAGTCATCGGTTATGGAGGGGGGAGTAATCCCGCCCCCCCACCCTGTAGTACAGCGGCCCCCCCTCGTGCCTCAACGCCTCGGGCAGGCTGCGCTTCACCTCGGCCGCGTCGGCTGGAACCACCACGGAGAAGTTGGGGAGGACCCTCATCAATGCAATGTCCTCCAGCGATTGGTGTGAGGAGCCGTCGGATATGTCGGAGAAGCCAGCGTGGGTGCCCACCAGCTTCACGTTCAGGTTCATCCTGGCCACGGTATTCCTGGCCTGCTCCCAAGCCCTCATCAAAAACATGGCGAACGCCACGGCCACGGGCCTCAGCCCCCCCGCGGCGGCCAGCCCGGCGGCCGCGCTCACCAGCTCCTGCTCGGATATGCCGACGTCTATGTACCTGCCGCTCCTCCTCGCCATCGACGCCCTGGTGGGTCCCCCCACGTCGGCGGTCAGCACCACCAGGTCCTCCATCTCGTCCACGGCGGCCGCCAACGCCTCGCCCAGGGAGTCCCTCATGGAGGAGAGCGGGCGGGGGGGAGCGGGTCCAGCCTCTGCAGGTGGGTGTTCTCTATTGATGGCGCTCCGCGGCCGTGGATCGTGCGGGCTATCAATGCCTTGGGCCTCCCCCTCACATTGATCAACCTGATCACCTCGCTCACCAATTGATCCACGTCGTGGCCGTCGACGTACGATACCTCCATTCCGAGGGCCTCCATCGCCTTGAAGACGCGCTCCTTCACTGGCCTCACTGCCCCCCCGTCCAGCTGGAAGCCGTTGGCGTCCACCACCATTAACAAGTTATCCAAGCCCCCCCTGTTGACGGCGTCCATGAACGCCTCCCACACCTGCCCCCCCTCGTCCAGCTCCCCCCCATCGCCGAGCACGACGAAGACGTTGCCCTCCCTGCCTCTCAGCTTCAGGGCGGTTGCCAGCCCCCCCACGGCGAAGCCCAGGCCCTGGCCCAGGCTGCCCGTGCTGGCGTCCACCCCCCCCGGCAGGATGACCTCGGGGGTGGCCCTGGAGCCTGCTGTGTATGTCCTGTATGGTGGGAAGCTCGCCCCGCTCGATCATTCCCAGCTCCGCCAGCACGGCGTATAGGGCGGGCGCGGCGTGGCCCTTGGAGAGGATGACCCAATCCCCCCCCGTTGACCACCTTCCCGATGTAGTAGAGGGCCGCTATTATTTCGACGCTGCTGAGGGAGGAGCCGAGGTGGATGGAGTCGTGCCGGCTCATCTCCATCAACAGCTCGCGGGATTCTTGGGAGATCTTTTTGATGTCCCCCGATATTATAGATATTCCAGTTGCATCTCGACCCTTCTCTATATCATATTTATAAGCATTGCCCCGAGCCGCATCACCCATGAATCCTCACCCCCCCCAACTCCCCGCCAGATGGATTCCTCATCAACGCCGTCCCCCCCACCAGCACCGCGTTGGCGCCGGCCGAGGCAAGCCTCTCGGCGTCCCCCCCCTGCCCGACACTCCGCTCTCCGCGATTATCAAGTCTGCCCGCCCCCCCTCACTTGCCTGATGGCATCGACGACGCCGTCCAGCGACACGGATAAGTCATCCAAGTTCCTGGAGTTGATGCCAAGCAATGCATTGGGGGAACTCGTCCACCGCCGCCAAGGCATCGGCCGCATTATCGACCTCGAGCAGCACTTGGAGGCCCTTCTTCCCGGCGTAATCCACCAAGTCGCCCCCCCGCTCCGCAGGGCCCAGGGCCTTGTATATTATCAAGACGGCCGACGCCCCCCCAGCTCCCCCCCCGCGGCGTCCACCTGTCTCCTGTCCACCACGAAGTCCTTGAACAGGACGGGGCGGCCTGTGGCGGCGGCGATCTTGACGAACAGGTAATTCCCCCCCGCGAAGAAGATGGGCTCCGTCAACACGCTGAACCCAACCACCCTGTCCCGGAGGGAGTTGAAGTAACTCCATGGATCCACGCCGAGATTCACCGCGCCAGTGGGCTCATCCTCTTGTACTCCGCTATGACGCCGAGCCTCCCATCGGAGTTGGCCCTAATTATCTCCCCCCCTCAAGTCCCCCCCCGCGCAGGCCTTGGAGGACTCCGCCTCGACCCTCATCCTCGTCAACCTCACTATGTCTTCCAGGAACCCCCCCATGCCCTACACCCCCCCCGTTCAAGAAATTGGATAAAATCCTCATCCCCCCCACCCGAGTCCCCCCCACGCTCTCCGGGTGGAACTGCACGCCGAATATTGGGTGCTCAACGTGGTGAATGCCCATCACCTCGTTATCATCCATGGAAACGGCGTCCACCACCAAATCCTCGGGCACGTCATCTATCGCCAAGCTGTGGTACCTCATGGCCTTGAACTCCCCGGGCAGCCCCCCCAAGTAGAGCGGCGAGTCCATTCTCCTGATCAGGCTGGCCTTGCCGTGCCTAACCGTCCTCGCGCGCCTAATCCTGGCCCCCCCAAACACCACCCCCCCAATCAATTGATGGCCGAGGCAGATGCCGAGCACAGGTATGCGGCCGCCGAAGCGGAGCACGGCCTCCCGCGACACGCCCACGTCCCTCTCGTTGAGGGGGGGGAGCCGGGGGGGCCTGGGGGGGATATTATCAATCTATCCGGCCTCATCCTCTCCAGCGCCTTGACGGATACCTCGTCGTTCCTAACCACCACGGGGGGCGGCTTCCCAGCTCCCCCACGTACTGAGCCACGTTGTATACGAACGAGTCGTAATTATCTATTATTATTGTTAGGTCCACGACTTCATCACCCTCCTCAAGCTTCCCAACTTGTGCTCCGTCTCCTCATACTCCAGGCGAGGCACTGAATCGAACACCACCCCCCGCGCCCGCCTGCAGCCGCGCGACGCCGCCCGAGGCGAAGAGGCTCCTTATGGTTATTGCGAACTCACCCCCCATTCCCATGGAGGAAGCCCACCGCCCCCGGCATACGGCCCGCGGGGGGGCTCTCCCTCGTACTTGGCTATCAACTCCATGGCGCGCGGCTTAGGCGCGCCGCTGACGGTGCCGGCGGGGGGGAAGGTGGCGAACAAGGCATCAACGACGTCGCTCCCCCTCTCCAGCACGCCCTCCACCGTCGACACTATGTGCTGAACGCTCTCGTACTTCTCCACCGAGTACATCTCCCTAACCCTCACCGTGCCGAACCTGCACACCCTACCCAAGTCATTGCGGGCCAGGTCGACCAGCATTGTGTGCTCCGCCAGCTCCTTCTCGCTGCTCAACAAGTCCTCCTCCAGCCTCAAGTCCTCCCTTGGATCCAAGCCCCCCCTGGGCCTGGTGCCCGCTATGGGCTTGGTAACTGCCCTGCCGCCGTCCACCTCTATCAGCATCTCGGGGGCTGGAGCCCAGTAGGACGCGGGGCCCCCCCATCCTCAAGTAGAACATGTATGGGGAGGGGTTAAGGTCCGCGAGCGCGCTGTAGAGGGGGGGGAATAGGTTGCCGCTGAAGCCGTACTCCTCGAACCTGGACAGCACTATCTGGAACGCCTCGCCGCTCCTTATGTCCTCTATCGCCTCGCCGACCCACCTCTCATAATCCTCCCTCCTGGTTCCCCCCCTAACCATCTCGCCCAGCCTCAGCGAGTGATCCCCCCCGTGGCCCAGGTCCTCCAGCTTCGCGTTTACGTAGGCCCTCCTCAGCGCGTTGTCGTACACCACCACGTTGCTGGGCACCACGAACTCGCCGAGGGGGGGCCACCCGGGGGGGAGGGGGGGCTTCATGAAGCTCCGCGCGTAGTCCTCCATTAAAAGCACGGCCTCGTAGGATAGGTAGCCTATGGCGATCCTCCCATCCTCCAACCCCCCCCAACCTCCTAACCATTCGCTTCAAGTCATCGTATAGGGAATCCGTCGCCTCCAATCTATCATCCATCCCCCCCCAAGCCACCACGGAGAACCTGGACTTCTCCCCCCCGCTTCCCTCCAACAGCATCACGGGATCCTCCCCCCCAGCATCCACGAGCTTGTCCGCCAACTCCCTGGGGGGCGGGAGCTCGTTGAGGGGGGGCACCTTCATCCCTTCACCACCCTCAACACCTCATCTATCTTGCCTGGATCCTTCACGCCGGGGGGGCTGGACTCGACTCCAGAGCTAATGTCGATCAGGAACGGGCCGCGCGACGCCACGGCACCCACGTTGCCAGGCCCTATGCCGCCCGCCACCCCCCCAGCCCTCAAGCCCCCCCTCAACTCATCCACCAAGGAGAGGGGGAACTTGAGGCCCAGCTCGTACGTGGAGAAGCCGCGCTTCGGCGCGTCTATCAGGACGTACTCCAGGAGACTCCCGAAGAGCTTCAACAGCCTAGCCGCCCTGACCGCTGCATCGCTGGATACGTAAACCACGGGCGCCAACTTCACCCCCCCGGGAACCGCGGCGGCCACGCGATTAATGGCCTCCTCGCCGGCCAGGGCGGGGTGTTGAAGCACGGCTCCCAGCTCGCTTGCCATGCGAGCGGCGGCTAGGAGATCCATCCCAGCGAACACGGCCACGGGCTTGGATCTCGAGAGCGAGGCGGCTATTGCTCGGGCGGTGGCTGGATCCACGCTCCTCGCCCCCCGGCGGAGGGATCCGGTATGAAGCCACGTAATCCGCCTTGCCGTCAAGGTACTCGGCGTCCTCCCTCCTAGTGACCCCCCCGCATATCTTAAGCAGCATTCCTGCTCGCCTCCGCCGCCCTCGCTATGAAGTCGACCACCCCCCCGCCTCCCTCTATTGCCTGAATTGCCTGCTCCACGCCGTCCCTCACGTCCCGCGCCCGACCGCCCACGATTAGGGCTAGGGCGGTGTTCAAGGCTATGAAGTCCCTCACAGCCTCGTTCCTATTGGTTAATCCATCCATGACCTTCCTAACGCTATCGCTCGGGCCGGCGGCGAGCAGCTCCTCCAGCCTCCTCGTCGGCAGGCCAGCGTCGCTTGGGCTTATCTCGTACCTCTCCACGCTGCCTCCCCTCACCTCCACTATGGTCGTCCTGCCCACCACGGACGCCTCATCCATGCCCGGCTCGCCGTGGACCAGTAGGAGGCGATCGTATCCGAGCAGCACTGCGGCGCCTGCTATCTCATCCAGCAGGCCGGGGGGGACGCCACGCCCATCACTTGCCGCCTCACCATTCCGGGATTGGAGAGGGGGGGACCCACCAAGTTGAATATCGTCCTGACCCCCAGCTTCTTCCGTATGGGCGCGACCGCCTTCATGGCTGGATGAAAGAGCTGGGCGAAGGCGAACCCGAAGTTGATCTTGTTCACCATGTCCGCCACGGCCCCCGGCGATAGGCTTATCTTGAATCCAAGCCCCTCAAGGAAGTCCGCGCTGCCCGAGGAGGATGAGACGCTTCTGTTGCCGTGCTTCAACACCTTAACCCCCATGTAGGCGGCCAGTAGGGCGGAGGCTGTGGATACGTTGACGGTGCCCATGCCATCCCCGCCCGTGCCCGCAGTGTCTATGGCGTCCACGTCGAGGGGCACCTTGACGCACATGTGCCTCAAGGCCTTCGAGAACCCCCCCGCTATCTCCTCCGACTTCTCCCCCCCCTCACCCTCATGCCCATGAGCAGGGCGGCCGTCTCCGCCTCCCCCCCTGGGTTGACCAGCATCTCCATTGCCGCCTCGAATGCCTCGTCCTGGTTGAGCGGGCGGCCGTCCGCTATCTTCTCGAGCAGCTTCATGGCATCAACACCCTCTCATACGCATCGGCGTCCAACAGTCCGTGGCCCGATAAATTGAACAATATGGTGCCGCCGTTCATGCGCTTGGCCTCGTCTATGACTGCCCGTATGGCGTGAGCTGACTCCGGCGCCGGCAGTATGGCCTCGGACTTGGCGAATAGGCGAGCCGCCTCCATTACCTCCCCCTGGCCGTAGGACCTGGTCTCCACGTATCCATCCTTGACCAGCAGCGAGAGGCTGGGGGGGCCGCGCCGTGTACCTAAGCCCGGCGGCGTGTATGGGCGGCGGGACGTAGTCGTGCCCCCCCAACGTGTACATGCGTATCATGGGAAGAGTGCCGGCGGTGTCTGGGTAATCATACATGTACGAGCCGCGGGTCAGCTTGGGGGGCGGCGTTCGACTCCACGGCCAGGAACCTGGTTCTCTCAAACCCCCCCTTGCCCATCAGCTTGGCCCCCCCTATGAATGGAAAAGAAAGCCCGCTGAAGTTGCTTCCCCCCCCGCCCACGCATCCCACTACTAAGTCGGGCTCCTCCGGCATCTGCTGCATGGCTTCCTGCCCTATCACCGTCTGATGCAGCAACACGAACTCCAACACGCTGCCGGGTATGTACTTCCTGCCCTCGCCGCCGACAGCGTACTCTATGGCCTCCGATATGGCCACCCCCCCGAGGCTGCCGGGGGGGTGGTTCGGGTCCTTGGCCAGGGTCTTCTTGCCGAACTCAGTCAAATCGCTCGGGCTTGGGCTCACGTCGGCCCCCCCGAACACCCTCATGAAGAGCACCCTCTGCTTCTTGTTCATGTACGAGTTCTTGGTCATGAACACCTTGGCGTTTATTCCGATCAGGGCAGAGGCTATGGCGACGGCCAAGCCCCCCCACTGACCCGCCCCCTGTCTCCGTGACAACCTCCCTAGCCCCGTCCATCGACGCGTAGTATACCTGGGCCACGGCCGTGTTCAATTTATGGCTGCCGCCCGGCAAGGCGCCCTCGAACTTATAGTATATCTTAGCCTTAGTCCCAATAGCCCTCTCCAGCCCGCGCGCCCTGCGGAGCGGCGTGGGCCTTCCTATCCTCTCGTATAGTTCCTGCACCTTCTCCGGTATGGGGACGTATCTCTCCGCCGTGAATTCCTGGTCTATCAAGTCGCTGGGCAGTATCCTGGTCAGCAGCGCTATCCTAGAGTCGCCCTCGTAGGGATCCATGGGGGGGCGGCAATGGCCGCGGAAGGTCCGCCGATATGTTGTACCAACTGGTTATCATAGTCCCTCCCTCAACCCCCCCTCAGGAACTCCATCGCGTCGTCCAGATTTCCCATTCTCTCTATGAATGCTGTTCCCACCACAACTCCGTTGGCTCCCGCCTCTATCAGCGCCCTAACCATGCCGGCATCCCTCACCGCGAAGCCCGTGACCAGGTATGTGTCACCCACCAACTTCCTCACTATCGACACGTTCCTCTCTATGTAGACGGGCAGCTTCGTCCCCCCCGTGGACGCATACAGCCCCCCCAGATATATGAAGAGGGGCTCCAGGGACGCCACCCTCTCAATTATCTTGTGGGGGGGGTCTTGCTGGAAACGAAGAAGGCCGTGTCCAATCCATGGCTGCGCATAGCCTTTACATAATCATCCAGCCTATCGAAGTGATCGAACAATAGGTCCGGGAACAGTATTGCAGATGCGCCGACCTGGGCGGCTATCTCGGCAACCGCGTCCAGGGAGTTCACGTAATCATCTATGTATCCCATCAAGATGGATTTCTCGTAGTTGGCGACCTTAACGGCCTCAAGCCCTTCAACTGCGACTTGAAGTGAGTCATTCTTATTATCGGGCCGTCATATTTTGGGTTATTGGTGGGTATTCCGATCTCGTAGAAGTCCACGATGCCCCCCGCGTCCTATTGAGGACGTTCTTGAACGTCGTTGAGTCGGGGGGGTACGTGGCGGTTATATATAGGCCCAACGAGGGCCTACTTATCTCCATTGGAGTTTCGTCGTCACCATCATACCCTCCCAGCCACGGCTCAGTTTTAAGCTTTATGCAGAAGATCGCGGATTCAAATCAGCGGGCGCGGCCAACATAATATAATATATAGTTATAAAACCCTCGCCGCCTCTCGGCATCGTGGGCGAAGCCCAACCTCCTGTAATGATTAGCCGTACCGCTGAATTGAGCAAAGAATGAAAAATGAAAAAGGGAGTTATTCTGGAAAACTCAGCCTCGTTTAAAGTACTCCCAGCTTGAACAGCATGTATATTCCCACAAGGACTATTATAGCTCCGTAGGCCACCCTAAGTATGTTCCTAGGCGCCTTGACCGCCAAGCTCGTGCCCGCGTACCCGCCCAGGGCACCGCCCACCACGTATAGCAGGGATACCAGTATCAAGACGTCGCCGTACGCTGCGTACTCCGCCCCCCCGCTGGCCACGCCGAACGTGCCCACGCTGAGGAGGCTAGTCCCTATCGCCCTCGTTATGCATAGGCCGGCGGAGAACATCAATGACGGCACTATTAGGAAACCGCCTCCAATGCCGAAGTAACCGCTGATCAATCCAACGACGAACCCCGCGCCGCCCACCTTGGCGATCGTCGATGGAGTTAGCTTGGGGGGGCACTTCTTGAGGGACTCCATTAGCCTGGGAACCTCATCGCTCGTGCCCGGCTTCGTGGACTCCCTCCTGACCGCCATGTACACCCCCAGCACTATCATGGCTATCGAGAAATATATCAACAAACTCGTCCCAGGCGTTATATGCCCAAGTAGGCCCCCAGCAGCGACCCTATCAATCCAACGCCCGCGAACACCGAGCCAACCCTAGCCGATACGTTGTGCTTCTTTAGATGCATGTATGAGTTGATGTAGGCGTTGAGGCCCACCGCGAGCGCCGTGGAGCCTATGGCCACGTGAGCCGCGTCGGGCAGCGAGTCGAGTCCGACGAAGTAGAGGAATAAGGGGACGGCCAGTATGGA
>BBBF01000048.1 GCA_001315925.1 Thermocladium modestius JCM 10088 | reverse complement strand
CCGGCGCCAGCGCGCACCTCGCCGTAAGCGCTTAGGAGGCTGGGCGGCGGGGGGGGTTGGGGGGGGACGGCGAGGGCGGTGAAGGCCATGGCGATTGCCGCCACAATCATCAAAGGCAACAGCGTCAAAGCGTTTATCCTCATCATAACCCGGCCCAATGCCTCTGTATTTATGCGTTTAGGCCCCCGCGGAGAAGTCTCTATGATTGGCTGCAGTGTTTATATGAAAAGCCATCTGCATATTATATAGTTATTGTAAATCTATATGGTTATTACATGTTCTTTTTATATCATTCTCCACCATTATTCGCACTAATTCTTTGAAACTAGTCTTAGGGGGGGACCATTTTAGCAATCGCTTTAGCTTTACTATAATCTGCTACGTAATTATCCGACTCAAGGGGGGGTCTATAGTACTCTGGGCTAACTTTCACTAGTATTCTCTCCATATCATCAACACCTACTTCCTTAAGTCCCTCATCTTTCCAATGTATATTAATCCCTACTGCCTTGAAAGCCTCCTCAGCGAATTCCCTCACCGTATGTAGCTCTCCAGTGCCTAGCACGGAGTCATCCGGTCTCACGTAGTTAAGCATCATCACATCCCTCCACGTAATCCCTAGCATAACCCCAATCCTTTCTGGCATTTAAATTGCCCAACACAATTGGATCGCTAGAACCACAGTAAATCTTTGCTACACCAAGCGTAATCTTCCTGGTAACAAACATTGGACCCCCCCTAACCTCACTCTCATGATTGAATAGAATACCATTACTCATGAATAATCCATAAGCCTCCCTGTAAATTTTAACTGACCAAAAAGCCGCGAGCTTCGACACAGCATAGGGCGACCGCGGCTTAAAGGGCGTGTTCTCGTTTTGCGGTGTTTGCTCGGGCTGCCCATAGATCTCGGAGGTTGCTGCATTATACATCCTAGAGCTAGACGAGTAGTCCTTAATGGCATTAATTACATTAAGCGTACCACCAATGTTTATATCATAGGTGTACATGGGATTCTCGAAACTATAAGGCACTAAGCTTTGAGCAGCAAGGTGATAAACTTCATAGGGCTTAAGTTTACTAATAACGTCAGCTACAAAATGAGCATCAGTCACATCACCGAAGAGTATGTGAATGCCATTTCTTTTATCTTTAGGAAGGAGATCAAGCATACCTAAGCTGCCATCAGCATGTCTCCTCGCTATCCCATATACTTCATAACCCTTCTCAATCAACAGTTGAGATAAAAAGTAGCCATCCTATCCAGTTATTAAGGCCTTACCTCTCATTATTTTTCTAAAAAATTAACTATTTTTAAGGTTGACGTCTACTTTTAATATCGTATGCTTTTTCTATTACATTTTTTAAGCCGCGACTTATAATTATCCCATGAGAAATCACTAGCTATTTCTGTTGACTTTTTAGAGAGCTTGATCCATAAATCATTATTATGAAGTAATGTTTTTACAATGTGTGTAGCTTCATGTACATTAATGTATCCTAGCATTGGGTCTATTCTTGATGCTATGTCTAGCCAACCACCGCCATCCCTATAAACCACAGGAACAGCACCAGCGGCTGATGCTTCTGCTATAGAGATGCCAAAGTGTTCAACATAGAGAGGGTGAAGGTATATTGGTGCATTGCACATTAGTCTCAATAGTCGGTTCCTCGATATATTGAAGAGTAGGTGGAGGTTCTTAACCTTAAGTTCCTCTAACCTGTTAATAAGCTTATGTACCACTGTTTGGGATGCTTGTGTTACCGACCCAGCTATGTAGAATTCGGCTTCAGGAACCATTGAGGCGATCTCAACTATTGATGTAAGGTTCTTTTCAGGACTATACCTGGACACTGTGAGCACCATATCCTTATCCTTCCTATCATATGACCCGCAGGCTGTAAACACGTCATTATCAATGGGTGGGTATAATACATTGGGCCTTATGCCGAATTTCCTATAGATCCTAACTGCAGTCCATGAACTGTTAACTAGGGTTAACCTGGGCTTACCTAGGTTCCTCCTAATCTCAATGTTTAAGAAAGCCCTATATAGGAAATTCATTAAGCCTCCATGGGTATCTTCACCTAGGGGGGGTAAGTGTATGTAGGATATGTCTGTATCCATGGGCACGTTACTCATCGTTTCAATAACTATATCGTAGCCCAGACCCCCCCTAACAACCTTAAGCAGATGCCTAGCTGCGACAATGGCACCACTCACAGGAGCCCTCGTTATATCGCCCATTCTTCTAGTTAACCTAGTCTCAGGATCCATGGGTATCAACATAGGTTTAGGATCCGTTGAACTGGCTAGGAGACTCCATGCATCGTAATTAATATACGATGCATATATATCAACTACATGACCAAGCTCCCTTAAGGCTCTAGCCATTAAAAATACCAACCTCTCACCACCACCAACCATGCCAATTATGGCATGAGCTATGGCAATCCTCATGGTCCCGTTGATACTAGATTTAACCCATCATTATATATTATTGATGAATTCAATATGCTAGATAAGGCATTCCTAAACGATTCAAGATTAACATCATTTGCCAGATACAGTAGGTCATCCTTATTAAAGTCAAATAACTGGTAAGTACATGGATTATTAATACTATGTGTAAGTTTAAGGAGCTCATAGCCCGTTAGCCAATTGGTATTGTAGTATGTTGCTAAATTACAGTGATAGCCTAACCCATACATTAATCTGAAGGATACCCAAGTAACTGGGTTACCTGCCGAGTAGTCCCAGTAAATGGTTGAGCTTGAGAATATTAATCCCATGAATCCGAGAATCATCAGTATGGGAATTATAAAATATATTATATTTCTCCACCTCTTAACAATCCTCCAAAGGTATGCCCCTAGGAATCCTGATAGAATTGGCGCAGTGTATATAACTACCCTATTGCCGTATGAACCTAATGCTATCGTTACCAATGCTATAACAACCAGTCCACCAACCATAACCGATGCATATGCTTCTCTAAACTTATCACCACCTCTCAATAGTAGCCATAGGTATATCGATATTGAGGCTATGAGTTCGAAAACAGCCATTGCATAACCCCCCCCATGAAGCTCAAGCCTATATACCATTAATCTTAGTGGATATACTGATTGCAATGACTCTTCGAAGAATACTGCATGTGAGACTCTTCCTAGCAGTAGTGTTATTAAACGCTCAATGGCTGATGGTGAAAAGACTCCGCTAATAATCTCAATATTACCCATGAAGGCGTATATGCTATAGGCCATGAACATGGCTGATGAAACAGTAAGCATGTTTAATGCTATGGGCCAATACCTAGCCCTCCTTACAAGCCTAAGCAGAAGCAACGCAGCCAGGGAGGCTATCAATATGGGCATCTCGGTCTGGTGAGTTAGGGTTAACGTTACGGCAGCTAGTGACAGTAAGCCAATAGCCTTAGAATCACCACCAGTGATCATTGGAAATAGCGGTATTAAAAGCATGAATAGGACTATGTTAAAGTCCTGGGGGGGTGAGAAGTGGAATTGGTAAGACCAGATTAGAGCAATGTAGATAAGCATACTGAGCAGTGCTATATGTATGGAATCTTCTCCTTCGTAAAGCCTACGACTCACAAGGTAAGCCACCAGGATTAGGAATATAGGCTCTAGAAAACCGTAGATTGAGGATAGCCTTATTGGTTGAAGCCCAGTAACCTTACCTAGCATAGCCTCCCAAATTAAGGCAAGCGGATAGAACCCATTATTATAAAGCATCGGCCTAACGCTACTATATCCAAAGAGCGAAATCATTGAAGACTCTGCTGAAAACGATGTACCATCAGCAAGGTAAGGTGGATATGGGCTTAATAATAGAGGGTAACCCACGAGGTATATTAATATAATGAAGATCAGCAATAAGCTAAGTAAACGGCTTCTAAGCATTAACATGTTAATGGTTAATAATACGCTAACTGCTAATACCACAAATCCAATGAGGTAAAATACATTGAGGGTGCTTAATATCCCGATGGCTGAATCCTGGAGATTCAAAGCTTCAACATTAGAAATCAATATAATGTTGGATTTAATAGCTGAAACATACAACAATCCTAGCGACACCATTAAACATATGGCCAGCACTATAGCTCTAATTCTATTGTTCATAGGTTTCCAGAAGTCTCAATCCATTTTTAAATTCACACAATACAGATAATTTAACGATACGTAGGGTATGAATAATGCTGTTAATGAACGCCAGACACCAAAAAGAACCATATATGGATTACTATTTTTAACAATACTCAATGCATAATGCAAATTAGGTACCCTTCTCTCCACAATAAAGCATCTAAATCCATTACTCTTAAGTGATTCATAGATCTTAATTAGGCCTGTTTTACCGTAAACATAAGGGTGTAATTCACCCACTATTATCTTAACCCTTTTAAGCCATTGGTTATCATGGGTAAGTAAATAATATTCAGCGCCCTCAATATCCATCTTAAGTAAATCTATATATTCCCCCCCATACCCTTTCTGCTCAAATATATTAATTAACGTGTTCATTGATATAGATTCAGCATAATTTCTAAAACCAGCCCAGTCAAGGGTCTTTATAACTCCATCCGCTATATCGATAGCCTTTTGAACTACTTTTACCTTTATATTCCTTTTAATAGCATTATTTAAAATATTATTTACAGCTAAAATATAATTATATATAATTGGTTCAACTGCTAATACTAAGCCATCATCCATATTATTGATGATTAATATTGTGAAAACTCCTATATGTGCACCTAAATCCACTACGATTCTAGGTTTAGTTTTTAAAGCCCTATAATATTGACCTAATACAATTAACTCATCAATAACCTGAAGCCCCCTCATAATGTGTATAAAGTCTATAGTTATTAATATTAATGTTTGTTTATTTATCATTAAGAATCTAATAACTTTAATATATAATTCTCTTAATTTAGAGCCTATGAGTATTAATAAATTATTATTCATTATTTCTCAATAATCCTGGTTATTATATCAAGGTAATTTGACGCTATTTTAATATGGTCAAAATTTTTAATGAATTCCCGGCTATTTCTACTTATGCTTATCCAAAGTTCCTCATTGTTTAATAATCTTTCTAATGCATTGGCATAGTCTATTGGGTTTAGGCTGTTGACTCTGATGCCATTAACCCCCCCATTAATAAGCACCTCTTCAGGTACTGCACCTGAGACTATGGGTGGTGTTCCGCATGCCATAGCCTCCAGGGTGGTGAAGGGAAAGGCCTCGCCACTTGACGGAAGTATCAGCGCCTTGGCGCTACACAATACCTCCAGTTTAGTTCTCTCATCAGCATTAAATAGAACCCTTACGAAATCCTTATCCATAGACACTTCCTCAACTTCTTTAGAATAGCTACCCACTATGCTAACTCCACATTATAGCCTCTTCTCCTCAACTCCTCCACCACCTTAATGCTGATTTGGGGGGTTCTTAATGGGCCTTGTCCCAATATGAACTATCACATTACCCCCCCTTTCCTGGAGTCTTACAGGCCTGTATAGACTAAGCTTAAATGGCAAGGGCACTACGGCGTCGCAGTCGGTTATACTCCTATATTCCCGCCTGCTTTGCTCTGATATACAAACAACTTGTCAGATGTCGCATAAAGCGCCTTTAACACTAAACGCTGCATAATGGATATATTGCCGAGTGGACCGTGGGCCACCGCGATTTTTGACTTAAATATCAATGGAACTACACCATTAACGACAGCCACATCTACGCCTTCTTTCCTGAGGAGGGATCCTCCCTTGGTTAACCACCGTAGATTCATCTTAACCCAGGGATCTCCGGCACAGGCTTATCCTCAATGGTAAGTATTGGCACCTCATAGTCCAGCCCGTGCATTTCCCTAAACCATCTAGGTAATTCTTCCCGTTTTACAGAGCCGCTGTAACACCAACTGGCTATTACCACATCGTGGCCCAGCCTTATTAAACCCTCAGCCAGCCACGCTATGAACCTATTAACGCCATCCAAGTGCGTTATATACTCTCGTCTGATTATAGCAATCTTCATACCAGTTTCTCTATCTCCGTATTTTTGTATTGATTACTGGCAAAACATTTCATGAGATGAATTAAGCATTGTCATTTTGCTTTTCAACAGCATAGATTGGGCCTTGCATGACTTCATCATAGAGCCCGAGGAAGCCCTCCACGACCTCGTTCCATACCTGTATATTAGCGTTTTTAACCAGTAGAGCGTCACTAGCAATCTCCTCTCCTCGCATGTTTAAATTCCCTGCAATGATTCTGCTAACTATAGATGGAACGCCCATGCTATCGCCTCCGCTACGAATATGCTGAAGGCCTCAGCCTCGCTTAAGTTAATGGCGTATCTAGCAGATGCTATTGTTCTCAAGTATTCATCCCGGGGGGGAAGAAAGTCCCTGAATTCCACGTCATATCTCTCAGCGAGCTTCGCTAGACGCGGCTTGTCGGGACCCTGACCTATTATCAACAATCGGAGACCCAGCTTGTGGGTTAGCTCCATGGCTTTATCTATTCTCTTGTACCTCTCCAATCTTCCAGCATACACTGCATAATTGCTGTCTTGACCAATCCATCTATATTGGAGGACGTCCTCATCGATCCCGTTTGGAATAATGCATAACTTCCCGCTTGCATCCGGGAAATCCTTCACCACTCTCTCTCCCTCCATTTTGCTCACAGCGTGAACCGCATTAACTGCCTTCACCAATTCCCTAACTCTGTGCAGCCAAGCAAAGCCCCATAACAGCTTCCGTACAAGCGTGTGCCCTCCACCGTGATAGTGAAGCGTGAAAACCAACCTTGCGCGGTTTTTAGCAGCAAGTCCTGCATATACCGGCAAAACGGCGTGCGCACTATGTATGTGGATAACGTCATTTTGAGATGCCAGGTGGCCTATCATGACCTTCAATTCGGTAGGCCTCCTCGGTATGTGATACGCCCCCCCGCTTGGGTTCCAGGTGGGCCATCTTATCACATGTACGTCGTTTATCTCCTCCTCGTGGGGGGGTTTCTCGATCTCTGTTTCTCCCGCCAGCACTGTTACTTCATGTCCCATCTTGACTAGCCTTTCAGCAGTCGACTTTACTACGTACTCCACACCGCCGATATGTGGGTAATACGTGGGCGATATAATTAGTATTTTCATACTATAACAAAGAGGCGCATTCCTGCCAAGCTCT
Organism: Thermocladium modestius JCM 10088; assembly: GCA_001315925.1. GTDB lineage: Archaea > Thermoproteota > Thermoprotei > Thermoproteales > Thermocladiaceae > Thermocladium > Thermocladium modestius. The sequence continues at coordinate 3,202 of BBBF01000048.1, read as the reverse complement.
TAAATACCATTGTCTTTCTCATGCTGATTTAGCTCATTCAGTCTGTTATATAGTTCTCCCTCCCATACATGTCATAGCCTTAACATCAGTTCCCCCCCCACGCATTTCCAAAGGTATTGCCGCTGGCCACGTCTATCCTGTACCACTTCGGCGTGTTCAGCCAATTAATGCCCATCACTATCAACTCCCCCCCGGCGGACGCCCTAAGGCCCGCCCTCGCCGCCAGCCTGAGACCGACGACGTACGCGGCGAACCTAACGCTTCCCCCCCTCAACAAGAGGGTTAATGCCTCCACGACCGCCCCCCCCTCAGCAAGCCGAGGGCGTGGGCCGACGTGAACCTGAACCCGCGGCGCATGTAGGCGATGGCCGCCTCGAGGAGGCCCCTCCTCACCGGGCTCAACCTGAACCAGGCCCGGGACCTAATCGCCCTCCTCCTAAGGGACAATAGAAGCGGCAACCCAACATCCCTAACCCTATCAGCGACGAACTCCTCAATCAACTCGGGAACCTCCCCCCCCGGCAGCCCATTCACGATTCACTCCTACCAATATCCTTTTTAAGCATTGCCCAAGAAAAACGAGGCCGTAGAATTAACAGTTTCACGTCTATGAACTGCTCCATCCCTTCGGGCCGGGGGGGTTCTCCGCCGCTCAGTGACGAATCCCGCATCAAGGCGATCCATTGATGGTGGTAAGGGATGGGGGGGGAAGCCACGTAATACATATATTGGGCAACCGCTCCGGCCACGCATGGAACAGGCCGCGGCGCGCCGCAGGGAGTCTATGCGCGACGATAGCTCGATCGCCTGCCCGGCGAGCCCCCCCTCCCCCCCAGCGGGGGGGATCAACGCGGTGGGCGGGGTGTCCCCCCCGTGAGGGCCCTCTACATAGCCATAGCCACGGTGGCGGTGATCGCCATAGCGGCACTCATGGGACACAGCCCAACCCCCTCGACTCACATCCAGCCCCCCCTCAACCAATCCTTGACGGGCCTAATAATCGCCAACTATAACGCTTCATCGGCGTTAACATAACGGCTATGGCCGACCTGATCCACGGCAACTCATCCCAGCTATCCGCTCTAAGGGGGGGGAGTTAAGCAACATCAACTCCGGGCTGGCTAGCCTCTACTCCACCTACAGGGAGGCGTTGAGCGAGGAGACGGTTAATTACAGCGAGGCCAGGAGGCTGGCGGCGGAGGGAGTGGCGCTGGACCGGGAATTGTACGGCGAGACCAAGGGGGGCCATCAATGAATTAATGGCAGTGCTGCCCCCCCAGTACTCGGGCTTGGCTAAGGTGATTAATCTCTCCATAGCCCAGGAATTGACCTCCATCAACGAGACCCTGAACGGGGGTGCTGGCGGCTCCCAGCAACGCGGCCCTCTCCCTCTACCAACCCACGGCCCTGGCCGTTAACGTGACGGGGGGCGGTTCGCTGGGGCCAGGCCGTTAACGTGACGGGGCAAGCGACTGGACCGCCCTCCAGGCCCATCACCATAGCGGTGGACGGCGAGACGATCCGGACGGAGACGCGCGGTGGGGGGGAGTTCAGCGCCTCTATTGGCACGCTGCGACTGGCGCCGGGCAACTACACTGTGGCGGTGTACGCCGCCCCCGTACGGGGGGGGTTACGGACCGGCCGCCTACACGGCAATGGTTCAGGTGATCGGCGTTCCCACCAGGGCCAGGGTGGCCGTGAGCTGGGTGGCGGTGGCCGGCTTCCCCCTTCCAGGTGGGCGTGGCGGTAAGCCCGTGGCTGGCGAGGAGAGTCAACATCACCATAGCGGTGGGTGGAGAGGCGATTAACGTGACGGCGGAGTCCCCGGCCGTGGTGGAGGAGATCAGGGCGCCCCTGGATTGGGGGGGGACTGGGTATCAACCGTGGCCGTGGCGATCAGCCCCAGCTACCCCCTTGAGGGGGGGGAGGTACTACGCGTCCATCCTGGTGGTGAACCCACTGCAGATAGCCATGCCCATCGCCTTCACGCTGGGGGGGCTGGCCGTGGCCGTCAAGCGATCGATGCGGAGGGAGAGGGAGGAGAGGGTGGGAAAGGAGGAGAGGGGGGGGAGAGAGGTCAAGGCATTGGCGGAGAGGCTCTCGGCCGGGACCAAGCGCCTGGGGGGGCCCAATGGGGGGGAGAGGGCGGTCAAGGCATTGGCGGGGGGGGCGATTCGCGGGGGGGTCGAGGCGGTGACTGGCGTGGAGTTCGCGCCCTCAATGACTCTCAGGGAGTACCTGGCCGCCGCATCCCAGCGCTTGGCGAGGGGGGGGCGAGGGGGGGGAGGCGTTGAGGGAGTTGATAGAGCTGGCCGAGCCCATCCTCTACTCAGCTCACGAGCCGGGGGGGGAGGAGGAGGTTAGGAGGGCTGAGGAGTTGAGGAGGGTGGTGGCTGGGTGAGGCACGTGATCGCCGCGGCCGCCCTAGTAGCCGCCCTAGCGTTGATCGCCCTTTACTACTCCGGGTCCGACACACCCTATGGGCCCCCCCATAACACGGCCTGGAACGGTTACTCCATGGCCGCCCGCACCTGCTTGAGGCCGGTCTACTACCCGGACTACAACGCTGACTCCATATTCATAATACCCATGAACCCATAAGCGAGGAGAAGGGGGGGCTGGAGGGATTCGTCGTGGGCGGGGGGGGAGGCTCGTCGTCCTTGGGGGGGATAATGAATACGCGGCTGAGCTGTTGAGGGGGGGTTGGGCATCAACGCGAGCTTCATCAATGGAACCATAACGGACACGGCCTTCAACGCCCTCAACGAGGACTTCCCCCCTCGCCATAGTGCTAAATAACCCCGCCATCACCAGCAACGCCACAGTGCTGGCCCTGTACGGCGCGGAGCCCATCCTGGTAAACGGGTCCTACGCGGCGGTGGCGGAGACAAGCGAGCTAAGCAGGATCAACACGGGGGGGGAGGGGGGGCGCCGTGAAAGGGCCCTTCCTCGTCGCCGCCGCGGTTCCCCCGCGGGAGGGGGGGTACGTAATCATCATATCGGACCCAGCCATCTTCATGAACTCCGTTATAGGGCTGCGGGACAACGAGGAGTTCCTTCAATCCTTGTGCGGGGGGGGAGAGCCGTCCTCTGGGCCAGCGGGTTGAGGGGGGGGACTCCCCCCCGAGCCGCTTGGTTAGGCTGGCCATGGGATACGCCGCCCGCGTCGCCTCCACGCCCTGGCGCTATGCCTTTATCGCCG
>BBBF01000047.1 GCA_001315925.1 Thermocladium modestius JCM 10088 | reverse complement strand
GGGGGGGGATATCCAGTGGGGGGTGAGGGCGGTGGATGGCGCCATAGAGGCGGTGCAAGTAATTGATGGTAAATTACGAGCAGTGACTATAGCAATAAGAGCCCAATTGGAATAACGGGCACGGGACTGATAGACCTGGCAGCCGCGCTGCTTCAATTGGGAGCAATGAGCAGGAGCGGAAAACTGATTCCAGGGCCCTTCGTGGAAACCATAAATGGCGTGCCCGCCGTAATCATAGATGGCGTAACGGTGACGCAGCGCGATATAAGGTTGCTTCAGGAAGCCAAGGCAGCAATTCAGTCTACATGGAAGGCCCTGCTCCGCTTGGCTGGGGGGGTGGCGGAGAGCGATCTGGCCGCGGTCTACATAGCGGGTTCCTTCGGGACTCATTTGAACCCCAACTCCGCCGCATACATAGGATTAATACCTCGCTCGCGGGTGATTTTTCTGGGCAATGCATCGATCAGCGGCGCCAAGCTTGTGCTGCGCAACTTCGATTATTGGAGCTATGCTACACGCGTAGTTGAGTCAATCAAAGTTGTGGAGACCGCTGCCATGGGGAATTACGAGAAGGCATTCCTGGAGAGCACGCTCTTTTAGATGCATTTTATTCTATATGTGTAGAGAAAAAATCAATGCATTTAAACCCTAATGCCTGGGAGACTTCATGGATCTTAAGGAAGCCATGAAGAAATACGTGGAGGAACTGGATCCGTTTCTATCAATGTTGCAAGTAAAGACCTTGGAGGCGGGGGGGAACGGCTATGCTAAGCTATATATGAAATTCAGGACGGAGATAACCAGGCTGGGGGGGCATAGTTAACGGCGGGGGGGCAATAGCTACATTGATAGACGCAACCGGAGGGGGGGCCGCCGTGATGACCGTAAATGATGAGGGAAAGAACCAAGTAACGGTAACCTTAAACATAGAATATATAAGGCCGATAAGCAAGGATTTCTATGCCGAAGCATGGGTTAAGAAGAGGGGGGGAAAGAACTTGACATTCGTCTACATAGAGGTGAAGGACGTTGATGGTAACTTATGCGCGGCAGCAAATGGGGGGGTATGGATGTACATATGATTTCGCAGTTCATTCCTTAACCTTATCCAAAGGAATCAATCGCTCCCTGCCTATCGCCACTTCCTCCAGCACCATCATGGTCTCCGTCTTCACTATGTCCGGATTCGTCGGAAGGTAATTCAAAAGAAACGACGACAACTGCTTCAAATCCTTAACCCATATTTTCAGCATTATATCGTATTGCCCCGTCAACACATTAGCCTCCTCGACCCAAGGAAGGTACGCGTCATTATCGCAGTCTCGTATTATCTTCTCCGCCAGCATAACCTGGGACGGCTTCGAACCGCCTGCGGCGGATCTCCTCACGGTTATCAATACATATGCCTGCATTGAGAAGCCCAGAACGTATGGACTCAACACGGCCCTATACCCCCCCCTTATCACCCCCCCGCCCTCCTCCAATTTCTGAACCCTGTTCATTATGGTGGTCCTGGGCTTTTTCACCACATCAGCCAATTTGGCTAGAGGCGTGCGTCCGTCCTTCTGCAGCTCGCCCAAGATTTTCTTATCCAGGTCGTCTATTATCACTTGCATTGCAATAAACCGGATAACCGGCTTTATAATTTTTATAGGGAATCAAAAACGACCCATGAAGTTGAAGCCCCCCCATCCCATATAGGCCGACCACCTAATCCTTTAAGGCTGGGACGCCAGCGCGGCGGAAGCATTCACGTCCGTCTCAATAATTCCTTCACTGACTGCACGCGCCGCCCCCCCCTGCCTCTGCTCCGTATTCCCATCAATCCTACCATCATCAATGACCTGGAGATCACTACTCCCATCAACAGCTCATACGCCATCAGAGCCACTATGACCAACAGCAGTATCAACAACCCACCGCGCCAGCTCATCGTATACCAATGACGCTCGCGGACTTAATAAATGTTACTCATAGAGAGGGAGCCGTGCGCTGTCCCTTCTCGGCGGGTCATCTCTGTTTTAAACACACGGCACTTCGCCCAGCGAAGTGAGAGGGAGCGGCTGGGCATTGGATGGTCCACCCTGAAAATCAATAGATGGTGGAGACCAGCATGGTTAAGGCTAGCACAATAATGATTATTATCACGGCGGCGATCTCGGTTATGCGAATGGCAGCCCTGACATCATCCATATTGGGCAGCCTTCCGTTTCCCAGCCCATACGACCCCCTCTTCTCAAGCCTAACGCCTAGGCTGGCCGCCATGGCTGACATGGGATAACCCGCATTCACGCTCGGCGTTGTCCTCCTGGAATCCAGAAACGCTTTTATGGAGGGCCTTCTCCCGGAGATGATGGCCGCCGCCAGTATTATGATGGCCGTTATCCTGGCCGGCAAGTAATTAATTGCGGTATCCACCTTGGCCGAGAACCACCCCCCCACTTCCCTGTATGGTTCATCCATGTACCCCCCCAAGGAACTATCCATGGTATTGGCCAGCCTCTGAACAATAGCGCCGGGAACCCAGAAGACCGCAGAATAGAGGAGGGGCGAAGAGAAACCATCAACTAAGCTCTCGGCCAGCGATTCAATGACTGCAGAGTTGACATGTGCGTCATCCAACTCATTCACGTTTCGCCTAACCAACTGCTGCGCATAACAGCGCATTGAATTGCCGCCTCTCGAGTATGCCTTTGCGGTATCTATGAGAAGCCTTAACGAGAACGTGGTCTTCAATACGATCGCGGCCGCAATCAAGGCCACCATCCACCAATGCTGGAGCAATATGATAGGCGCAATATAGGCCATGGCCACGGGCACCACTGATAGAAACCAATTGGCCACGCCCATTAGCTTGCTGCGAGGCATTAGCTTGAAAAGAGATTGAGATATGCTGTAGGTCACGTGAACTGGATGCATTATGTAGGCGATCCCCCCCTCGTGTCGTGGATAGATCCAATCCAGCGCCAGAGCGATCAATATCGCAATGTATTCATATATCATGGACTATCATCGAAACCTTTCCTTTAATTTATTTTCTGGTCTTCTTTCTATTATTACCTACACGACGCCCCCCCAAGTCCCATCAATGGATGAAAAACCCATGCACGGCCAAAGGGATCCACATTTAACTTCAAGCGAGCAATTGATCCCCCCCCAAGTCCTCCAAACCACGTCCAAGCATTGTCAAGCGACTATCCCGGCGATGGGGTTCTCTCCTTCAATGTATTTTTCCTTCTTGCTCACAGTTGCTCACAGAGACTCCTCAAGTTTTTCTAAGGGGGTTCCCTTAGTTTCTATCCCAGCTATGAACCACGTGATGGCGCCCGCAGCCCCCCCGAGCACGTAGAAGGCCAAATTCAACACTAAGTAGTAATACTCGCTCAAGTAATAGGAGAGGTACAGCGATGATATGTAGGCGCTCCAAGCAATTACCCTCACCAATCCTATAAATGTTGCCCTATCAATTGTCTTGAAAAGCTCCGGCTCCAACATCGTTCTAACCGCCCAACTGAACTCGCTGAACATCATATTGATGAATAGGAAAACATAGAATAAAATAGAGCTTCCCAGGGATTTGTAGAGAAATATTATTGGTATCATGCTCAATGCGCCGCCTATGTACGAAAATAGCGTGAATCCCTTACGGCCTATCCTATCCATTGCAAACCCTATTAGCCCAGCCGCCGCCGCGCCCAGGTTTGCTATCATTATTATGCTGCTTATGGTTATGATGGATGTGTAATAGTAATAAGCTAGATAAAACGCTATCAATCCATAAGTAACTATCTGGGAAATGCCGATCGCCCCCCCCAAAACCAATAATCTCAGCCAGAGCGGGATCCTGCGGCCAGCGGTTGCTTGCGTGGATTTGCCGGGCTCCATTGACTTCTCCCTGGCCATCAACCACCTGCTCGATTCCGGCATTGAGTGCCTAGCGAGGGCCGCCACCCCCCCAATCACGGCGGCGCCGGCCGCGCCCAATATTATCCTCGCCTCTCCAAACCCAATAGAGTATAGACCGGCCGCCAATACTATACCGGACGCGAGGGCCGCGCCCACGTTGTCGAAGTTAGTGGCCAGCACCAGTGCCTTGCCCCTATGATTGGCCGGCATTATCTCGGTCAAGGCGGCTAATGAAGCTGGTTCCTCGCCCCCCCACGCCGAATTCAGCCAACACGTATGCCGCAACGAACTGAGTCAGGTTTCCGGCAACCGCCATGCCAAGCAATCCAACGGCGTAAAGCGACATGGTTATCACGAAAACCCTTCTACGGCCAACTAAATCAGCTATCCTACCCATTACTTGATTGCCTATCAAAAGAACCAGGGGACCTATGGCTGGGTAAACCGGTATCATGTATGCCGGCATCTCTCCCTTAAACCAGGAAAGGGATGCTACTCCCATCGTGGTTACGAATCCCCCCCACATCAAGAATCCAAGCGAGGCGGAGAGGAAGGTTAGAGTGTGTTCCCGATTCCATCTAGTCTCACCAAGCGACCCAGTACCCATCATAATTAGCCCAGTTATTTGAAGCCTATAAATTTTTTGTTAAGTTAAATAACGAATTGGACCTACATGATGAGGACCGCGCCCTGAAAAATCAATCCATGATGGACGCCGCCCTCGGCAAGGCCAATGCAATTGGAGATGGCGATAAAGGACCACGCGAATCATTCCGGCCAACAATGAGTAATGCTCAAGGTAATTCCCCCCCACCAGAGAATCCACTACATGAAACTAGATAATTATCCTAGGCATGAATGTCAACCAAGCATAGTAGACGGCGACATTAATTGCGGTTAACGGGGCTCCGTATTTAATGAACTCAAGGAACCCAAAGCCCTCCCCCCCACCCCCCCTCCTCTCGAATGCCTCGCTCGCTATTACGTTGCTGGCGGCCCCCCCCATTATAGTTAAGTTACCGGCAATTGTGCTGGATGCCGCCAACGCCATCCAATCAATCACGTTAGTGGAGCCAAGTCCCAATCCCTGCATTAATGGAACGTATATGGCGACCATCGGGACATTGCTTATAACTTGACTGATCAATATGCCGGCCACGAATATTCCAATCAAATTAGTCGGGCTAGGCAAGTACCTAGCCATCACGTGAAGCACTCCAGATCTTAGGGCACCCTCGCTCACTATGAATAAGCCGATGAAGAAGAGGATCGTGGTCCAGTCGAGATTCATGGCAACATCCCTACGCCTCGGCGAATAGACGTATAGGAGCGAGGCGGCACCTATGGATGCCGTGACCGGCGTCACGTAAGACGGAAACTGCACCAGATCGGACGCCATGTAGATAACTATCAGTGCTGCCAGCATTATTAAGGCGAGATGCGCGAGCCTCTTATCGTACGAGGGGGGGGATCGTAGGCGACGACCTGCGGCTCCCGATGATTGGCTCCAAACATGCGCACCAACACGTAGGGCGTCAATGCCATGTTGATTAAGGTGGGAGGAAGTAGGTATACTATGAATGCTAGAAACGGCTTCGCCACCCCCCCGCATCGAGGGCTATCAGCAGATTTTGAGGATTGCCTATCGGCATTGCTACGCTGCCTATGGTAACCCCGAACGCCAACGCGTAGAGAAGAGGCTTGGAGTCCACATTGGCTTGGCTCCGCATGGATGCTAGCACCGGGGCCATGCTTCCAGCTATCCCATCGTTTGATAAAACCATTGATAGGAAGGCAGATGATAGGAATATCCTCGTGATCAAGCCGCTCATCCCTCCCCCGCTCCTCAACAACCTATACGCCACGTAACTGAAGAACCCGCTCACCTCCAACGCGGATGCTATGGTGAATAGGGAAATCAAGAAAAGCAGCACGTTTAGGTTGATTGACGAAAAGGCCGCGCTCGGCGGCACTATGCCTGTCAAGATCGTCAGCGATGCGCCCAGCATCATTGCAGTCCAAGGCGGGACGCCGAAGCGAGTCCCCCTCATCGCTATCAAGCCGTACGTGATCAACAGAACTAGCAGGTCCACGAGGAATTCAATCATGCAAAAACACGGAATTGATTTGAATTTTTATTTTTAATGCTCCCCCCCAGGCCGTCGCCGCGACTCAATGATTTCCTTCGATTTCCTCAACACGGATTCCAAGGCCTTCCCGGCGGGGCAGTGGATGACGACATCGGCCAAATCATCGTATTCCGTGGGCTCCATGTTTATGATCAGCAACGAGCCGCCCCCCCTCTCCTTAACCAGCAATGGTATTTCGGCGGCTGGATGGACTGTCAGGGACGACCCTACCACCAACACTAAATCGCTTCTCCTCGCTTCATCAAGCGCCTCCCCCCCAGCCTAACCACGGGTTCCCCAAACAACACCACGTCAGGCCTATAGATCCCACCACACGAGCAGCGGGGGCGGTTCGCTCGTTTCCTCATACAACCTAAGTGCATCCTCAAACGACGCCCTAGCCCCCCCGCACCTGGAGCACCGGACCGTCCTTGACGATCCATGTATCTCTATGACCTTGACGCTCCCAGCCGCCGAGTGGAGTCCATCCACGTTCTGAGTTATCACTGCCTTTATTAATCCCATCCTCTCGAGCTCCGCCAAGGCAAAGTGAGCCGCATTGGGCTTGGCGGAAAGCATGAACTTGAATCTAGCTGAGTAGAATGCCCAGAATCCCCTCGGATCATCTAAAAAATACTCAACGCTGGCCATACGCGGGTCAAAGCGGCGCCACAATCCATTGGGTCCCCCCCTGAAGTCCGGTATCCCACTCTCCGTGCTTACGCCGCACCGGTGAACGCTATAGAGTGGCTGCTATTGACCAGAGCCTCGGCGGCTCTCCGCGACTCATCCCCCCCGCAATCCACGGAGGCATTATCTTGGCGAGGTAAAAAAATTGCGCTAAAGGCAAACCCCCCCTCCTATACATTGTGTCGACCAAGTAGTCAAGCGGATTCTTGAGCAGCGGGTCCACCCAGGGCCGGCGGCGGCCCGTCATGGCGTCCAGGTAATTCAGAATGTCGAGCGGATTCTTGATTTCGCCTATGGTCGATGCCCCCTGCGAGAACAGTGAGGCGCCGACGAAGTCCTCCATCAAATCCAGTATCTCAAGCAGTCTCCTCGGATCTGATCTCATGAATTCCCCCCCCACCACCACCTCAACCGCCTTTCCTTGATCGGCCAATGCACGCATCTGAGCCCTGCTCGGCACAGCGGTGCCAGGGGCGATAGTTACTACATCGATGTCCCTTCTATATATCAACTTATTCAGCCTGAACCTATCCGGGGGCCCTGACCGCCACCACCTCCATCAACCTCCCCCCCTCCCCCCCGCGCTCACCTTGCTTAGAACCAATAGATTCCAAGGGCCTCCAGGCCTGGGCGATACGGCAGCCACGTATCCAAGCCCGGAGAGGACGTTATCAATTTCCGGGGGGGAGTGGATCCGCAGGTCGAATTCTACGTAGTTCCTGGCCACCCAGGATCAACGTCACTGCCTTGCCTTTCCGATCAACCGCTCCCTGCGGAGCAGTAGCCTGCGCCGCCTTACAACCGATGCCGTGTAGCTCCTATCGGCCAGGACCACCTCGAAGTACTTATAGATGCCATCCTCCCCCCCGACCCAGTAGGAACCCATCACCTCCATGTTGGGGAACCTACGCGCGGCCCTGGCCTCCGCCACTAATTGATCGCTTCTGTACGTGGTGTATCCATAAACTCCCATTCGTTTAGGCCTCCTGCCGCTGCTGGGCCTCTCCCTATTCATGGAGCCCCCCCTGCTCACCCTTACCCTAGCTATCACTATGCCCGGCCTCGCCTTATAGCCGTACTTCCTAGCCTTATCAAGCCGGGTCGGCCTATCCACCCTGGAGACAGTGGGCTCCCGCCTCCACTTCAACATTCGCTCCCTGGTAACTTCCCAAATAATGCTATTTCTTGCTCTTCTCCATTGGCTCCCCACATAATGATATAGTCCCTTCGCCATTATGGAACGTGCATATTGGACGGAGGGTTATTTAAGCATTTCGAACCTATAGAGACCAGTGCCTATCCAAGAGCTCAAGCCACTTCCCCGACACCAGCTTGTTCCTGTGAGCTATGTCGCTGAGACGAACCGCGGCTATATCATTGCCCTTCAACGCGACCATCACGCCGAACTCCCCCGCCTCCATTGCATCAAACGCCGATGCTGCGAATCTGGTGGCCAACACCCTATCGAATGCGGAGGGGGGGGAGAACCCCCCCTTATCGTGTGGCCCAGCACGGTGGCCCTGGTCTCCACCCCCCCCAATTCCTTCTCTATTATTGCAGCCAATTCATTGCCGACGCCGCCCAACCTAGCGTGGCCGTACTCATCCACGGGCCCCCCCACGTCCTGCTTGACTCCCTCCGACACGACGGCCAACGCGTACTTCTTCTCGCCGTACGCGCGCTTGAGCTTCTCCACCACCGTGGCCGTCTCAATGGGCTTCTCCGGTATTAAAATCGCATCGGCCCAGTCGCCAAGCCCGTGAAGAGGGCTATCCAACCCGCCTCCCTCCCCCCCATCACCTCGACCACGCTTATCCTCTCGTGGGAAACGCTGGATGTCTTTACGTACTCCGTCTCTGTGGTGGCTATGTTCACTGCGGTGTCGAAGCCAAGCGTGTAATCGGTCTCCGGGAGGTCATTATCGATGGTCTTCGGAATCCCAACGACGTTGGCCAACCCACGCGATTGAGCCTCGGCCGCAGCTCCCAGAGTGTCGTCGCCGCCTATGGCTATTATTACGTCTATTCCCCCTGCTCTTTATCGTGTCCGCCAACCGCTTCGCCCTCTCCTCATCCTTGAACGGATTTGTCCTCGACGTCTTTATGAACGTGCCACCCGCAAACGCGGATCCAAGCAAGTCGATTGACTTGGCGCGCACCAACTCGCCCTCCAACATTCCTCTCCATCCATGCAGGGCCAAGTAGACCTCGTGCTTCTTCTCGGCTAACTTGGTGAACTCATACACGGCAGTGTTAAGGCCGGGAGCATCCCCCGCCTCCCGTCAGTATTGCTATCCTCACGCTTAATCACCCATACACTATCTTCTTTATTGATTCCCCTATGGTGAAGGGATCCTGCGCTGCCACACGTTCCTCCCAACGGCGACGCCGGAGCCCCCCCCGGCGGCCACGACGCCCTCCACCTGCCTCAGGAACTCCTCGTCGGTCTTGGTCTTGGGTCCTCCAGACATTAGAACGGGAACCCTGCCCGCCACCTTTACCGCCCATGAAAATGTCTTGGGATCCCCCCCCGTGTACTTTATCTTCATCGCATCAGCGCCAAGCTCCAGGGCCACCCTTGCCGCGTACGCCACTATCTCCGGGGGGACTGCTCGTCCTTGACCTTGCTGCCCCGCGGGTATGACCAGACCACTAATGGAACATCGAATTTAACGGCGTCGTGTTTTATCCTGGCCAATTCCTCGAACATCTTGTACTCCAGCCCGCTTCCAGCGTATATTGTGTAGCCCACCGCGCTGGCCCCCCCCAGGCTGACGGCTTCCTCCACGGTGCAGTTTGCGACGGATATGGGCTCCCCCGGGTATAGGCTTGTCTTCCCGTTCAGCTTAAGGATCAACGGCAACTGGCCTGAGTAGTACTTCTCCGCCAAGCCTCTCTGCAGCACTATGCCATCCACGCCCAGCTTCACGGCCACCTCTATTATATACGCCGGGTCGGCGCTCCGCTCGTTGTCCAGGAAGTCGGTCGGGCCGTGTTCTATTCCATGGTCATACGCCAACACCACAGCCCTTCCTCTCCTCATGAAGGTTCTCCTGAATTTCTCCACTAGGCTCATGAATTGACAGAACCGCGTGGCTATTTAATGCAGTAGGGTTTAAGCAACGAAGCTCCCTAACCCGGCTCCACGGATAGAAACTGGTGTAATCACTCCACCCAATAGTAGTGATTAATCGATCTACCAACGGTGGGGTCCTCAATGCTTATCTCATTATATGAACTGGGCATGGAGGCTGGAGGCAAGAGCGGCTTCACTATTATGACCAAATTCCTCAAGTCGCTCATCGTCCTCCCAATGGCAGACACGACGCTGCCAGGGCTTGGGAAGTCGGACCCCCCCTTAAGGTACGCTGCTTGCCTCTTCTCCCCCCCGTTCAGCTCGACCCAGCTCCGCAGCTCCACGCTGCCCCCCACTTGGATTCAACATCCCTCAATCGCCAAGCCCTTCTGGCTATTACCTTGGGATACATGTGCTTCCCCCCCGCCACTAGGTTGCATTTCTCCGCCTCCTTGTCCGAGTGATCGCTGGCGACCGTTACGTACAGCTCGCCTTCATCCTTCACCAAGAGCGCGTATGCCAGCTCGCCGGCATGGGTCTCGCTTATCATCTTCACGTAATTGCCCGTGGTCACCAAATAGGGCTGCAGCTGGTAATTATCGAGGCCCTGGGAGCCACGCTGCACCAACACCAACCCACTCACGGCTATCTCCACGTCCCGCTCCGACTTACCGAATTCCACCGTTATATTGATTCTATGCATCTCGGTTAAGTAGCGCTCCGGTTTATAAACCGTGATGACGCATCTATCCACATCGCGGAAATGCTTTAAAAGGGATAACTCCAAGGAAATACAAGCCCGCTAACCCGGCCATAGGCGGGGGGGTGGAACCACCCGGTCCCATCGGAACCCGGAAGTGAAACGCCTCGCCGCGGCGCCGAGTACTAGAGTCCGAAAGGCTCCGGGAAAAGCCCGTGCTGGGAGGCGGGTTCCCTCCTGTCTTCGCCACCCATCCTTAAAACGGCTGATGTCTTGTCCAGCGACGAAACCAGGCACGTGGAGCTGAGATAAATAACCCAGATGATTGGTCCAGGCAATGCTGGACAAATGCTCCGCCAAGCTGCTTGAGTTAACCATCAACGAACGCACGTGGAGCGAGCTGCTGAGGGACGCTGGGGGGGCGCCGCCGAGCAGCGTCTATTGGCACCTGCGTAAATTGATTAAATGCGGCATGGTGGAGGCAAGAGGGAGGCGGCGGGTGAGGTATAGGGCCACCCTGAAGGGGGGGACAGTGACGTGCGCCGCTCTAGGCTGCGCTGGAGCCATTGAGAGAACGGCGGATGAGCTCGGCGTCAGCTTGATCGAGGCCGCCGCAATAGCGTCGGCATTCATGAGGATAGTGGATAAGGAGAACCTAGATTTAATGAGCATAAACCTGACCAGGGAGGGGGGGCTGCTCGGCATGATACTGGCCCAAGTAATGGTGGCTCCAGGAAACAGCCTGGAGGAGAAGGTAGTGAACTCGCTGGGCGATGCATCGCTGACCCCCATGGTGAGCAAGCTGCTTGATAGGGAGGGCGAGCTTTT
>BBBF01000046.1 GCA_001315925.1 Thermocladium modestius JCM 10088 | reverse complement strand
GTAAAATTAATCAATGGATAAACGCCTCAATTATTGATGCTGATCTAGGCAATTAATAATTACATTGGCGGCGTCGATTGCATTATCTCCCATGGCTATCCAGTACTTGGTGCCCACGGTTTTGATTGCTCCGCAGCGATTGAGCGCTTGAGCCGTCACACCCTTAATGGCTACTATTCCCTTTAATCCCTTACCAATCGCCTCCACGGCAAGCGATGAGAAGTCATTGGGCAAGCCGAAAACGGGATCGCCGAGCTCCTCCCCTCATCGAATTCCACGTAAATAGCCTCATCACCTCTCCTGAAGTAATCGAGCGGCAGTAGGGATATGGAGACCCCGCTTCGCAAGCCAGCGGCGATCAGCCTATTAGTGGCCTTGATGGAGTCCATCAACGCATCGTACTTAGCCGCGCTTAATTGCAGCGAGACCAGGGAGTTGACGGGGCCATGACCATGCCCCCCCACTCCCACGGAGTACAGTATCGCGTTGGTTATGAACTCCTTGGCCGCGCGTATGGCGTCCATCGCATCCATTCCCTTAGCTATGCCCGCGGCGATTGCGGCAGAGAAGCTGCAGCCAGTCCCATGGGTATTGGAGGTATCGATCCGCGGCGCACGCAGTTCATGGAGCGACTCATGCCGGGAATCATAAATTACATCGACGGATTCAGGGCCAGTTAAGTGACCGCCCTTCACTATAACTATTGAAGTACCGAATTCCCTCGAGATCCACCTGGCTGCGCGTCCCATATCGCCTAGGTCCTTTATGGTTTCGCCCGTCAATACCTCGGCCTCAGGTATATTGGGAGTGACGACCAACGCGATCGGCAATAATAGGTTCCTTAAAGAATTCACCGCGTCCTCCCTCAATAACCTGGCCCCCCCACTTTTGGCTACCATAACGGGATCCACCACGAGGGGGGGAAAGCCCCATTTCCTCACAGTCCTGGAGACAGTGGCTATTATAGCGGAGTTGCTTAGCATTCCGGTCTTGGCCGCGTCCACTCCTATGTCCTCCGCCACGACGTTTATTTCATCCTCCACCACGTTGGGCGGCACATCGCTTATTGACCTGACCTCCACCGTGTTCTGGGATGTAACTGAGGTGAGCGCAACCATGCCATAAACGCCAAATGAGTGAAATGTTTTCAAGTCGGCCGTGGCCCCGGCGCCCGCGCCGCTATCCAATCCAGCTATCGTAAGGGCCTTACGAAGGGACATCACCACCGCCAAATATATTCTATAATTACCAAATTAATTTATTCCTCCGTCTATATCAATGTTACTTGTATGTACTTTGAGTCTCCCTTACGCTTTATCTTGTATTTCTTGACGTCGCCTTCCTTAGTCATCACTATATTATCGCCGTTCACGTTCTTGGCAACGCTTCGCCAACTGGTGGAGAAATAGTACTCCCCCCCCTCGGCGTATTTGGACCTTGCTATGGGGGGGTATGCATTCTTATTGTATATTATTAATCCTGCGCTCCAATCCGGCAGCTTCTTGAGGAGCTTGGAGAGCCCAGTTTCATCTTCTTCTCCCGCTTCTTGGTCTATCATTTCATCCTCGTTGGGCTCTTCATCCCGTATATTATCATCTTCCTCCATTGCTCAAAGCGCATATTCCCTAGTTTATATTATTTACTACGGAGCTTCATAACCATAATACACTTATCATATTGCTCCAACCATGAAATCAAGGCAATGCCTCATCCAGGAAACGCTGCACAAATCATTGACCTACCGATCCCTCTCCACAATAGGGCATGTATAATGCGTTCACCTGCCTTGAAAATCCCCATTCCTCTGACGACCATTCAAGGAATTCATCCCTTACAAGCGGGATTTCCGCAGCTGAAAAGGGTGAAACCTAAGATATCCTTGCTTTATGTTGATGGTGAGTACGCAGCGATAAAACGAACGATAAGCCTAGGTCGGAGAGAATAAAATTTAGCGAACAGGTTTTTGCTTCTTTCCAAGTAATATGGCCTTAAGGCTAATTCCATTTACCTTCGTTACCTTAAACCTAACTCCAGGCAAATCTCCGTAAGCCCTGCCCTCCGGCCCCCCCCTATCCTCTCTATTATTACCTCGTCATGCTCGTTAATCGCATTAAGGCCTCCATCCCACGGCACGAATGCCGTTATTACCTTCCCATTCTTGGTTAATTGAACCCTAACGCATTTCCTAACGGCGGCGTTAGGCTTCCTGGCCTCCACGCCCACCTTCTCCAACACTATTCCTTTAGCCATGGGCGCTCCCTCCAACGGATCATATCGCTTGGCTATTCCCAAAGCCTTTCTTTTATAGTAAATATCGCTCCAACGCTTCCGCTGCCTCTTCATCTTGAGCTTCCTGGCCGCATATAACCCAAGCGGCGACTTCTTGCCCGTCATCTAAATATCACCGCCATCATCCACATATTAATTCATCAATACACCAAGCCTTTTAAAAATATATCGCAACTAGCGCTTGCCCGCCTTAGATGCTTATAAAGGAGACGGGACCTCCGGTCTCTCGATAATGCTATGACGGTCAAGGTATTCTCAGAGGCATTAGGTAATTACGTGGAGGTGCCTCGCCCCCCCTCAACTCAATAGTTAGCTTGGATCCAGCGGCCACGGAGGCCATTTTCATGATGGGGGGGGCAGGACGGTTAGTCAAGGCAACCGATGCATTCAGCTACAGGCCGCCAGAGGCCAAACTAGTCCCGAAAATAGGCAGTTACACGCACGTAGATGAGGATGAATTAAGGAGACACGACCCGGACATAATATTCACCAGCACCGGCGTGCAGCGGGAACTCTCCAATAAACTATTGAAGAGCGGATTCAATGTTTATCCCGTCCCGGTTGCTACGAGCGTGGGCAAGATCTTGGATAACGTAATAATTATTGGGGAAATAATAGACAAAAAGAAAGAAGCCAGGTCCCTTTATTTAAACATGCTGAGCAAGATTAATCCGCTAATTGGAACGATAAAGCAGGCGACTAGGGTATACGTGGAGTTAGACCTAGGAGGACCCATAACGCCAGGCTTTCCCACGCACATAAGCGATGCCATAAACATACTTGGAGGCATAAACGTGTTCGACGACGTAGATGAGGCCTACTTCGAGCCCAAGGCCTACCAGATATTGGAGCGGAGGCCCGACTTAATAATATACGAGCAAAAGAGGGGGGGCCAAGGTAGATGAAGCCGCCGTGATAGAGAGACTAAAGGCGAGAGGCATAAACATAGCGACAAGCAAGATACGCATAACCAAGGGAGACTTCCTAGCCCACATGGGTCCTACATTCATAACCGAAGCAATGTACTGGATGCAGCAAGCAATCTCAAGTGCAAACTAAGAGCGGGATGTTTAATAAATAATATTTATATATGCGTTACCAATTATTGGACACGTACTTAATGCCGTAAGGAGAAGCACGGCTTTCATCTTATTAAGCCTCAAGCAAATTGTTGACCAATATGCCGAATAAATTCGGGGGGGAGGGGGGGAGTTATGATCTATTTTTGAGCTGCTTGGGAGGATGATTAATGCGTTACTAAAAATTGGACACGCTCTTCAAGAGAGTATTCGAGAGCCATTAGCAGGGCTCTATTGTAGCGGGCGGCTTTGAGGAGACGAAGTATGTCACCGCTGATACGTTGGGCATCTCGCCCGTTATTCTGCGGCTTATTCTAGATAGCAAATCCGCGTCGAGCGGCATCCAATCCGCCGTCATGCCATCATCGCTTGACACTACCTTTATTATCACAATATGGCCCACGGCCCGTCTATCGCCCTTCACTCCCACCCACTCATCGTCTCCCACGGCAGCTAGCGCCTGCCAATAGCCCCCCCGTACTTCGGCCTTGCTTAATTCCTCCTCCAATATCGCCGTCGCCCTCCTCACTATCGCCAGTTTTTCATCATTGAAGACGCCCATTATTCTAACGGCAAGGCCTGGACCCGGGAATGGTTGCCTCCACACCATTTCATTGGGCAGGCCCAGCGAGGCGGCTAATCTCCTGACTTCATCCTTGTATAGGTTCCTCAAGGGCTCTATCAATCCTACATTGAACCACTTGGGAAGCCCGCCGACGTTGTGGTGGCTTTTTATCACATTACTTCCCTTAACGGCGCCGCTCTCTATTACGTCGGGATACAGCGTGCCCTGCGCTACCCATTTCACGTCGGGATTCTCCCTCATCAAGTTGGTGAATACCTCTGCAAATGTCTCGCCTATTATCTTACGCCGCTCCTCGCAGTCCGACACGCCCCTTAACTTGCCCAGGAATGATTGAGACGCATCTATCACCTTGACGTGGAGCCCGACCTCCTCATATAACTTGACCACTTTTTTAACCTCTCCCTCCCTGAATAGCCCGTGATCTATTAGGACTAGCATTGCCCTGTCACCTACTGCCTTATGAATCAGGCTGCCGTTACCGTGCTATCTATTCCCCCGCTCACAGCAACCAGGACTCGACCGTCGACTGCCTTCCTCCTTATATCCTCCACCGTGGAGTCTATTAAGTCCTCCGGCCTCCAGATATCGTGTTTGCCCACCAACTCGTCCACCACGTTTCTCAGCAATGTGGTTCCCTTCTTCGTATGGGTAACCTCCAGATGAAATTGAAATGTATATATCCTGCCATCATCACTCTTCATTCCAGCTATGTAACCGCGCTCCGACTTAGCTATGACCCTGAACCCAGGAGGGGGCTTCGCCACGTAATCTCCATGGGACATCCAAGCCACCTCAGTCTCATTCCATCCCTTAAAGATGGGCTCCCGGACATCCACGTAGACCTTGGTTGGGCCAAACTCGCCCTCCCCCCCCTTCTCCACAGAGCCTCCCAACATGGATGCCACCAACTGGTGTCCATAGCATATTCCCAATATGGGGGGGCGGTCCCCATTTAGGATGGATACATCTATGGATGGAGCATTCTCCTCATAGACGCTGGATGGACCGCCCGACAACACTATTAACTTAACATCGCCATTCAAGACATTACTCACCGCCATGGGATCCACCAGCTCCGCGTAGAGACCCAACTCCCTGAGCCGCCTGGATATTAAGTGAGCGTATTGACTGCCGAAGTTTACCACTATGGCCTTATCCAACACTAATCCCCCCTCGACGTCGGTGAACAAATCGTGGGGGGGAGCTACCTCCGACCAGCCGAGGCTCGTTACTAAGGAGAATGCGCCCTTCTCCCACGCCTCGCGTATGTTCATGGCCCCTATGTACCCATTGCGGCCTGCATGCCGCCCACGAAGTAGTTCACTATATCCCTGACCGTTCCCCCCCTGTAGGGAACCAAGCCCTCCACCCCCCCCTCCGCCACGTTCTTGGCCTTGAGCCCATACCTATCCAAGCTGAACCTAGCCTCCCGTGCTCCCTCGCTTCCCATCCCCCCCTATAATACTTGTACTTATGGCTCCCGACCCTGATCACGGGGCTCGGAGACTCAAGCGCTTGAGCAAATGCCCTACCCATCATGACGGACCAAGCTCCAGCAGCAAATGCCTTAACCGCGTCTCCAGGCTCCCGTATTCCCCCCCATCAGCTATTATTGGAATGCTTGCGCCGCTGTCCAGCACTGCATCCGCTACTTGGGCCGTGGCCCAGAGCGTGGGCGCCGCGGCGCCAGTCACGACGCCGGTGCTGCATATGGAGCCGCTGGCTATGCCAACCCTGAGCCCCCGCTAAGTAATCTATCCTAGTTATGGCATCCACGGCTCCCTTATAGGTGCCAACATTTCCGAATACTACGCCCACATCCACTTCCTTAACCATCCTTGCAACCGCTGAGATCACGTTCTCATTATCGGCGTGGGCCACGTCTATTACTAGGAAATCCGCATGCTTGGATAGCTTCTTGGCCCTCTCCAGGTCGAAGGGAGATACGGCGGCGCCCACTAATAGGTTCCCATCCTTTCCCAGCGATGGATGGCCCCTGGTTAAATCGTAATACGTGACGGAGCCGATGTAATGGCCCTCTGAGTCTACCATGGGAATGACATCCAGCCCCCTTCTCCCTCATTAATTTAATGATTGCCTCCTCGCCCAATGATGCGGGGGGGCCACGACGGGTTTGGAGGCGACGTCGATGACCCTGCCCGACGCCGATATAGCGCTGGATCTATTTATAATGCCAAAGATGGACCATCGTCAGCCACTATGGGGGGGATTGAATCCAGATTGGCTGCCGTCATCATGGCCAAAGCCTCGCCTACCGGAGCCTCGGGAGCTACTTTGATGTACTGCAATGAATACCTAGGCGACTCCTTAACCGACCTAACCATGGCGACCTCGGACTCCGCCGTCATGTTTCTATGAATCACCCCCCCGACCCCCCCGCCTTCCCGCGCCATTGCCACCGCCAAATCCCGTTCGGTGACTGTGTCCATTGGGGATGAAACTAAGGGCACTCTGATGGGAATCCCCCCCTTGCAACAAACGTGGATAGATCCACCTTTGCCGGTTCATCAACGGCCCGCCCAGGCACTAGCACGACATCCCTGAACGTTAGAGACGCATTGGACAATGGAAGCTTGTCCCTGAACATACTACCCATTGAGGGGGCACTGATATAAAATTTTCCAATAAGTTATTGAATGCTACCTCCAACGATCAGCTCCATGTCCCTTGGCCTTATATTAATGAATTCCACAACCCACCCTCCGTCCTTCTTGGATAGGGCGGAGATCGATGCATTGCCTATCCTCATCCTATATATATTATTCAAGGGCATGCCCAATGCCGCCGCAATGGCCACCGCTATGGGCAGCCAATGGGACACCAACACGGAGCCATCCTCTACCTCGTTCAATATACTGGTCACCCTATCCAGCACGGAGACTATAGACTCGCCGCCCGGCGGTGGATTCCTAACGGGATCCTGCGAATATAGATGGAACTCAGGTATGTCGGTTATTCTCTTCTTCTCCCACGCACCCATGCCTACCTCCCTCAACCTATCATCTATGACGAAATCATCCGTGAAGAAAGACGCCGTCTCCCTAGCCCTCCTCAAAGGCGATGAATAGACCCGCCCATTGAATCCGAGCCGCTTCAAGAACCTGGCCGCGGCAGCGGCCTCCTCCCTGCCCTTATCGCTGAGGGGGCCTTCATCTATTGTAGAACTATGTAGAATCCCCCCCATCACATTGAACGTGGATTCGCCGTGTCTGACTAAAAATATCATGAAATTTAGGAAAGATAGGGCGGTTTTTATCCTTGGCCTTAAAACATCAATGAATTACTCATAATTCAATCCTAACATCGACAGCATAGGCGCCGGTCTCATTTACCATCAATGGATTAACATCCATTTCCTTCACATTGAGGTCCACTATCATCCTAGAAATAGTCGAGATCGCCCTGACAACGGAGCCCAGATCATAGTTCCTATTCCTGGCCGTCAATAGTTGAGTGACCTTGCTTTCGGACATTATCTCTAGCGCTTCGTCTTCCGAGACTGGGGGGGATAAGGCATAGCTGAGGCTCTTCATTACCTCCACGTGTACTCCACCTATTCCCACAACCACCGCATGCCCAAAGGTTGGATCCCTAAGTCCACCCACGAACACTTCCACTCCATGCAGCTGCCGCTGCAACAGGACGCGTTTGAACTTGGAAGATACTTGATTATAGGCATGCCCCAAGGAGTCCCGCTCTACATTCATGACTACTCCTCCCATCTCTGTCTTATGAATTGGGTAATCCGTGGATGCCTTAATCACTAGGGGGGAAAACCCACCTTATCTGCCGCGGCTTCAAGCTGGGAGGAGCTCTCCACCACTGCCCATCTAGGCGTTCTTATGCCATAAAGTTCCATAAGCTTCATCGCAACATAATCCGGCACGTATTTTCTTCCCTCCACTAAGGATCTGGCCTCCTCTATAGGCTGGGGGGGCACTCTGATCTTTCTCTGGGGGGGAGGCTTTCTTTTCAAAACGTAACTAATTGCCCTCACCGCGTCTTCTGGGAACCTGAACACGGGCATTTTAGCTAGTTCCAGTGTCCTGGATGCTGCATCCTCATCAAGTCCCATCACCACCGTCACTACCTCCCTACCCTTAAATCCAAGCACTACTCTGGCCACCTCGCTGCAGCT
Source organism: Thermocladium modestius JCM 10088 (assembly GCA_001315925.1). Classification (GTDB taxonomy): domain Archaea; phylum Thermoproteota; class Thermoprotei; order Thermoproteales; family Thermocladiaceae; genus Thermocladium; species Thermocladium modestius. The sequence goes on along the minus strand of BBBF01000046.1, from coordinate 3,688 downwards.
AACCATGGGCAGGGACTGCACTATGACCAGCTTGGTGCAGTCAAGGTCTTGAACCATTTGCAATGCCCTTCTATATCTTCCGCTATCCGCGTCCCCCCCGGAAAGGTCTAGTGGATTCTTAGGAGGACTCTGAGGCGGAAGAACTTCCTTCAACTTATCTATTGCCCTTGGGGGGGTCAGAGCGGCCATTTTCAACCCCGCGGATTCTATTGCATCCGCTGTTAATACGCCATGCCCTCCCGAGTTGGTGATAACCAATATATCCGGCCTTATGGGCTCGTCTGCCGTGAGAATCTTGGCCAAGTTAAGCATGTCCTCCAATCCATCTACTTGTATTCCACCAACCGTCCTAACCGCTGCCCTGAAGAGATCCCCCCCTGACCCCCCCGTCAGCTTCCGGTGTGAGTCTTCGCCGCCTCAGCTCCTTCCCTTCCCATTCCTCCCTTCAAGAAAACTAAGGGCTTCCTATTAGCTATGCTAGGAACCACATCAAGGAACTTGCTTCCATTAGCCACTCCCTCCAGGTAGGAGAAAATGACTCTCGTGTCGAGGTCCTCTGCCAAGAATTGAAAAATATCCGTTTCATCGATGTCTGCCTGGTTACCGAGACTGACGAAGTAGCTCAGCCCTATCCGTGTTCTCTGGGCCCAATTCAACATATAGACCCCCCCAATACCCCCCCACTCTGGCCACTACGGCCACATTACCCTTCAGAACGTCTGCAAAGGCAAACGTCGCATTCATGTCAGGAGTAATCAGGCCCAAAGTATTGGGCCCCCCCAAAACCCTCACGCCTCCCTTTCTTGCAATTGACACCAGCTCCTCCTCTAGCTTGGCCCCCCCTCCTCATCGGTCTCCCTGAAACCTGAAGTTATCACAACAGCAGCACCCGCTCCCACCTGAACAGCCTCTTCCATTACTTGAGGAACCGCCGTCCTTGGAATTGCCACCACCACTAAATCCACGGATCCCACATCCTTGAGCGATTTGTTTGTCCTTATTCCCTCCACAGAGTCTGCCTTATCATTTATGGCGAATACCTTTCCTCGGAAGGTAGAGAGAATATTCCTCAATACTATATTACCTACCTTATCCCTATTCCTAGAAGCCCCCCCACAACTGCTATGCTGGATGGCTTGAAAAGCTTCTCCAACATGCATAGCAGATTATACAGCGAATAAAAACTTTAGCGAGATACAATTGACGTTATCATAAATCAAAATACCACGTGACTAATCAATAAATAGCTACCGCTAAGTTTTTGATCTTGGCCTCGCTGACGGCTAATGGAAGATGATCTAAAAAATCTCGGCATTGATGAGCTAATGAAGAGGCTGGGGACAACTAAGGATGGATTATCAAGTGAGGAAGCCAAGAGAAGGCTGGAAAAATTCGGATATAATGAGGTGGTGGAAAAAAGAGAGAACCCATTTCTGAAGTTCCTAGGTAAGTTCTGGGGTCCGGTTCCTTGGATGTTAGAGGTAACCATAGCGGTTACCATCGCTTTAAGGAAATACTCGGATGCCTTAATAATACTTTTCCTCCTTGTATTCAATGCTATAGTGGGCTACGTGCAAGAGACGCGGGCTCAGAATGCAGTAGAGTTGCTCAGAAAACGCCTTTCAGTTCAAGCCCGCGTGCTTAGGGATGGGAAGTGGACTAAGATACAAGCCAGGGAGTTGGTGCCAGGCGACATAATAAGGGTGAGGTTGGGTGACTTAGTTCCCGCAGATGCTAAGATACTTGAGGGAACCGTCGAAGTGGATCAATCGGCCCTCACCGGGGAATCCATGGCGGTAGAGAAGGGAGAGGGAGATGTTCTCTTCTCAGGCTCCGTGGTGAGAAGGGGGGGAGAAGCCACGTGTATCGTCATGTTGACAGGATCCCACACATACTTCGGCAAGACCACGGAGTTGGTGAAGAATGCAGGATCGAAGTCCCACATAGAGTCGCTTATATTCGGAATAGTGAGAAACCTAATTATCCTGGACATAGTGCTGGTTCTTGGCATCATTGCTTTCTCGCTTCTTGAGCATGTGAGCATCAACCAAGTACTTCCCTTTTCATTGGTGGTGTTAATAGCCTCAGTTCCAGTGGCGTTGCCAGCCACGTTCACAATAGCTATGGCAATAGGGGGCGCTGGAAATGTCTAAGAAAGGAGTTCTGGTCACCAGACTCAACGCAATAGAGGATGCAGCATCAATGGATGTGATATGCATGGATAAGACCGGCACTATAACTGAAAATAGGCTACGCGTTGTTAAACCTAGGGCCTATAAAGGAAGTGATGAGGAACTCATAATGTATGCCTGCCTTGCCTCAGACGAGGCCAGCCAAGACCCAATAGATCTAGCAATAATCTCCTATGCTAAGGAGCAGCATATAAGTGTGAATTATGCCAACAGAACCGAGTTCAAGCCCTTCGATCCTTCCACGAAGAGAACGGAGGCCGTGATTGACATGAATGGGAAGAAACTGACAATCATAAAAGGAGCACCCCCCAAGTAGTAGCAAAGCTCTGCAAGAGGAAGTACGAGGAAATAGAACAAGATGTAGAATCATATGCATCGCGTGGGTTCAGGGTAATAGCAGTGGCGGTGGGAGGGAAGGAGCTTGAGCTTTTGGGCATAATTCCGCTCTATGATAAGCCCAGACCTGACTCCAAGGAGCTCATCACCGAGCTCAATAGCTTTGGCGTTCATGCAAAAATGGTCACGGGCGATAACTATGCCATTGCCAAAGAGGTGGGAGCGGAGGTCGGCATGGAGGGCCATGTCTGTACCGTTCAAGACATTAAGGAGGGCAAGGACTCAATTGATGATTGTTCCATATTCGCCGAGGTATTTCCGGAGGATAAGTTCCTAATCGTGAAGGGACTCCAAGATGGAGGACACGTGACCGGAATGACCGGGGGGGATGGAGTCAATGATGCTCCAGCCTTGAAACAAGCGGAGGTAGGGATAGCAGTTAGCAATGCCACCGATGTAGCCAAGGCATCGGCTAGCATAGTGCTTACCCATGAGGAATATCCGATATAGTGGAGGCAGTAAAGAGTGGAAGGAGAATATATCAACGCATGTTGACGTATACCCTGAACAAGATAATGAAGACCATGCAAGTGGTGATTTTCCTTACCACCTCGTTCCTCGTCGTGAGATTCTTCGTAACTACGCCATTTGATGTAATTTTACTTCTATTTGCTAATGATTTCGTGACCATGTCAATAGCAACAGATAATGTTAGGTATTCCATGAAGCCGGAGAGGTGGAATGTAAAGGCCTTAACAATGAGCTCCGGCATTCTCTCTGCATTGCTTGTTTTAGAGGGATTCATAGTGCTATGGTTAGGGTTGAAGCTGGGATTAAGGCCTTCTGGAATCCATACTTTAGTATTCGATACCTTGGTTTTTTCCGGTCTTTTCACGGTATTAATGGTTAGGGAGAGAAAGAGGTTCTGGCACTCAATGCCGAGCAAATGGCTGGCGCTCTCAATAGTGATAGATATAATAGTAATCTCTTCGATCTCCGTTGCGGGAATTCTCGTCACGCCTATTCCTCTCATGGATGTATTGATAACGCTCGCCTTTACCTTTTCATGGATGATATTAATGGATCTAGTGAAGAATTATGTGTTTAAATATTATGATCTTTGATGCAGTAAAAGACGCGTTTTACGGACTGACCTCCTT